>CBIFWO010000046.1:0-1581 GCA_966186595.1 uncultured bacterium | reverse complement strand
GTATGGTAATTATCGAGCACAATTTGGATGTGATCAAGTCGGCCGATCACGTCATCGATATGGGACCCGAAGGTGGTGTTGGTGGCGGGATGGTCGTTGCCGAAGGCACACCTGAGGCCATTGCCAAAGTGAAGGATTCTTTTACTGGCAAATACCTGACAACGCTGCTTTAACTATCTTTGAAAGGATGAGGAATGAATATCCAGGCGTCGCAGAGCGAAGATAACGGTATTGCACTTCTTACTGATAACGATCGAGAAATTTATAGTGTAGGTATATCAACAGGTGGTGTAGCTGAAATTCGCATGGCAGAAGCAAATCCCGAGCGGCACATCGTGGCTACGACGATTGACAAACAGGGGGTTGCTTTTGCTCAAAAGATGGCAGACCAAAGACATCTGGGACGGCAAATCGAGATAAAAACTGAGGATGTGGCAGGGTCTCTTCCTTACGACAATGATCATTTTGATTATATCTATGCACGTCTCGTACTGCATTATTTATCAAAGGATAAATTGGATAAGGCACTGACCGAATTGTATCGAATACTAAAATCGGGAGGCAGGCTATTTGTCGTAGTTCGTTCGATAGATTGCCCGGATGCCAAAAACCCTAGGGCGACATACGATTCCAAAATGGGTCTAACCACCTGTGTACATACTGATAGACAGACCGGTGAAACGCATACCTCTGTACGCTACTTTCATTCAGAAGATTCTATCCGTGAACATGTAGAGATGGCCGGTTTTACAGTCAAATACGCCAAGTCATATAACGAGCGGTTGTTTACTGATTTTATGCGCACCAAGCTCGCTCCGCACGATGATAATGTTATCGAGTTGCTGGCGGTCAAATGAGTAGCGAAGATACGTTTCATCTGGGCGTAAAAGTGCTCCTTCGTAACTCAACGGGCAAGATAATGTTACTGCAAGTCAATTCCACAAGGCTTGGCGGTGAAAGTAGGAACTACTGGGACCTGCCTGGTGGCCGTGTTCAAAAAGGCGATTCTGTCGATGATACTCTAAAACGGGAAGTGATGGAAGAAACGGGTATCACTCAAATTTCTCGTATTCAACATATAAGTATGGTACTTTCTAATCTTCGCATCCCTATAGACAATGACGAGTCCGTTGGGCTTGTACTAAGTATCTATGCTGGTGCGGTTCCTGATGAGGTGGTGGTCAGGCTGTCGGATGAGCATATGGCGTATGATTGGTTCGCTCCTAAAAAAGCCGCCGAACTGCTTCAGGTGAAGTATCCTGCTGGCTTTTGCGAAGTAGTCGCTGGATTATAACATCGGCTCATCAACCACAGATAAAGAAGTGAGTGCGATTTATTTTTTTCGTGATAATTTTGCCAGCTGGAACTTTGTTGCAGCCCACAGTACTCGACGGCGTTCCTTATCCTTGATGAGATGAAAGGCCGGAGGCAGAATCGAAATAAAAATAATGATAAAAATGATCGGAAGGATAACTTCTTCAATCTGGTATCCCGCACGAGTCAGGACTTCACCTAGGAAATATCCTAGGTAAGTAATGCCAACCGCCCATATTAATGCGCCAATAACGTTGTAAGTGAGAA
>CBIFWO010000045.1:0-1920 GCA_966186595.1 uncultured bacterium | reverse complement strand
GCGCAATCTTAAACATAAGACTCCTTGGCGTATGAGGTAGATTATACAGGGAAAATATTACTTCGTAAAGAGAACGGACGAATTATTTAGCTTTCTGCTGAATTTCATGGCTAGAGCCGTCATCGAAGGTAGCCTTGAGCTTTGTAAAAACTTCGGTAGGATTAAGATCTTTTTGATCAAAAGCTAGTCTCTTCATCTCCGGTTCAATAAAAATCTGCGTCTTCTCTTTTCTGCCTTTTTCACCAGCATATACGACAACCTGGATACCCCTTTTTGATTCCATGAGTTGTGTAGTAACAAAGTATTTGCCATTTTTCGAAGTAAGCTTCTCTTTACCTATAGGCGTTAAGGCTCCATCTAGGTCAACCGTTTTCATACCTTTAAAGATTAGTGCGTCGATTCTATCGATAACGTATTTCTTCTCCTTGGCAAATTCTCGTGGAATGGTAATGGTATGAGGCCCTTCGGCGCATTCGAGCTCTAATGCTTCTGAGTCAATACGGCTACGGTAACGCCCGTATTCATATACCTGTCCCACAGGATGCGAACTTAAGCGTAGGTCATGCTCAGGACAAAGGGGCGTAACTTCACGCGCACCCTTTGCGGGTGTAATAATCCACCATTTAATTCCATCAACCCTAACTACTTCTTGACTCATCTCTACCTTACCTATACTTGTGTAAAATACACCGCACATGGCGGTGTATTTTTTCTACTTGCTGCGCTTCTCGATGATTTCCTGCGCGACGTTTGGTGGTACTTCTTCGTACTGCGCAAGTTCCATTGTGCTAGCTGCACGACCCTGGCTCATCGAGCGGATGTCGTTGGTGTAGCCGAACATGTTTGCTAGTGGCACAAATGCCTTGATCAGCTTGGCGCCGCCCTGGAGGTCTTCCATGGCGTCGATGCGGCCACGACGAGAGTTGAGGTCGCCGATCACATCACCCATGAAGTCTTCTGGGGTGGTAACCTCTACCTTCATGATTGGTTCAAGAAGGATTGGGTTGGCTTTCTTAACACCTTCGCGGGCTGCGAGGTGACCAGCTAGCTGGAAGGCGAGCTCGCTTGAGTCGACATCGTGGTAGCTACCATCGTAAAGGGTTGCCTTGACGTCAACCACTGGGTAACCAGCGATCACACCACCGTCAAGCGTTTCACGAATACCCTTTTGGACAGCTGGGCGATATTCCTGAGGAACGACACCACCCTTGATGGCATCAACAAATTCAAAGCCCTTGCCCGGTTCGTTTGGCTCAAACTTGACCCAAACATCACCATACTGACCACGACCACCAGATTGCTTGGCATGCTTACCCTGGACTTCGGCAGTTCCCTTGATTGATTCACGGAAGGCAACCTGTGGCTCACCAATGTTTGCCTCGACGTTGAATTCTCGCTTCATGCGGTCAACAAGGATGTCGAGGTGAAGCTCGCCCATTCCAGACATAATGGTCTGGCCGGTTTCTTCGTCAGTGTGAACGCGGAAGGTTGGGTCTTCTTCGGCGAGGCGCTGCAAGGCGATACCCATCTTTTCCTGGTCGCTCTTAGTCTTTGGTTCAACCGCGATTGACACAGGAGGTTCTGGGAACGAGATACTCTCCAGAACAATTGGATTAGCAGGATCAGCCAGGGTTGCACCGGTAAAGGTGTCCTTGAGACCTACAACGGCAGCGATGTCACCGGCACCGATCATGTCGATCTCTTCACGCTTATCGGCGTGCATGCGGACAATACGGCCCACGCGTTCTTTGTTACCGGTTGTGGTGTTAAGAACATAGCTACCACCGGTTAGCTTACCGCTGTAAACGCGGATGAAGATCAGCTTACCAACAAATGGGTCGGTTGCGATCTTGAAGGCCAATGCCGCAAGAGGCTCGCTGTCATCAGGCTTGCGCTCGATCTGGTCGCCGGTCTTTGGGT
>CBIFWO010000044.1:0-2112 GCA_966186595.1 uncultured bacterium | reverse complement strand
CCACAGAGGATCAACGCCAAGCCGCCTGATCTGCGGCCTTTACCGAATGCCTACATTGCATGACGCTTTGATGGTGCCGGAATCGGAGGCAGAGATTGCCGCCAAATGCCTTTTCGAAAGCTTTTGCGAGCATGTAGGGATCGCGCCGCACATTACCATCAGCACCCACAAAAGGGTTGATTGTCAGCGAGACAAGGGTGTGAGGATTACATGAATCGAGGGCGGCACTAAGAACAGAAAATAATCGGCGTTTTGTCTCTGCTCTAAGAGGTATGGGGTCAGTATTTAGGAAGTGGAGCCGCACTTTGGTATTCGATACTAAGACGATCGATATCTTGGAAGTTTCTTCTTTCTAATCCATTTAGGATTGTACGAAATCTGCCATACCAAGCATCGAGTTCACGCGCTGCATCCTGTACAAACTTATGAGTAGCTTCAAGAGGAATACCAAATATGAAGAATTTGATTTCGAACGAAGGAGAGTAAAAATCATTAACAAATATTTTTAGGTTCAAATCGGAAATCATAGCTGTCGTTTGAGAGCTTGATGATGTTTTTGCTCCCGCAAGCAATCCTATTGGCCCTAGCAAAGCAGTTCCTACGGCTGCTCCCTTCATATCTACCTTGCCTTTAGTAGTCGTGATAGTTTCGCCATCACGTATCGCTTCTACTGCTACCAACTGGCAGAAATGATATATACGAGCTTCATGGCCGGGGATCGAAATAGCGAACTGGTTAGAAGCCGGATCGATAGCCAATCCATACCCATTTGCCGCCCCGCTCCAAATCAATTCCGGCGCGAAATTTTCGAGGGCGAGCAGGGATGCTTTCTTTTGATCTTGAACAATTTGGTTTTTGTTATCGCTAGCGACCATAGACCAAATGACCAAGCCTACAAAAACCGCGAAGACAGTCAGTAGGAATAAAAACATATCGCCCCCGTTCGATGTTGAAGGCGACCCGGACGTAAGCCGGGCATGGTAATCCCTGGTCGTGGACAAGGGCGCGGACACCTTTAAGCTAAAAGCTCTGGACATACGCGCCCGCTGCCCGGCCACATTTCTGTGACCGGCCACGAACAACAAGGAGATTACCAGCCTCCACAGCCGGGACTCACCGGACTGCGCTATCCTGATGACGTAACAAGCCGTTGGCGTAAATACCTGTTCTGCTTCCTTACCTTTTCCAAACCCTCGCAGCCTTAACCAGCGCCGCAATGCTGGTGATGATCGCCGCAACTCCCATGAGAACCGATCCATCAAGATTCATCATTGCCGACTCCATTCTTGCTGGCTATGTTCTTGATATGTTCTCTTCTATGTTGTGTAGGAAAGGAGATTCTTTGTCGTGGGCGTAAAAATTGAAGCTGTTCCTGAAAGCTGCCGGTTGCGGGTGTCAGGTGATGTGGAGACAGTGCTGTCCGTACCGTATGAAGACGATGACAGATTTCTGGTTGGCTTTAGCGATGGAACGCTGTTGGTCGGCTCTTATGACGAAGAGTTACACTGCCGCTTCGACGTAGCCCGGCATGGTGCTGGCATCGTCCAGTTTGATCGTGGCGCAGCTATAATAAATTTTCGGGTGGAGTGGGCTACCGTATCGGCGTTTGACGCGAATGTCGTAGAGCCGCCTATACCGGCCTCGCTACCTCTCTTTCCTGATCTGTCAGGCTGCGACCCTATTTATTAATATGTCGGGTCAGGAGCGGTCTTGAATGGCAAGGAAGGGTGGTTCGCGGAACGACGGGTATCGGAAGCGCGACCAGCGATAGCAGACGCGCCGAGATGAACAGCAGGCAGCGAGAGTCGCCCAATTGCGGACGTTGGTAGTAGGTTATAAGGTGGTGACGAGGGAGCGACGTGCCATGTTTCGTGCGCTGGTCAATTGGATGAATCGGGACTGGGCGAACCGAAGATACAACCCGGTGTTCGCCTTCGCGCAGCGCTTTGCTTGGGGGGCTCCGGTTTTCTTAAGCCTAGCGGTGATTGGTGCACTTGAGGTTCTAGGCTTTGCGCATGACGGTCCGGCTGTTCTCGCCGTTCTTGCGCTTGGTGGCGGGTCGTGCCCCCGGTGATGGTGTAGCTCGGCGGTTAGCGAAGCTGACCGGACGCG
>CBIFWO010000043.1:0-2213 GCA_966186595.1 uncultured bacterium | reverse complement strand
CCCGTAGCTGATGTAGCTGACTGAGGCCAAAACGGTCAGCGTCCTCGATCATCATTATTGTCGCATTTGGAACATCCACACCCACCTCAACAACAGTAGTACTAACAAGAATGTGAAGCTCACCGGCGGCAAACTTGCTCATGACAGCATCTTTTTCATCTGACTTCAGTTTGCCATGCAGCAATCCAATCTTTCGATGTTTAAAAATAGAGTTCTGTAATCGTTTGTATTCCACCTCGACGCTCTTGATCTCATTGTCCGGGTTGTCATCAATTAGGCTGCAAATAACGTATGCCTGCCGCCCATTTGCGATCTCGATATCGATCATGTCATAAAGTTGTGGCCTACTGTTTGGTGACCAAATCTTAGTTTTGATCGGCTTGCGGTTCCGAGGCAGCTCGTTCAGGATACTCACGTCAAGCTCGCCATATACCGTGAGCGCTAGGCTACGAGGAATCGGGGTTGCCGTCATGGCCAAGAGATGGGGCATATATTCAGATTTTTTCAATAGTTCCTGCCGCTGCTGCACTCCAAAACGGTGTTGTTCATCAATGACCACGAATCCTAATTTATGAAATGCGACCCCTTGTTGAATAAGTGCGTGCGTACCCACCACGACATCAACACTTCCATTTTTAATTTGCTCGTAAAGTGTTTGGCGAGCAGTGCCTTTCACACTTCCGGTCAGCAAGCCGACGGTCAAACCAAAGGGTCCCAGCATTTTCCTGAGCGTTTCAGCATGCTGGGACGCCAAAATTTCGGTTGGTGCCATAAAGGCCGTTTGAAATCCAGCATGCGCCGCTTGCCTGGCCGCCAGTCCCGCCACAACTGTCTTACCAGCACCTACATCACCCTGAAGCAGCCTATTCATCGGCGTCTTTTTTTCAAAATCCTGAATAACTTCCCATGCTGCCCGCCGCTGGGCGCCTGTGAGCTCAAATGGGAGTTCCTTCACAAAAGAAGCAACGACCGGCTGGTCAAATGGGATATGCCAGCCAATCAGTTTGGCATTTTCTTGCTTGTTCAATTGACTGGCCAATAGGAGTTGAAATAACTCTTCAAAAGCTAGGCGCTCCCGCGCCTTCTTGATGTCATCTGACGTTTTTGGAAAGTGCATCCCGAGCATCGCATCAGATCTTGACATAAGTTTTTCTGATCGAACTATATTTTCGGGCAGCGTCTCTGACAACATCGTCATGAGGGGTCGAAGTTCAGCTAGGATCTTGCGTACCACCTGGCTCTTCAGCCCCCTGATCGCCCGGTACACCGGCAAAAGCCGATCGGTCTGCACCGGCATCTCGCTCACCTTTTCAGCGCTTGGATTGGTCAGTTGATACCTGTTGTAGTTAAATTCGAACTCACCTGAAAAGTAAAATTCATCACCACTCTTTAGCTGCGTTTCGCGATAAGGTTGATTGAACCACACTGCCTGTAGCTTGCCGCTATTATCTGCCAGAACAGCCGTTGTCAGACGAAGTCCACGCCGGACAGGGCGAGTCGAAACTTTCTCACACCTTGCCTTTATTGTTACCTTACCCGGATGAATATCAGAGATCCTTACCACTTCTGAAAAGTCCTCGTGTGTTCGAGGCAAAAAATTAATCAGATCGTCCACTGAATAGAGTCCGGCCAGGGCAAATTGCTCGGCCGTCTTTACTCCTACGCCCTTTACTTTTTCCAGAGGTGAAACGAGTTTCATAACCGATTACTGCAACAGCATGCCCTCAAGTGTTTTCGACAGCGACCCGAGATGTGCCTCAATCGCTTGATATTCCTCATGTACCACCTCAGGATTTTTCACTTGATCAAACCATTGAATGTAAAACTTTAACTTTGGCTCTGTGCCGCTCGGACGAATCGTTACGCGCCGCCTCGAATCCCCATCCAACTCCAGTACAACAACGTTACCCTTGATACAGTCGATTAGCGTGACATTTCCACTCGTCAGTTCACGCCGCTCCAGTGTTTGATAATCCAAAATCGCCGCTACCGCATGATCGCCTAGATGAGTGGGCGGATTTTTCCGTAAGTTCGCCATTACATTTTGCATCGTCTCGAATCCACTTGCTCCCAGGAAATAGGCATTTGCTAGCTTCTCGACATAGAGACCGTGCTGAACATACAACTCAAGAAGGCGACCGTACAGTGTCTTGCCATTTTTCTTTAGTTCGGCGGCATACTCTGCGAGTGGCAACGCCCCGGCCGCACCATCT
>CBIFWO010000042.1:0-2541 GCA_966186595.1 uncultured bacterium | reverse complement strand
GTTGATGGCTCGGCGATTCAGGATAACTCTGTTACCAACGCCAAGCTCGCGGCTGGCTCAGGCACAAATGGTCAAGTTCTGACGAAAAATTCAGGTGTGGCCAGTGGTTTTGAGTGGACGAGTGCGGCCGGCTCTCCGGACGCCACGACAACAACCAAAGGTCTTGTTCAGTTGGCGGGCGATCTGGCTGGAACGGCAACGTCGCCAACGGTACCAGGACTGGCAAACAAAGCGAATACCTCTATTACTATCTCCGCGGGCACTGGTCTGACGGGCGGTGGCGACCTTTCAACTAATCGTACTATTACGGCAAACTTCGGCACAACGGCTGGAACAATTGCGCAGGGGAATGACTCTCGTATTACAGGTGCCGAGCAGACGGCGAACAAGGGAGCAGCTAGCGGCTATGCATCGCTAGATGGTACGACGAAGGTTCCTATTGCTCAAATTCCAACCGGAACGAGTGGAACGACGGTGGCGCTTGGTAACCACACCCACATGCTTACTTTTTCACTGACATCATTCTTTAAGACGGGAACGCTTACCGTTACTACCGGTACGCAGCGACTTCCAATCGACGGAACTTATACAATTGTTGGTGCACGAGTGATGGTGGGTACGGCCCCAACCGGCGCGAACCTTATTGTTGACGTCAACAAAAACGGAACGACAATTTACACGACCCAGGGTAATCGTCCTACGGTTACGGCTGGCTCTAATGCGGGGGGTCCTGGTACTACCCCTGATGTAACATCACTCGTGGCGGGGGATTACCTCACTGTCGATGTCGATCAAGTTGGATCAACTGTTGCGGGTGCGGATCTGACAGTGTCCGTAATAGTGACCAAGACGGTATAATACACCTATGGCGAATCTCCTTAATTTCACTCGGTTCAAGAGCCCTACTACAGCCGTCTCCTCTTTTAATGTGACGATCCCGACGACAGCGGCGAACTCTAAATTAGTCTGTGTTGCGGGTGGTGGAGCTGTTATTACGGCTAAACTAGGTGTTGGCGGAACGAACTTCACGAAACGAACACAGTCGCTTTCTACCCGTGAAGTTGCGGCACAGGATATTG
The DNA here is from genome assembly GCA_966186595.1 of uncultured bacterium. Lineage (GTDB taxonomy): Bacteria > Patescibacteriota > Saccharimonadia > Saccharimonadales > Saccharimonadaceae > JALRBM01. The sequence goes on along the minus strand of CBIFWO010000042.1, from coordinate 1,462 downwards.
TTGATGCAACCGGCGGAACGACGACAATCGAGATTTCGCTTAACGGACCAGAAAACGTGGATGGAATGATCTTTGAGTTTGCTTCAGGGACGCTGGGTAATTTCATTGCTGGCGCAACCCAAACTGGTTCGAGCGTGACTCGCGATAGCGACTGGCAGATGGGAACCCAAAGCGTGACCACGTCAGGCGCGTCAGTCCTTTTTAGCATGTTTACAGTTAATGAGGATACGAACAATGCCGCCCGAAAATTCTGGGGCTTGGAACCTGCCGGAAAGCAATTCTCGAATGAGTATATCAGCCCGGATGCTTCAAAAAGCATCTATTGGTCAATGATTGGCGTTTCTGACCAGCTTAGTGCGGGGACGTTTAGTGCCAAGTCATCACGTATTGTGGGGGGTAACTATCAAAATGTTGTATGGGCGTACGAAAATCTAGCACCAGGTACACCGACATACGCTAACCCTTATCCGAATGCCATTGCTGTAGAGAATTCACTTCCGGGATCTCAGAGCGGCGTCTGGTTCGGGGCGACTACCAACTCGAATATCGCTGGCTATACTGATTTGCTTTCATATAATCCTGGTGACACAGTTAACTTTAAAGTAGATTCGAATAACGTTGGCTTTGATGTTGAGGTTTTTCGCCATGGGTATTATGGCTATCCAAGTTTTGGAGCGAAGCGCAAGGCCACCATTTCAGGTACTCCTACAGTTCAGCCTTCCCCAACGATTAATAGCTATGGTGGAGCGGTATGTGCATGGGGAACAACGGCTACATGGGCCATTCCATCGGATGCTACGCCGGGCGTCTATGTCTATAACATGCGTCGAACGGACAACTCGTCTTTTGTAGCACAAGGTATATTCGTGGTGAAATCTCCTGTTCCCGGCTCGCAACAAAATAAGGTGATGGTTGCAACGGCAGACCTGACCTGGCAAGCATATAACGTATGGGGTGCACGAACCGACTCGGGTGACGGCTATGCGGGCTACACTGGTCGTAGTATTTATGGAACGGCGCCAACAGTATCGATATCAGGAAGGGCATTTGCGGTTTCCTTTGATCGTCCAATTGGAACCGTTGGTGCCAATCCCGGTACGTACTATTGGGAGTCGGAAAGCGGCCTCGTAAACTTCCTAGAAGGCAATGGTTACGACTTAGCCTACTTTACCTCTATTGATATTGATAAGAATCCTGTTATCCCCTCACGCTTCAAGGTGGCAGTATCCCAAGGCCACAGCGAATACTGGACAGACAATATGCGTGATGCCTATGAGGATGCACGAGCAGCTAATACAAACGTCATATTCCTATCAGGGAATACCTCCCTCTGGCGGGTTCGTTTTGATCCGGCTGACACGAATCGCCGCACGATGATTTGCTACAAAGATTCTCACGATGCAGTTGGATATGACAGTACGACGAAGTATGACCCCGTATCGTACACGGGTACGTGGCGTGA
>CBIFWO010000041.1:0-2648 GCA_966186595.1 uncultured bacterium | reverse complement strand
ATCGTCGTCTACAAATTCCCTCAATACGAGGAGCCATCCTCGTTTTTTGTGCGCGAATACCTCAATGGCAATTATGGCAGCGCTGACGAACTCGGTGCATATACTCCGTCGCTGTTCTATGCACTTGATAGGTTTCATGCTGCAAAAACGATTCGTCAACACCTGGACGCAGGGAGGATTATCCTCTGCGATCGCTATGCGGGATCAAATATGGCTCATCAGGGACAGAGGTTCAACGACATCACCGAGCGTGACGAATACTTCACCTGGCTACATAATCTTGAATACGACATGCTAAAAATCCCTAAACCCGACCTGAGTCTGGTTTTATTAATGCCCGCAGAGATTGCCTCCAAATTAATGGACGAGCGCCACGATAAACGCAGCTATACCGACAAGCAAAAAGATATCCTAGAAGCCGACCTTGGCCACCTTGAGCGAGCTGTCGCCGTGTATGAAAGTATGTGCGAGCTTTTTCCGTCCGACTTTACACCGATTCAGTGCGTCAAAGAGGGCACACTGCGAACGATTGACGACATCCATCAGGAAATTCGCCAAATTCTTAAATAGCCACGGGCTTCACAGGAATATATTTAGCATAATACGAACTCGCCTGAGGCTGCACCCAGCCATACGGCCGACCTAGCGGGTGCTTTTCGACATACTCCTCGATCCTTGCACCCAACGCTTCGTTGCGAAGAGCATTAAACTTCGGATTTTTAAAACCCGTAAGAAGATGCTCAAAATGAGCGCCGTCTTCCACACCCTCTCCATTAAAGACAAGAAATCCCTGTCGCCACACCATACGAACTTTCGCCCCCCACTCATCAACAGGGAAGTCCATTAAATCTTGCTTTCGTAGCACAACCGCCGCAGGCAATTTAGCATCAACACGCTTCACCTTGTATCTTGGCTTGTCATCGAGAATTTGACCTGTGGAGGTAAAATTCGCCTTGTCGGGCTCTTCATTTTCCGATGCAAGTGCAAGAATAAGATCTACCATCGCCTCATCCATCTCATGAGATGCTTCAAGATCAAAAGGGTGCGAAAGCTTAGCCAGCTCCAGCGACCCCAGTGCAGGACGATCCACAAGTAGCGTAAACAATTCTTCCGGGGTTGCCGTGCCAGTTTTAGCGTACTCAAGAAGGGGATGATCCAGCCCTTCAATTAAACTTAAATCAATATCGGCATTCTTTTCTATTCGAGTAAGGTGGGAATGGCGCAAAGACTCCTCCATAAGCTTATGGAGCTGATATGACCTGCCGTCGTGACGAAACCAATCCTGCTCCACCATTGTGGCCTGAAGCTTTTTGTAGATCCCTCGCATCGAAGAGTTCACATATGGCTGCGCCGGGTGATAAAAGTTTGCGCGCCACGGATCAAGCGGAACAGCGCCGTAGGGAAGTCGTTGGCGCGGCGTGGGATCGGCATCACGAAATGCCTCTCCACTAGGGATAATTAACTTATCCTTTGACATAGTTGGTTAATTATACAATAAAGTAATTTCTATTGCAATATACTAAACCGGGGTGGTACATTCTATCAATTCACGCTACACTAGCTTGCAGCAATGGCACGAAGATATAGGCGGCGCTCCTACTATAGCCGTAGAAATAATATAGATAACGGTCTATTCGTTATTGTCATAATATTTATCGGTACTTTTTGGCTACTCGGAGAACTCAACCGCAACGCCGCCCAGCTATTAAGTTTCGTTTTTGCTGCCGGAGTCGTAGCGCTACTCGTAATTGTCGGCGTAACACTCTGGAAATACCAGTCTACTAGGCGAAAAATGAAAGCACTTGATGTCGCGGCCGTCGACACCATGGACCCACTAGAATTTGAAAGATTCGTGGAAATGCTCTTAAAAGACCAGGGATTCACTCGAACTCAGCAGACTGAGCGTTACGACTATGGAGTAGACATCGTTGCATACAAAGACGGCGTCACGTGGGGTGTGCAAGTGAAGCGCTACAATCACATGGTCAAAGCGGAAGCCGTCCGTCAGGTGTTTACCGCTCTCACACGGTACAAATGCGATCGAGCCATGGTCGTCACTAATAATGTCTTCAGTCGTCCCGCCAAAGTGTTAGCCGCGGACAACAACTGTATCCTGATTGATCGGGACGAACTGGCGAAATGGATCCTAAAGTTTCAGGAATCATAGTTGTATTGTTGACATTCCGCCTTGTGTTTTATATACTACAAGAAGACATTACCAGAGACAGTGGCGGTGAGAAATCACTTAATCATGCTACCGAGGATGTAAATAAACAATTTCATTCATGGAAGTCTTTGGTAATGCGAGAATCAAAGACTTTTATTTTGTCCGAGATTTTCACATTACCGCACGTTGACAATTCGGTCGAATACTAACCAAGGAGAATTTTATGGCAATTTCACGCGATAAAAAGAACGCTTTGGTTTCAGAAATGAGCGAACTCCTCGCTGGGGCAAAGATGACTGTGTTCGCACAGTATCAGGGCCTTAGCGTGGCCGACGTCCAGGAACTTCGTGCTGCTGCTCGCGAGGCGGGTGTGGTCATCAAGGTAGTTAAAAACCGCCTTGTCCGTGTTGCAGTAGGGTCAATCGACACCTACAAGGACACCGACACCGCATCACTAAACGGCCAGCTCCTCTATGCAATC
>CBIFWO010000040.1:0-2815 GCA_966186595.1 uncultured bacterium | reverse complement strand
CCCGCATCAGCGGAGAGGATAGAAGGGGTCGCCTGCCCGGCGGCCCCTTTTTTTGTTGGGGGGAGCAGCTGCTGGCGGCTTTGCGCCCTTTAACCCAAAAAAATAACGCCAGTTCGCTCACAAGCCAACATTTTGGAAAACATAATGCAATCTGGCCGACTAGAAATCAGTCTCTTCGTTCACCGATTCAGCTTGCTAGCGAACGCCGCTACCTAGATTAGTAAGAAAATGGACGTTAAGCCTTTTCGACAGCTCGAAAGGCAGACAATGACTTCAGCACTGAGTGCATTCCTTGCGCGGAATTCTGTAATCGCAGCAGAAGGGCTTCCGCTCGTTCACTCAACTCGCTCCTATAATATTCGGGCCATTCTCAACGGCGACAGCCTGAAGCCTCAGCCTTGCGATGTATTCCACGGCGAAGATCTAACTTATTTTTTTGTGGGCCGCCCGGCCTACAAGCATAGCTCGGATCATTCGTCCGCTGAGGCGTGGGAACTGCCTTGCTGCTTTGTCTTTGAGGCGAGTTCGGTTACCTCCATTAAGCGAGTATATCCGTTTGATTCCGGAGCTTTTGCCTCTGGACGTTACCCCACGTACATCGGCGCGATGCCGCTAAAAGAATTTGAAGTTTCGGGCGACGAATGCATTGGAAAAATAATCGGCTCTTTTTTTGGCTCCCCTTCCCGATACTTTAAACTTTCACCGAAATCCCGGGAAGATTTTGAGCAGGAGTTTTCTTTAAATCCGCTTGATGCTGAGCTGAGCGCAGCAATTAGGTTGGCGGCGGAAGGAACCCCAACCGGATTTGATGACCGAAGATTTACTATTGAGGTGCAATCAGACTCTGAAATTAATCTTGGGGCAATTAATCCAATAGCTGTAATTTTGCCGGAGATATATTTAGATGTCGAGGGTATATTAGAAACTATAGAAGGAAAATGGAATGCTGAAGCCATAGGATATCCAATTTATCCTCTCAGCCTCTCCTCATATTATGCTGTTATATACAAAGAAATTCATAAATTTTACGAAAGAAGAGGTTTTCTGTGAACCGCCGCCACCTCGTATCTTTCAGTTCGCCGGTTCCTCATCCTCCTAGCTTTGTTATTCCCGTTTTTTCCGTTCCAGGAGGAAATCATGCCTGTGTTCAAGATCTGGACGCGGGCAGTAGAATTCGTTGCTTTGTCCCATTCCATACAGGCATCTTCACAACAGTTACATCACTTCCTCCAATGATAGAACGTCAAGAGGGTGATGAAGGCATTTTGGCCTTTTGGATGAAGGATGGTTCGGTGTTGGTCGGAACACGCGCCGAATTAAAAGCGGAATTATCTTCGATTAATGAAGGAAGCCTGCCAGAGTTTGTCGCTGTGGAGGCGATGTCTCTGGTCGGCGACCAAGCACGGCTTGACAGTGCTGCTCGGCGTGCCTCAGCCAAGCTGACAAGGGCGAAGGCTGCCTACCTCATTCGCGTTCGAGACCGATCGGAGGTTTTGAAGCAGCTGGAGGAGCAGGAGAGGGAGGCGGCGCAACCATGCGACGGGTTTGGCGAACTAGAACGTCTATTGATAGAGTTGCAAAAGCCACTTCCTGAACGAAAGTGGTATCAACTTTGGCACAGAGGATGGAGAGATTTCGGCTACAGCGATCGCCTTTATGAAATAGCTAAATGGCGCATAGAAAACGTTGAATCTTATTCTATAGAGAACGATGTTGTTTTTCACATTCTGCTCGATAGTTTTGATCAACAAAAGGCGGAATATGCCATTCGTTGGCTTATGGATCGGGCCGACTATGTGAAGGATTGGCATGGTGTATGGAGGTTGTTATTTAATCATGGATTTGAATTAGAACATCTCATTAAGTTGGCGGTGAGATATCTGCAGGTAGATCTTCATAAGCGAAGATCAGTTGATTACCGATGGATGACTACTTGGGAGCGCGTCTGGATAAACAGTCCCAATGACCGTTTCGAATTAGCTGATATTGCTCATCAGGCGCTAAACTTCGAACCCTACCCAGATTATTACGTTGAGCGGGTGATCATGAACCTTTTCCGTGATCCGGACCATTCTTGGGCATTCGACTATCTGAGGCAATGGCTTAGCAAGCCACGCTCGCTGACTATCTGGGTGGACTTATATTTAGAAAATTGGAGTTCATTGGGATCCCATGAATATACCATGACTGGAGTTGCTTGGCTGAAAAGATTTGGGAGAGGTATGAACGTTTGGCTGCGACTTTGGCAGCACGTCCGGCAGCACATAGACCCGCGCCTTTCGACGGAGATCGCAGAAAGCTGGTTGGTAGAGGCTCGTAAGAACCTTTCTAAGTGGCCCACAGTATTCGCCGAGGTTTATGATAGCGGCCGCGAAGCATCACCTCGACTTAGCTTCGCGGCGCGACTGTGGGTGGACGATGTCGGGAGCAGAAAGACGAATGCGCTGATCGAGCATGTAGCAGCATCGCATGTGGGTGACAGCGAACCTTGAGCGGCTGCTCAAATATTTTGGCTAAGCGGATCAATCATCCATTGTAAACGGCAGTTAATCCGTGCTGCTAATTATCAATCCACCATTCCGCAAACGCCAAAGCTAGCTCTCGCATTTTAGGCTGCAGCTAGAGTGGACCGCCATTTAAGTCGCCGTCACCCCCCCCTACTGCGCCCCCCGATAAAACCGCACAATATCCCTAGGCCCCAAGCTCTCCTGACTCTTACGCCCCAAAAAATAGGTCCCCGAAGCCGTATCCAGCGAATCTCGGTCGCTGATCAGCCGGTCGGCATAGTGGAGCCAGAAAAAGGTGAGCTTGGCGA
>CBIFWO010000039.1:0-2986 GCA_966186595.1 uncultured bacterium | reverse complement strand
AATTCGGTACTTCTTCTCGTCCATAATTTCTCTATTTTACCATCTCATTTGTTCGATCTTGCCATCCGATCACAATCCCATGTCCTGGCATTATCCAGTCATTCAGATTAAGTACATAAAGGTATTGCTCCTCCACGACTGTGCCCGGATCATGTCCCAGAAAGGGAAGGATGAAGAAGTCTCGCCTATATGCTTCGGGAAATTGAGAAAAATCGAGAGTAAGTTTTTTCATGAACATTTGCGTAGGAGAGTACCAATAAGCAACGCTCGCGATTTGGAGGCTAATCCAGCTAAGATATTCATACGTACATTCTTTGGTCTGCCAGCGATAGGGAATAGCAATCTCGAGAAGCCAACACGAACTAGCAAGAGGCCGACTGGTAGATTTAAGCACTCGCGCGGTCTGGGCCGACTCCATTTCGCGAAAGCGAAGGAGCTTCTGGGTGTTGGTCCGCGAATTACGAATAGTAAATTTGGAACTTGCAATAATCGTCTTGATATCTCGACCAGGATTATCTGGATGATCAAGGCGATGATAATCATCAACCAGTCCGTCCGCCATCAACCGCTCACCGTCCATATTGTTCAGAACGACCGCAACACGAAAACCCTCTCTTCCACCCTGAAAAGAATACGACAAACGAAAACGATACCAATCACTCCCGCGTGAACTGGGCAAAAGCATGATACTGACTGTTGCATCAATGTACGGTTTGCGGGGAGTCTCAAGATACTTCATCAGATCGTCACCATGACTCGTGAGCGATAGATGACTTGCCAATCCAATTGTCGTCATAGTCCGTGCAATCTTTGCCTGGGCTTCGACATCTTGCAGATAAAGAGGGGACAGTTGGGATGCACCCTTAGTTTGGGTGAGCAAATCCTTTTCTAGTAGTTGCGCGGCAAAATAATGCATACCTTCATTTTCATATCGCTCAATCGTATCAGGGTGCTTCGCAAGAGTCTCAGCCAGATCTAACCGCCTTGAAGATAGGCGTTTATAGGGAGTATCAATTCCCAAAGCATTCTTAAACGCCAACGTCGCGTCATTATTCGGAAGATGAGACAGTTCAAGAAGCAAAAAATTATAAACCTGATTGTCCGTTAAGCTATCGACTGCAGTTGCAGCGGCACGTGCTGCAATATTGCGTATAGTCGATGCTGCCCCTAATTTGTGCGGCGCAATCCCACCTCCTTTACGTAGAGGAGTGAGCTCTTGTATTAGTTTGGGCAGCAGGCGTTCCATTATTTTAGTGCACTAATTAATCAATACCCTAGTATATCTCAGGAATAATATAATCTAAAGGGGTAATTCTACCAACAAATAGTGCATTTTTTATGATTATTTGTCAACAAAAATGGCATTGTACCCCGAGAGAGGGCTTACTATCATACCTATATGAGACAAGCCCAAAAACTATCCCACTCAACTAATCTTGTCCATATTATGGAAATGCCGAACGGTGGGGCATCCGACGCAAATCTAAAAGTTAATGTGGTCGAAGTAGAAACTGCACTGGAACGCGTACTTGCACTTCGTCCCGTGACATGGAGTTGGAAGGATGATACGAATGAACGTGAATATGGTTTCATTGCCCAGGAGGTAGAGAAGATATTCCCCGAGCTGGTTTCTGTAAAAAAGTGGAAAGACGGTACTTCACGTAAATTCCTATTAACAAAAGGACTACTGCCATATCTTATAAAGGCACTCGACGAACAGGAGCAGCAAATTACTCTCTTAAGCAAGAGGCTAGCAGACTTAGAAGCAAGGATAAAAATACCTACCTAGGGCTTCGTCTCCCAGACCAATGCAATGCCATGCCCTGGCATCATCCAGTTATTGGGATGGGCAATAAACGAGTACGGCTCACGAACACTTTCCCCCACTAAATTCCCTAGAAATGGCATGATAATGAAGTTCCATTTTTCGACTCCTGGGAAACGCGAGTAATCAAATACCAACTTTTTCACATACATCATACTAGGCGCGTACCAGTAAGCATAATGAATATCATCCCGCAGATTAAACGCACTGCGATATTCATACACGACATCTTCTGCCTGCCATTCGCCGGGAATATTGATTTCTAGAAATCGGCATTGGGATTTTAACGGTTCGCCAACCGATCGAAGAAGCCTCCCTGCGCGGGAAGGCTCCAACTCTCTTAATCGAAACAATTTTTGGGTTTTTAACTTTCGGTTATAGGCAATGAAATGAGCGCTGTTCTTTATCGCTCGAATTGCCTGGGTGGGATCAATGCCATCATTGACGTTGATATTATGAAACTCATCAATAAGCCCGCGGGTCAGCAGCCTCTCTCCATCCTCACTATCCACCACCACTGCTAGGCGAAACGTACTGCGAACACCAGTGAAGGTATACCTCATCTCAAAACGATACCAATCGTCACCTCGACTACAGGGAAGCAGCTTCAAAACAACGTTTGCTTCTAAGAAAGGTCGTTGTGATTGCTCTAGATACCCAACCAGCTCTGGGGCACGATCTGCAAGAGGGAGTAGGCCAGAAAGATTTAAAATCGCCGTATCTCTCATGACATTGTTAGGCTGGTTCTGAGTGAATCCTTTCAATAGGGCGAGGGAATCATCTCGAATCTCAGCCTCCATCTCTTCTAAATGCAATGCCAAATCATCAAGGGCCTGATTCTCGTATCTAATTACCGTAGCGGGATGTTTACTAAGGGCCGCCGCAAGCAGTAAGCGTCTTTCCTCTAAAGTATCGAGATTCTTCACCTCATCCGCTAACGAGAAAGCAAAACGAAGTGCCGTCAATGGTGTCGAATGGGGAAGCTTGGCAATCTCAGTCAACAAGAAATTATGAATTTGACTATTTGTGAGACTATCCTTGTCCATCCCAGTAACCCGAGCAACCGTTTCACGAAGCGTAGGGCTATGCGCCATCTTAGTAGGTGTGCTTCCTCGTCCTTTTCGAAGAGAAGATAGCTCGGCGACAAGTCTGGTATGATAC
>CBIFWO010000038.1:0-3238 GCA_966186595.1 uncultured bacterium | reverse complement strand
CTGGCGCCGGAGCAGGGCTCATCCCTAGATAGCCGCGTGCTGCCGCGCAACACTTAAGCAGGCAGGCAGAATATGATCAACACCGCCAACTTGCGCCAAGATCCTTAATGGTTTCGCACCAACGAGGCGCATGAACTTGATATGATCGGCTGTCAGCTCTCCGCCAACTGATTCACGCAGCCCCTTTTCACCTACATCGTAGGTGTATTTTTTTTCAGGCTGCAATTTCTGGCCAGCCACATCATGAGAAAGACTCAGCTCGTGACCCAGCAGCGCTGCATAGTGCAAATAAAACCACATTTCGGTCAACAGGTGCGACACCGTCCTACTGTCCAGCGCCATCAGCACTTCCTCCAGCAAATCATACCACTCCGGCTCGTCAACCATTTCGCTCGCTCGAGCAACTTGCTTGATCACCTCATAGCCAAATTGCATCGTATCGTAATCTTCAAGAATATGACGATAAAATTGGACTAAACGAGCAGATGTCAGGATACCCAAATCCCCCTTGCCTTCGCCAATAACGACGTCAGTAATTGCAAAGAGCTCAATACCGCCCGCCAGTTTACTCTTCTCGCGTCGTACGCCTCTCGCCATGACACTCTTTTTACCCACTGGGGTGAGAAGCTGCAAAATTCGATCCGCTTCACCGTAATTTGTCCGACGCAGCACGATCGCCCGCGTCCGAAGAGAACTCATGACAACACCTTCTTGACCGCTGCAATCAAATCACCAGGTTGCATGGTCGTTTTGTCGATTACCTGCCGTATTCCGTATACTGCTACATCCTCCTCGACTAATGCGTCAGCACTATTCGTACACAAAACCACTGGGATTCCCGCCAGGTCCGCATGCGATCGAATCTCATGCAGAAGCGTGAAAGCATTTTGGCCAGTCAAAAGCAAATCCAAAATAATCAGGCTAGGCGGATGGGTATCGATAGCTTCAATTGCATCTGGCGCATTCGTCACAAATGCCGCCTTGTAATTCACCGCTTCGAGAATCCGAATATACTGCTCTGCCGTCCATTCATCATCTTCCACGATCAGAATATGTACAGGTTTTGTCATAGCAAGCTCAGCTGGGTAGATGCGCCCATATCAATATAAAAAGTCGCGCCATTTTGATGTCGCTGCGCACCAATGCGCCCGTTCATTGCCCCAGCAAATTGTCTCGCCACTAACAGGCCTAGACCACTACTTTGTGGCCTGGCATGAAGTGGCTGCGGTATGTCACCCAAGTGTTTTTCCACCCTATTCCACATATCAGCCGGAATCCCCGGACCAAAATCTCGAACACCGATTCGCACCGTTTTGCCACGGTCAAGCGCCCCAACACGAAGCTCGACCGGCTGGTCGGCAGCAGCATAATGAAGCGCATTATCACCAAAATTCAGCACCACCCGACGGAGAAGATCTCGATTTGCAACCGCAAGAATCGATCGATAGCGTGACGCCACTCTAATTTCCTTGCCCCGTGCCTTATAGAGAGGAGTGAGCTCATGCGCAACTTCCTCACAAATTTGTAGCGGATTGAGCGGCTCTAGATCGAACAGACTATCCTCCAAACGTGCTGACCGCGTCAGGTCTGTTGTCAGTCGAAGCGCTCGCTCACTCACCAATACCACTTGCCGAAGAATCTTCTCTCTTTCGGCCATATCTTTTACTGCTCCCGTTTCGAGGCCAAGCGCAAGCTGGCGTACAAGCGCCAAAGGCGCTTTTAATTCGTGCGCTGCCACCGCAATGAAAGAAAGGTCACCCGAAAGTAACCCATCTTCACCCTCACGAACCTGACGCCTGCGCCCCTCCATACTCCCTTTAGTGTAGCACGGAGCGGCAGAGGAGAGCTAGCCGTTGAAGTCAACGGTCTTGATCAAAACTTCAAAATCAGGTTTGAATGTATCCGCATCTGTCCGAAGTGTCAACGTTTTGTCGCGAATCTTGTAGATAACGGCCGCGCCACGAATATCTTTTGAGAAGCTTCCGTCGAGACGTGTTCCATTATGGCCATTCGCGCTCGTTGGCGTATTACGAAGGTCGCCCTTCTTTACCAGCTCCTCATACGAGCGAACTACCTGGTCGTAATCCTTTTCTTCGATCGTCACACGCAACGCGAATTGCTGACGGTCCCCAAGGGGTGGAACAACAACAGGATTCAAATAGGCAGCATAAGATCCACCACGCGCAATATCCGTTGCCTCAAATACGCTCCACGTTTTGGGATAATCAAATGTCACACGCCCGTAATCATCTGGACCGACGAACTGTCGATTTGGCAATTTCTCCCTCTCGATAAACTTCGCATCCTCTTTATCAGATTGGTCTTTTCTTGCCTCCGCTACGGCCAGGCTGATCTTGCCATCGACATTGGTCTTTTGATCTGTGTAGTTCACAAATGCCCAAATAGCAAACGACCCCGCAGCGAGAAACAGCACACCCAGCCCAATGATGGCAAGCATTTGGCCGCTGATTCCGCCGCGTTCATATTTATGTCTATAAGTACTCATGGCGCTAATTATACTTACGCTTCCTTACCCTGTAAAGGTTCAAATTTATAGAGATGGTGCGCACCAAGCACCTTCTCGGTGGCTTTATCCGGAATCGTCGACCCGTACGAGATAAACTCAAGCGAATGCTGCAGACGATTCGCCTCTGCCTGAAGTTTCTTCCCCATTTTTTTCATATCTCGCTCGACCATAAAACCGTAGACCAGCGTCGTTTCCGGAGGAAAAGATGTACCCCAAAAATCCTTTAGATACACCCTGACCCGCCTATCATGTCGTGACAGCAGCTGCGAAATCACTACCAGGATCGGATTTAGTTCGTATCCGATCACCCGAGCGCCTTTTTTACTCGCAAGCCGTAAAATAATTCCGTCGCCTGAACCCACATCAATAACCGTATCCTTCTCGGTTAGTGGCCGCAGCTCGCTAAATGCCTTTTCAACCTGGCGCCGATGACTAGGAACATAGGGCGCCCCGCGAAATACGACGAAGCCAAAAACCAGAATCAGGGCAGACAAAATCCAGAATATCTCAGCCCACACGATCAAATTTTTCCTTCACCACCTCAATGCGATTTTTTAGCGCCAGAAGGTCCTTCTCGATTTCAGCTGCCAGTTTTTCCGCCTCGGTAAATCTATCAAGAGCTTGCTCCAGCTCAAAATCATCGCTATTAAACCAAGCGACCATTTCGTTTAATTTGGCCGTTTTTTCTGCAATCGTCATCTCATTTTTTCC
>CBIFWO010000037.1:0-3805 GCA_966186595.1 uncultured bacterium | reverse complement strand
TGTTAGAATAAAGGGTAATGACAAAACTGTTGAACGGTACCGAGCTTGTCGGCTACGTCAAAGAGCGGCAGGCGCGTCAAGTGCGTGCTCTTCGTCAGGCATGGCATGTGTTCCCGCGCCTCGCGATTATTAAGAGTACCGCGTCTTCGCCCGTAATTGATGTGTATGTTCGTATGAAGCAGCAGTATGGTGACGACATCCTCATTGATACTGTTGTCGAGACGCTGGACGAGAAGGATATGCCCGCTGCGATCACACGACTCAATCAAGATTCGAGCATCCATGGCATCATTGTTCAGCTACCTCTCGCTGATCCAAATCTTACGGATGAAATTGTAAATTTAGTGGCTCCAGAAAAAGATGTCGATGGGTTGGGTAAGTCTGCTGTTTACGATAGTGCGACAGCCACCGCAATAAACTGGTTATTGGCAGCCTATGGCGTCGAACTCAGGACGAAATCGATCGCCATTGTTGGGGAGGGACGCCTGGTTGGTGCGCCTCTCGCACGGATGTGGCGAGAGAGTGGATATAATGTGACGGTTCTGAACCGATCCCATGGCAACATCAAGGATGTCCTAAGAGCGAGCGACGTAATTGTGACGGCAACTGGTGCCCCTCGCCTGATTACGCCGGATATGGTTCCTGTCGGTGCGGTTGTCGTGGATGCTGGAACGGCCAGTGAAGACGGGGTAATTTGGGGTGACGTTGATCCAGCTGTGCGTCGCCGCGACGATCTAAAAATCACTCCTGAAAAGGGCGGGGTGGGACCGTTAACCATCGCGGCGTTATTTGATAACGTCATTCGAGCTGCGCAGGCAGTAGCTCAAAAGCAAGAAACTAACTAGTTTAGATCGAGAGCTTCCTTTACACGTCCTACCACCTGACGTGGGGTGAGGTCGGCCTTGACGATGTAGCTATGAATACCGAGCGCACGAAGCTCCTTGGGTGCTTCCTCTTCGCCCAGGTTGGTGAGGATAATGACGGGGATATTTTTGCCCCAGCCATGTGAGCGGATTTCTTTTAGTGCTTCAGTACCGTCCATATGGGGCATTTGCAGATCCAGAAGGATGATGTCGGGCTTGAATGATTCCACCATGGCAACACCACGGGCACCATTATCAGCTAGCTGCACCTCAAAGCTATCCGCCTCGAACTTCATGCGGTACATTTGATTGATAACAGGATCGTCTTCGATGATTGCAATTTTTGTCATATGATTATCCTTTTTTCCATAATAGCACATCGTTCTCGAGCGAAGACTGTGACAAACAGGTGTAGACCAAGTGTATATATTATAAAGTGGCGGGTTTGTCTATAATATAAGATTGTAATGACAGGTCTATTAGAATTGCCTCCGCAACGTGATCCCGAGCTTCCGAAAAAGTCTGGTTTAAGTAGTCATGAGCTGCAACCTGAAGAGATTGCAGACTTCCAAAAGCTTCGTACAGAGTATCTTCTTGAACGAGGACTCATCAAATCTGAAGATCTGATTGATGGTGTGATTCCTGATCATTTTCCCGATCGATCGGTGTGGGTGGGTGTCGAGGATGCTGATCGGCATATGCTGGAAGCAGCCGGCAGGATTATCCTTACTGATGGGAAGAGCGTCGACTCTTTGCAGATGCGATTAGACGATATAACGAATCCAGATCAGGAACTGATCGAAGCGCTCCGTCAGCACGATCCAAATCAGGTTGGTGAGGTTGCCTCGCTCCTTCGTGTGGGCGATAATCCCAGAGCGGTGCTTCACGTGTATGCGGGGCTAAAGCATGTTTCGGATGTTCACCACATTCGTTATTGGGTATTTGGTTTGCGGCACAAGAATGTTGCGGGGTTCAAAAAGGTCTTCGGAGAGGCACTCTATCCGTTGGGTGATTCGGTTGAGATTGAAGGGGCGCAGGATGTCCTCGTTCCTTATCTTATTGATATAGGCGATGGGGTAAAGATGCTAAAGGAGTCTCTAGATACTGATCTCGATGTCTTTACGCGCAAAATGCGTGAAGCGTTTGTAGAGGCTCTCAATGCCTATGACAATCCACCAGTTGCCGCGTAGTGTGATTGATGTAGAATAGAACTAATGCGTACGGGTGCGGAAAAATGTATTTGATATTTTTGACGATTCTTGGAACAGTGGCTGCCGCACTTGTGGCGATCGCCAGTCTTGTAAGGAATCCGCGCTCTCCTGTGCACTGGTGGCTGGCCGTTTTTATCATTTCGGCATGTGCCTGGATCATGGTTGGCAACATCCAAGTTCTTCTGACGGGCGAGTTTATATTATGGGCAATTAAAATCACCTTTGTTGCCGCCTCACTTCTTGGTTTTTCAATGCTTTATTTTGCCAAGGAGATATCGGGGGTTCCGCGTAAACGTAAATGGATAATTATTGATTCTGCACTTCTCGTTGCCCTAGTGACTCTCAGCCTTACGGATGCTGTAGTATCGGGTGTTCTGAGTATTGATGCTAACTCTCTTCGTCCGGCGCGCGGGTGGGGGTATCCACTGGCACTTGGACTCATTCTTCAATTTATTATTCGTGCACTGACGGTTATTATTAGGACACTTCGGAAAAGTCGGGGACGAAAGCGGTCGCAGCTGAGGATTATCGCTACGGGGTTAATCTCGGGCACGCTTTTTGCCATCATTACGAATATCATTCTTCCCAATGTCACGGGAAATACCTATACAAGTCGTTTTGCATTCCTGGCAGTAATTATCTGGACGGTTCTTTTGGTATATGCAGTTGTGCAGTACCAATTTCTGAATATACGCCTCGCAATTGTGCGTAGTGTTGGGTATGTTGCAGCGCTTTTAGGGGTGGTGCTCCTTTATACTCTCTTTGTTGCTTTTGTCTTGTCGACGATCACACCGGGACTACAGACATCGACGTATTCTTTGCAGTGGTACGAGGTTGCGGTAGTTGCCTTGGCTGCAATGACCTTTCATCCGATGCGACTCTTTTTTGACCGGGTAACAAAGAAGATATTTTATCGTGATGCCTATGATTCTCAGAAGGTTTTTGATGAGATCAGCTATTCGCTCGTTCACCTTACTGAATCGGATGATTTGTCTCGAGCTACTCTGGATCGCCTTATGCAAACGATTCGGCCTGAATTTGCGTCAGTTGTCATGTTGCCCTATAAGTCACGGAAAAATCCAAGGGTAATAAGGCTAGGGAAAAGTAGTGAAAAGGAATTAGAGCTAGTAAAGCTACTCGATGAATATAAAGAGAATATGATTTTCGAGGATGATATTACCGTTCCACATACCGCTATTTCGCGACAAATGTACAAGGCTGATGTGGCGATGAGTATTCGCCTTGGAACCAAACAAGGTGTTGTAGGATATATGCTCCTTGGTCGTAAGGGAAATGGCGGAACATTTACACGACAGGATGTGGAGCTCGCACGTATTGTTGCTGATGGTCTTGCGGTGGCTATTCAGAATGCATTACGATTTGAGGAGATTCAAGACTTTAGTAAAACCCTTGAGACCAAGGTCGAGGATGCTACCAAGGAGCTTCGCGCGACCAACGCTCAGCTTCAACGCCTCGACGAAGCCAAGGATGAATTCCTTAGTATGGCATCCCACCAGTTGCGGACGCCGCTGACGAGTGTAAAGGGCTATATTAGTATGGTGCTGGAAGGTGATGTGGGAAAGATTACGTCGACGCAGCGGAAATTACTGAGCGAAGCGTTTATCAGTAGCGAGCGGATGGTTCATCTGATCAATGATTTCTTGAATGTTTCACGACTGCAGACGGGCAAGTTTATCTTGGAGCGCCGTGCGACTGATCTGGCGAAGGTAG
>CBIFWO010000036.1:0-3852 GCA_966186595.1 uncultured bacterium | reverse complement strand
TGGGCGGGAGGCGTTTCGAAGAGGTGGATTGGCTTCATGGCCCAATTGACGGCGTGGTTGTGGCTGCTACTAATGAGCTGGCTGGGGAAGTCGTTCGAGCGCATGCCCTGCAGCAGGCCGCATAGCTGGTAGAATAGGGCAATGAGCCCTATCTCGCGTGACGAATTATCATTGCTTTTGCGAACTGCCGCGGTTAAACCTCGTTTACGGCGCGAGCTTCGATTTGTGCCGGAGGAGATTGGTGATTGGGGAAGTCGGGATTTTCTAGCTGTGATGAACCGCAGTCGATCTGAAGGTGTGATGATTGCAGCGCGCGATGTCTTACGTGCTGTTCCGTTTCGGCTGGATAAGCGCGCGGCAAATCCGTCTGGTAGGGTTGAGGCAATTATCTGTGATATCTGCGCAACGTGGCAGCGTGGGACAAACTCGGCGGTGATCACGTTTCAAAAAGGAGGGTTAACAGTATCATTTTTATGCTGCGGAGACCTCTTGTGCAGTTCTCATGTTCGTGGCAGGACGCCCCAGGCGCAACTTTCCCGAATGCAGCTTAGGGAGGATATCACTTCCGAAGCAAGAATTCTCCGTTTAAAAGAGCGACTCGGATCGATCCTCGAAAGTGTTAGAGCTTGATCTAATGTAGTTATTATCGTATAGTTATAAATCCGCAGATAGCGGAGAGCAACTTCGACCCATGGGGTGGTTTGGATGCAGGCGTACGTTGCCTACGAGATGGGCGTAGCTTTCTCGCCCCCCGAGTGCGGCTTCAAGATTCAGAAGCCGTTGAAGCTCTGGTGGGTGTTGCGAACGCAGGTGCCAGTGCAGAAGTGCAGAGCTGAGCGCGCCGGTGTCGAGTACACAGGACAGGTCTGGATCCGTCTTCTGTCTCCGCGTTCGGAGGACGCGCCAGAGTTCAGGCACTTGAATGACAATGAGCTCGCCAGCGCGCATCGGCTGCTGACGCCCGTGCTCAAGCGACGCAACTTCACGATCCACAAGATCGTTGGTGTGTCATGGAGCAGTCGCGCCGGGTTCGTGGACATCATGGTCACGTTCTCCTGAGGTCTGCGGAAGAGGCGGGGGTGTTCTTCGCGAACCCCTCCGCCTCGCAGGTCCATGTTATAGGTAATAGATAAAGCAACTTATTTATAAAGAATCAGTTCCCATATCTGTTACTTAATGGAGTCGTGGGGGTCCCTCGCGGAACCCCCGTGTGCGGAACTACGTGATCGCCAGGGAGCGCTTGCGCGCCTTGATGATGTGATCACGTTCGCTCTCGCTCAGACCTCCCCAGATGCCGTACGGCTCCTGCACCGCCAGGGCGTGCTTGCGGCACATCTCCAGGACGGGGCAGGCGAGGCAGACGGCCTTGGCGCGAGCCTCGCGCCGTGCACGAGCTGGTCCGCGCTCGCCGTCGGGGTGGAAGAAGAAGGCGCTGTCCATGCCGCGGCACGAACCCCTCATCTGCCAGTCCCACAGATCGGCGTTGGGACCAGGGAGTCGTTTGATGCTTGCCATGCCGGTTCCTCTCCTCGCAGGGGTGTGGCCTGTACATATAATATCATAAAAATAGATATTCGGCAAAGACAGGAGCATGTTATAATGACATAAACACCCACGGCGACCTAAGTGGTGGATAGAGTAATTTGTGTCCGAACAAATTCCTGTACCCGTTACTTATTCGCTCCAAGAAGAAGGGTGAATGAACAAAAAGGAGGACAGTATGTCTATTATCAATCCGCATGGCAAGGAAGTAATTGCCGTTTCAACTGATTTTTGTGGTAAGCCACTGACGCTCGAGGTGAATCGTGTTGGATTCCGCACAACCGGTAGTGTGCTGGTAACCTACGGTGACACAGTGGTGCTGGGAACGGCGATGGTGGGTCATGCGCAGCACGGCATGGATTATTTTCCACTGTCGATTGACTATGAAGAAAAATTTTATGCAGCCGGCAAGATTAGCGGCAGCCGCTTTATCAAGCGTGAAGGTCGCCCAAGTGACGAGGCGATCCTTATCGGTCGTTTAATTGACCGCCCGATTCGTCCGCTGTTTCCAAAGGGCTACCGCCAGGAAGTCCAGGTCGTGGCGAGCGTCCTTTCGATGGATCCGAACTTTCGTCCCGACGCGATCGCAATGATCGCGGCCAGTACGGCGTTGATGCTGACGGGTGTACCGTTCGATGGGCCTGTTGCGGGTCTCCGTGTTGCGCAGGTGAATGGGCAGTTTAGGGCATTTGCTACGCCCGAGGAGCGCGAAGCGAGTGATCTTGATCTGGTAGTTGCTGGTATCGAAAGCGGTATTACTATGGTTGAAGCGGGTGCAAATGAAGTATCCGAAGACGTCGTGGCCGATGCACTCGCATGGGCATACGATGCCTACCAGCCGGCGATAAAATTGCAGCGCGAACTCATTGAAAAAGTTGGTGTAGAAGCGCTTGAATATGAATTGATTCTGCCAAATGAGGATTTCCAGGCGATCGTGGACGATTGGATGAAGGGTAAGCTGGGCGAAGACCTTCGTCGTCCATACCCAGAGCGGAATGAGCTGGTTTCGACGCTTCGTCATGAATTCCACGATGCGATGATCGAAAAATTCGGTGAGGAAGAATACAAGATCTTGCGCGACGAATATGACGAGGCCTTTACGATGGCACTGCACAAGGATGTCCGTCGAGGAATTGTCGAGGATAACACGCGTCCTGACGGCCGCAAGCTCGATGAAATTCGTCCATTGTCTAGCGAGGTCGGTATCTTGCCGCGCACCCATGGTTCTAGCTTGTTTACCCGTGGCGTGACGCAGGGGATGAATATTGTCACCTTGGCACCGCTGAGTTATGCACAGCTTGTCGACACGATGGAGGTCGATGACGGTGAGCGTCGCTACATGCATCATTACAACGCGCCGGGGTATACGGTTGGTGAAGTGCGTCGTCTTGGTTCGCCGGGCCGCCGCGAGATCGGTCACGGCTACCTGGCTGAGCGTGCGGTTTTGCCAATGCTGCCAAGCGAAGAAGATTTCCCCTACGCCATTCGCAGTGTCACCGAAATCATGAGCCAGAATGGTTCGACCTCTATGGCCGCGACTTGTAGTAGTGTGCTTGCACTGATGGATGCTGGTGTACCCCTCAAGCGTCCAGTATCCGGTATCGCGATGGGTCTGATGATGGATGGTGATACGCCATATGTCCTGAGTGATATTGCCGACGCCGAAGACTTT
This sequence comes from uncultured bacterium, assembly GCA_966186595.1. Classification (GTDB taxonomy): domain Bacteria; phylum Patescibacteriota; class Saccharimonadia; order Saccharimonadales; family Saccharimonadaceae; genus JALRBM01. The sequence goes on along the minus strand of CBIFWO010000036.1, from coordinate 638 downwards.
GCCGGTGACATGGACTTTAAGGTGACCGGAACTGAAAAGGGAATCACGGCAATTCAGATGGACATGAAGGTGCATGGTCTTCCTGTAGAAATCCTTCGTCAAGCGCTGCAAAAAGCAAAACCAGGTCGCGCATTTATTCTCGAACACATGCTCTCGACTATTGCCCAGCCACGCGAAGCGATCAGCCCGTATGCGCCGCGTATCGAAAAGATCAAGATCAACCCAGAAAAGATTGGTGCCGTCATTGGGAAGGGTGGCGAGGTTATCAACAAGATTACCGCAGAAACTGGTGCCGAAATTGACATCAAAGAAGATGGTCTCATTACCGTGTCTGCTGCCGACACTGCCAAGATTGAACAGGCAATTAACTGGATCAAGAGCCTGACCGAAGAGCCCGAAGTTGGCCGTATCTATGAAGGAAAAGTCGTCAGTATTAAAGATTTTGGTGCATTTGTGAACATTATGCCGGGGACTGACGGGATGGTTCATATTAGTCAGCTCTCGAACGAACGTGTTGAAAAGGTGACTGATGTGCTGAAGGAAGGTCAGATCGTTAAGGTAAAATTGACCGGCATTGATGAACGCGGACGTATCAGTTTAAGTATGAAAGAGGTTGAAGGATAGGGTGTAACAATGGC
>CBIFWO010000035.1:0-3893 GCA_966186595.1 uncultured bacterium | reverse complement strand
CTACCTTCGCCAGATCAGTCGCACGGCGCTCCAAGATAAACTTGCCCGTCTGCAGCCGCGACACATTCAAAAAGTCATTGATCAAATGGACCATACGCTCGCTACTAATAAATGCCTCGCTGAGAAGTTTGCGCTGCGTAGATGTAATCTTTCCCACATCCCCTTCTAACACCATACTAATGTACCCCTTTACACTCGTCAGCGGCGTTCGCAGCTGATGCGACGCCATGCTGAGAAATTCATCTTTGGCTTCGTCGAGTTTTTGAAGCTGGGTATTAGTACGACGAAGTTCGGTAGTTGCCTCATTAACACGCTGCTGGAGGGTGGCATTAAAGTCCTGGATCTCGTCAAAACGAAGTGCATTTTGCACCGACACCGACAATCCCTCAGCTACCAATCGCACAAGATCTATATCCTGACTGGTATACATCGATCCATTTTCTTTGAAGCCAAAAAAGATATACCCGAGAACTTCGTTGGACGTCTTGATGCGTACGATCATTGAAACATCTGCCTTATTCATGCGTTCGGCGATTTCCGGTGCTTCTACCGCCATCTCGTCCACCAAGGCCACAGCCATGCTCGCCATCCTTCCCTTTGTCAGAGCAACTAACTGGTCCATGTCCTTCTTTGGTCGTTTGATAGATTCGACATGCTCCATACCCTTTGATTCCCTTGCAATGATCAAGGAGGCAAAACGTGGTTTTATCGCCGCATTGAGCGTCTCTAGGGTATGGCGACTAATCGTGCTAAGGTTTACACTTCTCGTAAACACATCGCTTACTTCATTCAATATTTCCTGGGTATCGTAGGAATCCCGATAAAAGAGCCTCTTCGTCATCTTGTCAAAGAAGAGCTTTAGAGGATGAAATGTCAGCGCAACAAAAATAATGAGAATGATATCATAAAGGGAGAAGTTCGCCGCCATGGCCGAACCCAGGAAGAACTGTGACAGCAGAAGCACCATCAGGATATAGAGCAAAATAACGCCGCTCAGCGCTAATGCATACGCAAGTCCTCTTACTATCGCCAACCTTATGTCCAAGAATCGATGCTGAACCACCGCATATACTAAAGCAAGAGTCCAGATTACCACAGCAACAAATGCGAACCTACTGGGGAAAGTGTTGCGAAGAAGATTTGGCAATATTATATTCGTCGTCACCCCAATGACCGTACCCGTAGCAAGTCCCAAGAAAATAATCGAAAGCTGCGTCCTTAACCGTCCGCGCACCATCCGCCTTCTTCGCTCGATAAGGTAAAAAGCCTTGAAAATAAGAAAGAGGATTAACCCAATAACTATTGGATAGCCCCAGCCCCTATTGGGAACTAGGAAACCTCCCCCGTCAATCCGGGCAACCCCGTTAATAACAAAGGGCGAAAGGCTTAACCCTAATATTGCAAGAAGAGCGAGCAATTCGCTTGTCTTGGGCCACGCTTCTGATGTTTTTTCGGTGATTGATCGCACAAACTGTAACATACAGAAACCGGCAATTCCTACACTAAAGAAGGAGGCTTTTAGCAACCATATTGCAATCTCAGGGCTAAATATGTCATGCAGATTAGCGGCCAAGATCCAGAAACATGCTGCAAGAATAAAGGTAAACAACCACTGATGAAGTCTAGAAGCAGGATTCTTAAGAAGGGCAACCAAAGCAACGAGAACAGAGAGTGCCGCGCCAGTAATCGTAACTGTAATAAGTAGCATAATCTTTATGCTTTAGTGTACACGCAAATTTTACGAAGGCCAACCTTATTACGATGCAATGAGCGCCTGTTCGCCCAGCTTACCCACAAACAACATATCATATAGCCTATCCACATCAATGACAAAGGGAACGAATGTCTTTTTCATATCGCTCACATGAACCTTCTCGCCAATTTGATGCATAGCACCCTGCATAAATCTTGTGTATTCCTCTACCCTTGTAGGACGGAGGGCGATCATCCACTGATGAACCCCTTTTTCCTTGGAGTATTGCACCATACTACGATAAAGGGCTATAAGCGCATAAGGACTCGCTTCGCTATTGAGATAATGCGTTGCGAGCTCGGCAATACTACCTGGATCCTGTTGCTGACGCTCTACTAGCAGTGCCTTTTCATATGGATCAACATCATCTACGTGGGCCTGAAGAGAGTACAGCCCGCCCTCTGGCGTAGGAAAAATAAGTCGTGCCCCGGTCATAAAATCTTCTTCGTTTCTGGAATCTTCTCCCGTCTTCGACACATCAAAAACAACCGACTGATCCTTGTAGTGGTCTATCAATGTTCCATCTTCATTCAGATGGGAGCTGTCAACTACTCCATCCTGCAGATAATCCTCACCCAAGCGTCGCCTTAGGGTAGTAAAATGAGGGTGATCATAGGCAACCACGTGCCCCTCATATACAAGCGACCGCCTCGAAAGTGCTTCGTAAAAACGTGGACCCGGTGCAGAGGGTGCTCTTTCTATATTCATATTTCTCATTGTTCCAATTGCCTTTGAACGAAAGCCATACTGCAAATACTGACTGCTTTCGTCTTACCTATAGTAGTCCACCCCTCGAGAGTTTACAATAATACACACCATATGTGCCTGAAAGTCAAATTTCGACTTAACAAGGACGCCATTATAATGGTAGTATTAAAATTATAGAGAAAGGTCTTGCTATCAGCAAAATTATCCGGCAAGAACGAATCATATGACAAAAATCGCAATCATCGAAGACGATCCGGTTATTAATCAAATGTACCGCATGAAGTTTGAGGCGGATAATTTTGAAGTGCAGCTGGCGGATAATGGTGCTCGTGGTGTGGCCATGGTGGAATCGTTCAAACCTGACATTATCCTCCTCGACCTTCAGATGCCGCACATGGATGGCACTGAGGCACTAAGGGAGATTCGCTCGCATGACTGGGGCAAGAAAATCCCGGTGATTATCCTCACCAACTTGGGCGAAGAAGAAGCTCCGAAAGAGCTTCGTGCACTTGGCATTCATAGCTACATCGTAAAAGCAGACCTCACTCCACGCCAGGTCGTTGGTCGCGTCAAAGAAGCGCTACACCTTAATTAGCTTCGCTTTTTTCGGCAACTGCCTGAGCAGCCCGAATGACATTATCGAACAAGGCGGTAATCGTAAGGGGACCAACCCCGCCCTTTTCTGGTGTAATTTTTAGATCATCACGAAGACGAACGGCCGGATCAACATCGCCCCATATTACACCGTCTTCACTCGCCGTACCCGCATCAACAACCACCGCACCTACTGGCACCATATCCGCCGTAATCAATCGAGGTGCACCGGTTGCTGTCACAATAATATCGCTACCCTTCAGGGTTTCTTTAATATCACTATTGGACCGATTCAGGACTGTCACATTGTATCCACTCGCCCGCCACATCTTTGCAAGCGGCGCACCAACCAAACGGCCTTCGCCCACAATGGCGATCGACTTGGTTTTTAGATCTACGCCATAGGCCGCCAGCAGCCAGTTAATCGCCGTTGCAGTTGCGCTGTCATACACAGCTGTCTTGCCTAGGCCATCAACATCTTTTTCCGGCGCAACAAGATTGACAATTTGATCAGTCAAATTAGGATCGGCGAGGGGTAGCTGGATAATAATTCCGTGAACACTTGGATCCTGATTGAGACGCTCGATCGCTGCTGGCATGTCAGCCTCATCCAGCGTTTCGACGACTGTGTCGATCAGAATATCGCTACCGTATTCCTGCTTTTTCTTGACGTATACATCAATAACCGGTGATGAAGCAGTACTTTTAATAATCGCAAGGCGTGGAAAAACATGCCATGCTTGGCGCAGGGCACGCACTTGGCGCGCCTGTCGCTCTTTGACATAGCCGACAAGCTCGGTACCGTTCAACAGTTTTGTCATTACCCTTTATTCTAACA
>CBIFWO010000034.1:0-4154 GCA_966186595.1 uncultured bacterium | reverse complement strand
CACCTACAAGGACACCGACACCGCATCACTAAACGGCCAGCTCCTCTATGCAATCGGCGCCGAGGACGAAGTTGCACCAGCACAGGTGCTCGACAAGTTTGCAAAAACTCACCCAGCCCTGCAGTTTGTAGGTGCCTTCTCGGGTGAAGGCGCGAACCTGAGTGCGGACGAAGTGAAAGCCCTTGCCGGTCTACCTAGCAAGAACCAGCTTGTTGCCGAAGTTGTGGCACAACTACTTTCACCAGTTCACGACGTTACGAACGCCCTTTCTGGCAATCTTCATGCACTGCTTGACGGTGTTGAAGCCAAAGCTACTAGTTAATAAATTGAATACAAGGAGTCTATCATGGCTGATGTAAAGAAACTTGCAGAAGAGCTTACTAAGCTTACTGTGCTCGAAGTAAACGAGCTAAAGAATGTCCTCAAGGACGAATACGGTATCGAACCAGCTGCTGCCGCTGCTGTTGTCGCTGCCGCTCCTGCTGACGGCGCTGGCGCTGCTGCAGAAGACGAGAAGTCTGAGTTTACTGTAACCCTTAAGGATGCAGGTGCTCAGAAAGTTGCTGTCATCAAGGCAGTTAAGGAAATCACCGGTCTTGGCCTCGGCGAGGCAAAGGCTATCGTTGACGGTGCACCAGCACCAGTCAAGGAAAAAGTCTCTAAGGACGAAGCAGAAGCTGCAAAGAAGCAGCTTGAAGAAGCTGGCGCAACCGTCGAGCTTAGCTAATTTCAACATTCGACCGATTGTTAACCCAGAAAGCACCGCTGATCATGGCGGTGTTTTCTTATGTATAAAAATGACAACACTTTTATGTTTATCCCTGTTTTTAATGTGGAAAACGAGCCGTCTGTTTGATTCTCGTCTTTGAAACTGCTACGCTATCGGGAGTAATCATAAGCGAGATCACATGCGTCAAAAAGGCTTTACTGTCGCCGAAATAATCATCGTTATTGCCACAATCGCCATCTTGGCAACGATTGTTATCATAAGCTATAACGGTATTCAGAAGAAGGCCTACGATGCCGCCGTCCAATCAGACCTAGAAGCAATGTCTGGACTATTTGAATCGTATCGTGTTAATCCGAACAACACTAATGCATTCCCGCCGGATCTCGCGGCGCTTAACACACTCGGGGTCAAAGCCTCCAAATCATCGTATAAAACTACCATGAATCTCAACTTGGTCTATTGCATCGATAATACCGGTGCTGATGCGTATCAATCATACAAACTGATCGCCGAAAGTAAATCAGGAGCAATTTTCGTGATGACACAAGATGGGTTCGTAACTCACTCGCTTACTGAGGCAAGCTTTACGGCAAGTTTATGCACCAACCAGGGAATGGCACTTGTTTCGAATGGTATGTACGCGCCAAACAATTGGCAGGCATGGGTACTCAGTAGTTAGAGGCGGGTATACAACAAAAAAGCCAATACCATAAAAGTATCAGCTTCTTTGTTGTGCGCACCCTACACTTCGTCGACGAGGAAGCGTAGGGTGCGCACCGGGTGCTCTCACTTGTCGCCCCTATGGGACTTCCTTCCAGCCGAACGCTTCAGATCTCTGTACTCACAGACGAGTTCATCGTCGGGGCCGTCGATGCAGCAGGTGAGGTACTTGCCGTAGCTGTTGTCACGGGGCGAAAAGGCACCAACGGCGGTTCTACTCCCAACGAGAAGTGCGTACAGCAGCTCTCGCCCACCATTGCTGGGCCACTTGACATGCAGTTCGAGCCAGTCCCCCCTGTCCTTCACCGTGACCTTAACCGAGACGCCCTCACCCAGGTGACGCTCGCTAGGATCCTGTAGTTCGCTCCAGACCCCCGAGTCGAGGATCGTTCGCATCTCCCGCGCCACCTCAGCTCGCAGCTCCGGGATGATCCCCAGGATCTGCTCTGCCAGCGCACGATGCCGGGCGTGAACAACCTTCCAGAAAACCACCTCAGCTTTGCGCATTTACTGCCTCCTTCGATCGTGCAGGGTGCTTGCCGCAGCAAGTCTCCCCGCTGTGCAGTGTATGCAAATTATCATATTCTTTGTACTCAGTCAAGCCTCTTCGCTACTACTTATTGACATATGCAGTGGTGGCTGTTATATATGGGGTGATACCATACCAAAATAGACAAAGGAAATTGCGAGTTACCATGTCTGAATTACCAGAAAAACAAGTAAAGCGGCTTCGATCCCTGATCCAAGAAGCCGAGACTAATTTGGCAGCAGCCAAGGAATTATTGATTAGCATCATTGGCGACGACGGCCATGTCGTCACACCTAAGAGCAGCCAAGAAGAAGTAAGCGGAAAAGTCGTTGAAGGTGTTTTTGACGGGCAGGTCATGATCGGACCTGACGGCAAGAGCTATCCCGTTCCCGCCAACTACGCCAGCAAATCCAAACTGGTCGAAGGTGACATCCTAAAGCTCACCATCGCTGACGATGGCGGATTTGTATACAAGCAAATCGGCCCCGTTGGGCGACGCCAGATCATCGGCACCCTGGTACAGCACGACGGCGTTTACTACGTTGAAACCAATGGACGCGAATACCGCATTCTCCTCGCCAGTGTGACATACTTCCGCCTGAGCGAAGGTGATCAAGTCACTATCATTGTTCCAGAGGATAATCCGGACGCAACTTGGGCAGCCGTTGAAGCAGCGCTTTAGCCTCCATGCCTGAGGCGGGGGAGTATTTGCTGACAAGCGTCGGTTTCTCAAAGGAGAGGCAGCCTTTTCTTTCGCTACAGAAGGGCACCCAATTTACTCACTTCACACCGCTTCACCAAACACTCGCACTTCATTTTGATCTTGAATCGCGCTATTGCAACGGATGGCGTGACCTCAAAACAAGCGAGCAATATCCTTGTCCAGATCAGCACATCGTCGATAAAAAATACGAACAATGTCCCGCCTGCCAGAATAGAACTGGTTTCAATCCGGCTTTTTATCATGCTACGACCGTCTCAAAGCAACAGGAGGAGCGAAATCTTGAACCACACTTTCTTTACCTTGCACACTTTGGCAAAAATATTACCAAAGTTGGCATCTCCCACGCTGCCAGAGATCACAGCCGGCTACTCGAGCAGGGTGCTCGAACTGCGATCATCTTAGCAACATTTCCGACTGCACACATCGCCAGGCAATATGAAGCCCAGATTGCCACACTGCCTGGTATCGCCGAGACAATCCAGCTACGCAAAAAGATCGAATTACTCAACGAGTCGTACGACTTTGAAACAGGCGCCAGTGAGCTTCTTGCAACCAAATTATCAATAGAAGAAATTCTGGGTAAGCAATTCGCCAGTAGCAAGCCCGTTCATCTCGACAGTTATTACTTTCCCAAAGCCGTACCAAGGCTTTCAGAGAGCTTCGACTGCACGCCGCTCAATCGGACCTCCGGCACAATGATCGGCGCACTTGGGTCGCTCTTCTTCTTTGACCAGCAGGATACTCCTGTTTTCTTACCAATGAAAAAATATGTTGGCTACAAACTTTATCTCTCGTACGAACTTGAGCCAATAATTCTGCCAGCCCGCCAGATCTCTCTTTTCTAAAAGGACCGAAAATACAACAACACAAAACTAAATAAAGCCGTACAATAGAAATAGAAAAGAGAGGGAGTCAGCCATGTCCATGGCGTTATATCGCAAATACCGCAGCAAATCGCTTGACGAGATTGTTGGTCAGTCGCACGTGACTGATATTTTAGCGCGATCGCTTGCACGGGGGATTATCGCGCATGCCTATCTTTTGACGGGCCCGCGCGGGGTTGGCAAAACGTCAATTGCTCGAATCTTAGCACACGAAATTAACAAGCTGCCCTATCACGAGGAATCATCACATCTCGATATTATCGAAATTGATGCGGCAAGCAATAACGGCGTCGAGGACGTCAGGGAACTGCGCGAAAAAGTCCAGATCACACCCGTATCCGCTGCAAAAAAGATCTACATTATTGACGAGGTTCATATGCTGTCCAAGGCTGCGTTCAACGCCCTCTTAAAAACACTGGAGGAGCCGCCTGAGCATGCCGTTTTCATCCTGGCAACCACTGATAGCGACAAGCTACCGGCTACCATTATCAGTCGTACGCAGCGCTTTAATTTTCGCTCGATTAGTGTTAGTGACGCCGCCAGACACCTCCGTCACATCGCCGATTC
>CBIFWO010000033.1:0-4650 GCA_966186595.1 uncultured bacterium | reverse complement strand
TGGAGGGCCATCTGAGACTTGAACTCAGGACACCCTGCTTAAGAGGCAGGTGCTCTAACCAGCTGAGCTAATGGCCCACAGCTTTAAAAACTATAGCAAATAAAGTGTTATTTGTAAATATCCCGGCGATCAAAGTTCGTCTTTTTTGCTGCTAATAAACGCACCCCATTGCCTGACAAGGCGCAGGATTGTCTTTAGCGGCAATTCGATCACCATGTCCAGGATCTGTGCAACGAGGTTGATTTTAGCATATTTTTCGCTGATCCAACGGCCAATGATCACAAACGGCATGTAAAGGAAATCACGAATCATCGTCACACCGCCTTGGTAGCCATCAATTGCCTCGACTTCGCGCACTAAACGCGACAACGAGAAGCCAAGGAAGCTCGCAGTGGAGAGGAAGATGAGGAAGATACCCAGGTGCAGCGGACTAAAGCCAAGACTGTAAAGTCCCCACGTCGCCGATCCTACAACCAGCAAAATAAATAGCGCGTAGGCGATTCGATACGGCCAGCCATATGTTCCAACGCGATGACGAGAGGAAACGATCGCCTTGTCCGATGTGCCATAAAGTAACGCATCAACCTTATCAACAAGTGCTTCGGTATTTGCCCTACCAGGAAGAAGTAAGGTATTGCTGAGGAGAATCATATAAAGCGGCGGGAAGAGAAGGTTGATCACGAGTGGCAACCAAACGATCGAACCGTGAAGCAAAATATCATATGGGACTTCAATCAATACACCAATCAAAGTTTTGGTGATAAAGAGGAAAATAACACTCTTGATAATACCTTTACGGATCTTTTTGCCGACTGCAGCGTAGGTCGTCTCTATCTGTGCTTCATAAGCAGACAGGAATCGTTCACGGGAAGTGAGCACCGTTTCCAGGTCCTCCTCAGATTCCACCATCTGCCATAAAATCCGAAACGTCGCACCCTGACGATTGATAATCCGAAACAGACGATCAGTCTCATCGTCTTCCATCAGACTATCGATCAGTTCATTCGTCTTGGTGTAAGAACCAAAATCCTTTGGCGACTGTTGGTAGCGATGGAGTAAAATCCAACGAATACGTGCAGGGTCGGTCTTTAGTAATGCCTTATGAACCGCGATAAAAACAGCAACATCATGATTATCGATCTTTTTGTGGCCAGCCTCTTTAAAGTAATCAAGGAAATAGCCGTACGAAAACTCAATAAATGCGTCTTGCTTGGCATAGCTATTAAACATATCCTCGATCTCGACGGAAAGCACATCAAGTGTCCACCGATCACGGTGCTTATTACGCCAGTCAAGCGACATGTAAACGTCAAAATATTCGGCCGCGGCCTTCCCGATCTTGTCGATATATGAGCGAGGAATTGTATCATTTGGCAGGTAGCCAGCAAGAGTCAGCTCGGTAATAAGTTCATCCCCGCTTGATTCGATTAGTTTTCGATCACGCGGCAAGAAAAGACGACGGTAGAAACGGCGGATTGCCCTCTGTAGCAGCACATTTTCTTCGGCGTGTTCGGCCGCATTGCGAAGCTGTTCATACCCCGCCGTAATCGTTGCACCAGCTCCAACAACATGCACCTTCTCCTCGGCATTACGCTCAGTATCCAGGTGTGCCTGGCGGTTCTTGGCTGAGCGAAGATTGGCAGCCAATTGCTGGTTGAGGGTTTGATCTTTTTCCATAAATAAAATCCAAAATGGTACACCCGGTACGATTCGAACGTACGACACCTGGTTCCGAAGACCAGTGCTCTATCCACTGAGCTACGGGTGCATATCATACACAGTATAACAGATTATACCGAGAATGTTACACCATATTAATATGGAGGATGATGCTATAATTCAACTAAATGGACGTTCACACTAACATTCCGCTGAAAAATTACACGACGATGCACCTTGGAGGGAACGCTCGCTTTATGGCCGATGCCCACACGCCCGAGGAAGTTGCCGAGATATGCAGGAATGCAACGTCGCAAAATCTTTCGCTTTTTATCCTGGGTGGTGGCAGCAACTTGATTGTTCGTGATGAAGGTTTTAGTGGGCTTGTGCTCCGCAATCGTATCCCCGGTTTTGGGGTGGTAAAGGACGAGCCAGGTCGCGCCGTTATCAAGGCGGGTGCCGGTGAGATATGGGACGAGGTGGTAAGGCGCTCTGTCGAAATGAATCTTACCGGCATAGAGGCCCTCTCGGCCATCCCGGGCACGGCTGGTGCAGCGCCCGTACAGAACATTGGCGCCTATGGTCAAGAGATAGCTGATTCGCTTATCTCACTTGAGGCCTACGATATTCATAATGATCGATTTGTCACCTTAGAGAATGCCGACTGCGCCTTTTCCTATCGACACAGTATCTTTCGAGGCGACGCCGCGGGGCGATATGTCATTTTGAGTATTACATTGCAGCTATATAAAACCGCACCAGCACCACCCTTCTATGCCGCCGTCCAAGATTATTTCGATGCGAATAATATTACTTTATTTACACCGCAAATTGTCCGCGACGCAGTGATAGCCATTCGTGCCGACAAGCTTCCTGATCCAGCAGTGCTCCCTAATGCCGGATCCTTCTTTAAAAATGCCATCGTCGAAGATTGGCAGCTATCCGACCTCAAACAAGCCTATCCCGCCATGCCCATCTACGATATGCCCGATGGCCGCTTCAAGATACCCAGTGGCTGGCTCATCCAAGAGGCAGGATTAAAGGGCAAAACTATCCACGGGATGCACATTCACGACAAGAACGCCCTTGTTCTGATCAATGAATCAGCCAACAGTTACGCCGATCTGGCTGCTGCCCGGGAAGAAATCATCGGGGCCGTACGCGATAAATTCCGGATTACAATCGAGCAAGAACCTCTGGAAATCTAAGGCTTGCCTAGAACCATCAAACCTCTTATGCTATAAGAATGGAACGCCACTCAGGCTTCACGCTGATCGAGCTTCTTGTCACCATTACTGTCATGGTTATTTTAGTTGTTTTGTCTGTGATTGTTCTGCGGACAACCCAGGCCACCGGACGAGATGAGGAGCGCAAAACCGATGTGGAAAATATCGCCCGTGGCCTAGAACTGCGATATAACAATGGTAACCCAAAGGCAACTTCAACGTGGATACAAAAGGGAGCATACCCGGGCACAAACGAAATGCTTCACGCCCTGGGATTTAACCGCGCAGATTTCACTCCAAACCAAATCGTTGGAGGATATCTCACCGATCTTCTTCCTGAAACTAGCGCCGCCAACTTTACCCCTCCACTCGGTGGCTCATTCGATATTTCGTGTGTCTGGGCCTGCCAGCCAGCCGAGACGCAAAGCTTCATCGATTCAATCACGACAACCAGTAAATATATTTACGAGCCCATCGACGCCTCGGGAGCTGTCTGTCCAGGTAACGACTGTGTCCGATTTAATCTCTACTATCGCACAGAAGCCGATAATGTCCTTCGTACAATAAAGAGCAAACGCCAATGAGAAAGCAGCTCTCTCAATCGGGCTTTTCTGCTGTTGAGTTACTCATCACCCTTTTCATAGCGGTCGCTTTTATTGCCACTGGATACCAACTGTACTCTATTGTTATTAATGATGGCGGGGAAGTGCGGGCGCGCACTCGGGCGAGCAATATCGCCTATGACAACCTCCGTCGTTATATCCCTCAGAGTACGGACCCATGCACTGTCTTCACTCCAAATCCTACCCCAACCATTCCCGCCAATAGTGGCCTCGGTAATCCGAGTATTACTGTCGCCGTGAGCTGCCCCTACGGCGCCCTCAATGTAACTAAAATCCAGGTGACGGTCAGATATGGTGCCAGTCCACAGAAGGAGGTCGTCCATGCGATTTTCGTCAACTAACTTTTCGTCAAGGCAAACGGGTTTTACCCTTATCGAGGTGCTGATTATTGCCCCTATCGTTATCCTTGCGATCAGTGGATTTGTCGCACTTATGGTGGTTATGGCGGCAGATGTGCTCGTCACCCGCGACGAAAACAATATGACCTACGAAACGCAGGATGCGCTCGATCTGATCGAGCAGGACACGCGTCTATCCACACAGTTCCTCGTCACCACCCAAGCCCTTCCCTCACCCCAGGGAAGTAATAATAATTTCACTGGGACCGCCGCCTTTACCAATGCCAGCAGCACACTTATTTTAGGGGGCCTGACTACCAGCAAAAACCCTTCGGACCCTACTCGAAAAATTGTCTTTTATGCGGGTCAGCCAAATGAATGCGGCACCAAAGAAGCCTATAATCGGCCTTTCATCGCTAAGATCGTCTACTTCCTAAAAAATGGTTCTTTGTGGCGTCGTGTTATTCTTCCAGATTACAACACCAACGTGACGATCGACGACAATACTCTCTGTGCCACACCCTGGCAGCGCAATACCTGCAGTCCTGGCTACAGCCCCAGCACAAGATGCCAGACGAACGACTCCGAGATTATGCAGAATGTCGATTCCTTTTCGGTGAAATATTTCAGCAGCCCCTCTAGCACCACCGAGCTCGGCAACGGCAATGCCCTTTCTGCCACAACCATCGAAGTAACATTAAACGGCAAGAAAAAGACCGCCGGGCGAGATGTAGATAATTCAGCATCACTGCGTGCCACTAAACTAAATAATATCGACGTCGACATACCAGCCCCGGGCGTACC
>CBIFWO010000032.1:0-4873 GCA_966186595.1 uncultured bacterium | reverse complement strand
TGGCCCTCCAGGAATTTATTTACAAAAGGACTTCTTTGGAAGTCCTTTTGTTATTATGGGGCTATGACACATATTTCCCATGACAGTGAAACACCCGCTGAAGGTCAGCAAGTTATCACGGCCTGCGCTTTCATCCATCTAGAGATCGATGGCGTGCAAAAGGTTTTTCTTCCAAAGCGTGCCGCCACGAAAAAATTCTTGCCAGGTGTGTACGAACTGCCTGGCGGTCATATTGACTTTGGGGAGGATCCGGTGGCGGGCTTAAAAAGGGAAATAGATGAAGAATTCGGTATGCAGATTGAGGTCGGCGATCCTTTCTATGTTTTTACTTATACCAACGATATAAAACGCTCTCATTCAATCGAGGTAATCTATTTTGCCAGATTTACGAGTGGGCTCGATGAACTGACGCTTCATCCAGAAGACCACTCAGAATACGGATGGTTTGCAGAGGACGAACTCGGCAACGCAACGACAGAGAGCAAAGGACCGGACGATGTTGAATTTAAAGCTATGCGAAAAGGGTTTGCCCTTTTAAGAGGCGAGGCGGTGTTGGTATGATTGCATCTAAGGCTTCGCATATCTTGGCAGCATCTATCGGATTTCTTGCCTTGGCAGGAACCGCTTATGGGGTGATGTACGGTCTGATTGCTCCAAGAATACAGGGGGAATGCTACGGTGTGGGCCTGCTCTTCTGTCTTGCTCAGGCTCTCCCGATTGCGGTGGGTGCTGCGATTGTAGTAGAAGCGATCACCCTGCGTTGGCTGCTTCGTAAGTGGGGCATCTATCATTCGCTTACACTTGCGATACTTGCCCCAGTGACCATGTTGATTCTTTACTTTATTACTTCAAAGCTATGGTCAGAGCTTCAATTGAATATATGGGTTCAAGTTGTTGCCTGTGGTGTCTTTTTTGTGGCTTCGTTTCTGTTTTACGATTGGTATCTTAACGGTCGACCCGGTAAGTCGAGCTCAAAGATTCTCCATATCATTGCCGGCCTCGGGACTATTGCGATTATCGGTATGGTGGTGAACTTTTACACATAGCGATGAAAGATTTGTGATACACTCATGATTACAGTACTTGCACACAGGGGTAAGTAGCGAGGCAATTTGACGAGTTTCTTATAAATTTGTTACGATAAACGTGTAAATATAAAGCGTTAGAGTTCCAGTCACGCCGGAGCGAGCGGAGTGTCAAATGCACTACGGAAAGTTCTACCGTACAACAGGACAGCCGATGTCGCGGAAATCCGTGGAGCCGGTACCAAGTGCCCTGTGCAGCAATGCATTTAGGGAATAAGGATGGGACCGCGGGAGGTCCTTTTAATTACCTCTCGTTCCTTGGGGCCAATAGTAATGTTTAATTCATAATGTGGCCGAATGGTTCTCCTGTCCCCTTCTAGTGAAATGACAGAAGATGAATCATGGGCAGATAGAGAGAGGAAATATGGCGAAAAAGTTGGTAGAGCCGCGTCTCCCGGGTGGCTTCGGGGAGTACTTACCTCACGAGCAGATGGAGTTTAACCGACTCAAGGATATCGTGCGGCTTACGTACGAGAAGTTTGGGTACTCACCGGTTGACACACCTGCCGTCGAGTTGACGGAGGTCCTTCTGGCGAAGGACGGCGGTGAAACAACCAAGCAGGTCTACCACGTTCTGTCGAGGGGTGGTCGCGACAAGGAGCAGAGCGGTATCGCCGTGGGAAAGGTGAAGCTCGAACAACCTGAGTTCACGCTTCGGTACGACCTGACTGTCGGTACCGCACGGTTCGTTGCTCAGCACCAGAACGAGTTAACGTTCCCATTCCGTCGCTATGCAATCGGCAAGGTTCACCGAGCCGAGCGCCGACAGAGGGGTCGCTTCAACGAATTTTGGCAGTGCGACATCGATGTGATCGGCAGCAAGAGTCCGATCATCGATGCCGAGTTCCCGGTGATCATCAACGAGATCTTTGAGAAGTTCGACGTCGGAGAGTTCACGGTTCGTCTGAACGATCGGCGGATTCTGAACGGGTTCTTCGAGAGCATCGGTCTCGGTGCTGTTTCGGGTGACATTCTTCGCATCATCGACAAGATGGAGAAGATCACCGAAGGTGAGCTGATCGCCGAGCTGAAGGACGCCGGTCTGACCGATGGTCAGGTGGACGACGTTCTGAAGTTCACTGCGATCACTGGTAGTAACGACGAGATCCTAGCGCACCTCAGCGAGCTGGAGTCATCGTCGGCGCAGTTGATCGACGGGATCGCCAAGCTGACCACACTCATCCAGACCCTTCGAGTCATGAGCGTGCCGGAGTCGCGATTCCAGATTGACCTCAAGATCGCTCGTGGGCTGGACTATTACACCGGAACGGTGTACGAAACGATCCTCGACAACCACCCGGAGATCGGTAGTGTCTGTTCGGGTGGTCGCTATGACGACTTGGCCGGCACCTACACTACCAGGTCACTTCCGGGCGTTGGTATCTCCATTGGTCTCTCGCGGCTGTTCTACAAGCTGCTAGAGGTAGGGATCATCAAGCCGACTGCGCAGACCCCCGCGCGAGTCGTCGTGATGCCAGTCGAGGAGGGGCAGATTCCTACGGGAGTGGCTGCCGCTGCGCTACTGCGACAGGCGGATGTGCCGACCATGCTCTACACCGAACCGAACGGAGTCCGAGACAAGCTGGCGTACGCCAACAAGATGGGTATCGAGTACGTTGTGCTTGTTGGTCCCAAGGAAGCGGAGAGCGGCATGGTGACGGTCAAGCACATGCTGACCAGCGATTCTAGTACGATTCCTCTGGCTGACCTGACAGGCTTCATCGGTTCGTAGTTCCCTCGATCTGCCACTGGGGAGGGCGGGTGACCGTCTCTCCCCGGCGCAGGTCCTAGCCTAAATTTGAAATTATTTTATCTGACAGTAGTCACTGCTTGTACCTTCTTGGGAGCTTGACCTGGATGGCAAGGCGTCAACAATCGCCTTATCTGCAGGTGGGAGCAAATCAAACCAGCAGACGGCGTAAAACGACTGCTCTCTATCCTCGATTCGTCGTTGGTCTGTCTGATACTGTTCGGTTTTCGATGCTTCGTTTGGCTTCCTCAAATCATAGACGCCAAGGTCAAATCCAACATTGCCTTCTTGCCCAACTGCTGTCGCAATGATGGATCCTTTGCGTATGTATGGCCGTTCTTTAATTTCAACGGTTCGGCTGTCGGGTTGGAGCGGTGGCGCATATTTAGCGAGCTGGGGTGCTAGGTGTGCCAGATGGTCGTATCGATACATAATGCCGCATGAATCCATAAAATCGAGCAAATAGGTATTGACGCCATTCTCGGTGTAGTAGGATGCCCTAACGAGGCTGGCATCTCGGATGGCATAAATATCGACGCGCGTATTGGGGGCGTCGTCTATCGCAAGACCGCCGTGTGGTTTAAAATCCGTGCCACGAACTTGACCAGGATATAATTTTGAGGTTGCCCTCTTCATATCCATAGGTGCGGCAATAGTAAGCGGATCTTCGCAGGCCGGAG
This sequence comes from uncultured bacterium, assembly GCA_966186595.1. GTDB lineage: Bacteria > Patescibacteriota > Saccharimonadia > Saccharimonadales > Saccharimonadaceae > JALRBM01. Next base: position 1,358 of record CBIFWO010000032.1, on the reverse strand, counting down.
CATTACGAGGTTTGATCCACTGATCTGCCTCATAGCGCCATTCTGAATCGCGCGAAACGAGGAAGGCAATGGCAGCGATTACCATCACAAATGCGAGAACAATAAACGCCGAAAGTACCCAATGTATTCGGTGGATCTTCGACGTACGCTTCATAGTCGCAGTGTACTATTCTGATGCCAAAATAACAATCATGGTATCGTAGAGTGAAAGGAGGTAACGATGTCAAATACCCAAAATAAAACACAGCCGACCGATCAGGACGTGCTTTCTTTCTTGGCTACGGTTCCAGACGAAGGCAAGCGACGCGATAGCGACAAGCTCCTCGGTATCATGACCGACATAACGGGTGAGCAGCCTCGGATGTGGGGTTCAAGTATTGTTGGCTTTGGTTCGTATCATTACAAGTATGCTAGCGGGCGCGAAGGGGACGCTCCGGCGGCTGGATTTTCACCTCGCAAAGCAAACCTCACCATCTATCTCATGGAAGGGTTTGGAAATCAGGATCTGGTGTCTCAACTCGGGCCGCATAAGACGAGCAAGTCGTGTCTGTATATCAAGCGGTTGGATGATGTGAATGAGGCAATTTTGCGAAAATTGATCAAGCAGTCGTACGATTTTATCCTCGATCTCTATCCGACGGAGAAGCAATAATGTGCAGAAATATAAAGATCCTCTTCAACTTTGACCCACCGGCTAACGATGAGGAGATCCATGCCGCCTCCCTTCAATTCGTCAGAAAGGTTTCGGGATTCCACGAACCATCGCAAACCAATCAAGCGGCATTTGACCAGGCGGTAAAAGAAGTTGCAGTAGCGACACGTCGATTACTGGACCATCTCACTACCACTGCCGAACCAAGAGATCGTGAGGTCGAGGCAGCAAAGGCGCATGCGCGTGCGGTGAAGCGTTTCGGCCTTAAAGAGAGTTAGTTTTCTGCATTTGACGCAGGGCGATTATTATAAAAATCACCGTGATTAGATTAATGGCAGGAATAGGAGCCAAGATAGCCCAATATCTCTTTTGTTTGCCAAGCTCTAGAAACACCCAGAGGTTATAGATAGGCACCCAAGCCTTCCAACTCTTCAATCGTGCCTTTTTAAAAATCTTTCCTAGACAGATGGCAAGGATAATATGTATGACCAATGACACGATCGCCATACCTGCGAGGATGACCAGTACTAGACCAATAGTCTGTTCCTGAGTGAGCCGTATTCCCTCTAGGTTTTGTTCAGTTTGGGCAAAAAATCCTTCCATACCCCTACCTTCTTTTAGCCACTACCAGTTTTCCTTACTGTACCACAGTGTTAGAATAAAGGGTAATGACAAAACTGTTGAACGGTACCGAGCTTGTCGGCTA
>CBIFWO010000031.1:0-5048 GCA_966186595.1 uncultured bacterium | reverse complement strand
ACCTTAGGACGGTTATAGTTACCGCCGCCGTTCACTGGGGCTTCAGTTCAAGCCTAAAAGCTCTCCCCTTAACCTTCCAGCACCGGGCAGGAGTCAGCCCCTATACATCCACTTTCGTGTTAGCAGAGACCTGTGTTTTTGGTAAACAGTTCCGTGGGCTCTTTTGCTGCGGCCCCCACATCGTTAGATACGAAGGTATCAGCTCAAGCATGTCTATCTCAGTAAAAAATTTCGTGTTTAAAAAGGATTTGATCACCTAATATTCATTACTGAATAAAGGCGTACTCACTTATACAACGCTTCCCTGGTAGCAAGATTTACTACCGTTTCACGCTGTACGTTTTTTAACCACCATTCACTAAGTTGCTTGAACTGGCTCATATCCACCGAAGTGGGGGCAGACCTTATCCCGAAGTTACGGTCGCTGTATTGCCGAGTTCCTTAGCGAAGGTTCTCTCGTAAGCCTGAGTCTACTCGACTCGAGCACCTGTGTTGGTTTGCGGTACGGGCGGCTAAGTCCGTAAGTACATCTGCTTTTCTAGCCAGGGCTTTGGTCAAAATCGTCACCCCGGAAGGGTAACTTTCACTCCTCTCGCGTTCCCGCTGAGTTGGACGGATACATACCATGAATCCGCTTCGACTACTTCCCCGTGAACAGTGTACAAAACTTAACCGGTTCAGGAATATTAACCTGATGTCCATCGCCTACGCTATGCGCCTCGGCTTAGGCCCGACTAACCCTGAGATGATTACCATGGCTCAGGAAACCTTGCTCTTACGGCCGACAGGATTCTCACCTATCTTATGGTTACTCATTCCAGCATTCTCACTTCCTGCCGCTCCACAATACTTTCCAATACTGCTTCACTGCTGACAGGAACGCTCCTCTACCACTGTACGTAAACGTACAATCCATGTCTTCGGTATTACACTTTAGCCCCGTTACATTTTCCACGCAAGATCTCTTGACTAGTGAGCTGTTACGCACTCTTTAAATGAATGGCTGCTTCTAAGCCAACATCCTAGCTGTTTAAGAAATCTCACCTTGTTTCCCACTGAGTGTAAATTTAGGGACCTTAGACGATGGTCTGGGCTGTTTCCCTTTTGAGCGCCGAGCTTAGCCCCGACGTTCTAACTGCCATGATTCCACCAACGGTATTCGTAGTTTGTTAAGGGTGGGTAGGATTGCTCCCCCCAGTCCTTTACAGAGCTCTACCCCCGTTGGCTACCACATGACGCTAGCCCTAAAGCTATTTCGAGGAGAACCAGCTATCTCCGAGTTCGATTGGCATTTCACCGCTAACCACAGGTCATCCAAACACTTTGCTGCGTGTCCTGGTTCGGCCCTTCACTGCGTATTACCGCAGCTTCAGCCTGCCCATGGTTAGGTCACCCGGTTTCGGGTCTAATCCCAAGTACTTATTCGCCCTATTCAGGCTCGCTTTCACTGTGGCTCCGTCACTTGACTTAACCTTGCACTTGAAATTAACTCGCTGGATCGTTCTACAAAAAGCACGCCGTCACCCCGAAGGGCTCCGACTCCTTGTAGGCACAGAGTTTCAGGATCTATTTCACTCCCCTCCCGGGGTTCTTTTCACCTTTCCATCGCTGTACTAGTTCACTATCGATCGTATATTATATTTAGCCTTGGCTGGTGGTCCAGCCGGATTCAGACAGGGTTTCTCGTGCCCCGCCCTACTCGATAAAACACGTATAAGGTCAGCGTCGTTTTCGCGTACGCGGCTTTCACGTTCTTTGGCTAGTCATTCAAACTATTCTGCTAACCACGCCGATTTTTTACCTTATCCAGTCAGTGATAGCTGCTGGTCGCAAATCAGATACCTGGAATGAATTCCAGTTCTCTGACTTGGTCTCGTGTAATATCACAACCCCTTGCAAGCATTGGCCTATCAGCCGTTATCACCTGTAAACAGGCAAAAACTTGTAAGGTTTGGGCTCTACCGATTTCGCTCGCCACTACTTTCGGTATCGTTATTTACTTTCTTTTCCTCAACCTACTAAGATGTTTCAGTTCAGTTGGTTCCCGTTCAACTACCCTATATATTCAGGTAGAGACAACATGACATGACTCATGCTGGGTTTCCCCATTCGGAAATTCCTGGATCAAAGCTTGTTGACAGCTCCCCAAGACTTATCGCAGTCTTCCACGTCCTTCATCGGTAATATACGTCTAGGCATCCACTACTGTGCCCTTGAGTACCTTTTTATGCATTGACTTAACTAGTAATTGGTATATACCAAATACTTGCCGTCAATCTTTAAAAAATTTTCTTACATCATCGAATTGTTAAATTACTGCGTCCTCACATTGAGAGCACACTGTCGTACATCGCCCATGATGTATTCGGTCTGCCCTCAAACTTTACCAAGTCTACCACCGAGCCTCGCATGCTGTAAAGTGGTAATCCGTTGTTATTTTTGCGATAAAAAACACCTCTTACGATTTGCTTTCCATCACACACCGCCAGAGGTTCATTTGAACATTCGCTTAACTTCTAATAACTATACTGAACGGCATCGTTTTTTGCAAGGGTTTTATGAGAAATTTGTCCGAAACAAAATCTCATATCGAAGCGTATAACGATTATGAGCAATCTAACATTACGAGAAGCAAGCCCCGAGGAGATCGATAACTGGGATAATAACGTTTTAAAAAACGAGTACGAGGCAGGTTTTCTTCAATCCATACCCTATGCTACAACAAAGCTGCAGGCTGGATGGAATATCCGATATATGGTGTATGAAGGTAAGAATACACAAATTTTCGTCTATTTTCTTGAAAAGTTCATACCAGTTCTGGGCTATATGTGGTACTTACCCTCAGGGAGCCTTGCTCTTGAGCATATAAAGCCCATCCTCTGTGCAAATAAAAAGTTCGTTAAGCAGAATAGCCTTCGCGTCTTCGTTATCAAAATCGAACCTAAAATACCCAATTCACTCCAAGCGCAACACGAACTATCACAGTTAAAACTCTACAAGACCAATCCAATCCAGGCCCACAACTCTACGATCATTCTCAACCTCAATACGCCTACCGACCTTATCGGCAGCCTCGGTGCAAAGGCCCGAAGAGATATACGCATTTCTCAGAAACAATCTGTCGTGGTAAAAAACCTGCCCTTTTCAGAAACAGCCTGTAAGGTCATGTACGGCCTTATGCAAACCGTCAGTAGAGGTAAAGGCGCTGCTTTTATACGTCCGTATAGCTACTATCGAAACTTTTGGCATAATTTTAGCGTGATGGGCTATGGCAGCTTTTATTTTGCATACGAGAATGACCAACCAGTGGCAGGGGCATTCATTATCCACTTTGGCAATACCAGTACCTACAAAGACGGGGGATCAACGCCAGATACGATTTATAAAAATCGGTACGGCATGGCCGTACAGTGGCGAGCACTTCAAGATGCCCAAGAAAGATCAAATTTTTATGACCTTTGTGGCGTCCCTCCTGTGTCAAAATTGAACGACCCGGACCACCCCTACTATGGCCTGGGCCAATTCAAATTAAAATTCAAGAAAGAAAGTATTGATTTTTGCGGATGCTATGACCAGATTCTGCGCCCATTGCCTTACTTCGTTTGGAAGAAATCGCAAAGAATAATATACAAGCTCCACTGGCTGGTATATCATGACCTGTATTTCTAGATCTCATCGGTCACTTTCATAATTTTAGCGATTTTTTGACCTAATTTTAGTGCAATAGGCACATCACTGGCATTAAATATCTCGAGAGCCATTGTATCATCAGAGCCAGGCTCGATGAATTTCGAGGACTGCTCCACCGACACACCCCGACGAGCAAGCTTTGACCTCCCTTCGATTAAACCGCAAAGAGTTGCAGGTAGTCGAATTTTCTCGTGAGTATGGGCAACTACAAAGCTCTTGATTCCAATATATATTCATTTCCATCCACCCCGTCCACCGAGCCCAGATGTAGATTTACATGAGCATGCTCTACTTGACTCTCCGAAAACGGCTCGATGCCAATAATACCTTTTTCGATACCCTTCTTTATTGCCTCGCCAGATAAAACCATATCTCGTACTATATCATCCCAACACAAAAAAGCATCTCCTGAACTGGTGGGCGATGAGGGACTTGAACCTCCGACCTCGTCATTATCAGTGACGCGCTCTAACCAGCTGAGCTAATCGCCCATACGTTCAGAAGATGCTTTCTTGCTATATCAATTCATGGTGGGCGCTGAGGGGCTCGAACCCCCGACCCTCTCGGTGTAAACGAGATGCTCTAGCCAACTGAGCTAAGCGCCCGCGGCCATAAATTGAAGACTTGGTGGAGTGACTATGGATTTTCACCCAAGTCACCCCATATGAAAGGTACGATCTGGCCCCATAAACCAGGATAAATCATCAATTACTTGATACCTTATCCTGGTGGAGATACAGGGACTCGAACCCTGGACCCCCTGCTTGCAAAGCAGGTGCTCTAGCCAACTGAGCTATATCCCCAGATGTGGAACTTTATATATTCTACCGTAGATTATCAGGAGTGGCAAGAGTATAATAGCACCATGCAATACGAATTTAGCCTTGGATCTTTCTTCGTCGGTCTTATCATTCTTGCGATCGGCGTCGCGTTTTTAAGATGGCATCAAAAAGTCGCGGATAATTTCGGTGGTGGCATGGGAAGCTATGAGCGCTACAAACTATGGGCGTTCATTACTTGTGGCCTTGGGGTAGTTGTGATGATCAACCTCCATGCTATGATCCTTACCTGGTTCTTTGGTATGATCTTTAACCGGTAACAACATGGTGGCATAACAACCAAAAACTCTCCGACATACATCGGAGAGTTTCCTGTTTAACAACTTAGCTGTGCATATATCAACGTCAGGTCTATCGTGTTTTTGAACTTAGTCTTGTTCCAATAAATTGGAACGAACGTTGTTATGTAAGCTCATCACAACAACAAGACCGACCTAGCTTCAGTAGTAGATTACTCGTACTACTGGCATAACTCTCCCTAGAAAGGAGGTAATCCATCCGCAGCTTCCGCTACGGATA
>CBIFWO010000030.1:0-6057 GCA_966186595.1 uncultured bacterium | reverse complement strand
CCGGAGATCGCGATGGTTAGGCCGGCGAACCTACACCACGGGTTGGGACACGATCTGGTGGCGCGGGAATGTTCGCTATCATGCTGGTCTCTTTTTACCGATGGGCGATCGGCTACAGCCGTAGTGACTTTCAAAATCAGACAGCAGCGGAGCACCGAGCGAGAGTGGTCGGACGACAGGCGTTCTTTCGCCGATGGTTTAAGCCAAACGGCAGCTAACCACCAGACTCGTCATCCAGCCTTTCGCCTGTCTTTCGCATAAATGGCCGGTTTCAGGGACGCGGATCATCCGACGGAATGACCAAAACTGGTCGCTATCCGACCAGCAGCTTAGCGCCAACCAAACACCCGCCCCACTGCCAAACCGATGCCCCAAAGCATGGGCGGCAACGTAAGCACCGCAATAATAATAAATTCAACTTCCAGCAGCGTAGGGCGGCGCATCATTGTGCCTCTTGAGGATCGCGGTGGCTAAGCTGATCCATGCACCATGCTATTTTCTTCCACATCGCTACGCCCTCCATGTCACCAGTTAGGGCAAGTTCGCCCAGCCGCTCTGCAACTTTAATAGGTGCGTCGCTACCGTACCGCCTCATCAGCATTGATGCCGCCGCCCAAGGGACATGTTGTTGATCCATTCTGCTTACCTATCCGCAGATTGCCCGCTCTGCATTGTACCTAGGCCATATTAAAGCGGTTCCGCTGTTCACCATAGCGCAGTTGATTTCCGTATCCTGCTCATTGCGGCAGATGGCAGCTACCCTGTTGTAAGTGGTTCCGGTCTGTTCGCATCGGAGCGTTTGCCCGCTGGCTAGCTGCGTGAGCATGGCGGTGGCGGCAGCACCAGAAGCAGCAGGACAAGGATGACCGGGCCTACAGGTTTCGTCACTCTCTCTTGCAGCCACCGCGTGAAGTCGGACTCTTGTGCCATCCGAACAACGCATGGTGTCGCCATCGGTTATGCTGCTGACATGGCATTCAAAGGTGGATGCAGATTTGGACGACGATGAAGGCGGCGGAAGGATAACTGCCAGCCTTTCCTTTAGATCAGGCCAGAAGAAGACCGCGTAGAACGTCCCGGCAAATAATAGGATTGCTAGAGCATATGCCTTGGTAGCGGCGAACTGACGCTTACGCTTATAGCGCTGCTTCTTCTGCTGCCATTCCCGATGGTGAGCGTTAGCCCATGTCCGATTACGATTCCCCCGCATGGCATTCGCATAGCACAACCGCACACAGCGCAACGCCTTTCCGCAATGTGGCTCAAATCTTCTGGCTAGCTGTTAGGCCGTCATCAGCTGGTTTGTATCGAAGTATGAGACGAGGGAGCGGAAGTCGCACGGGGTTAATTTGTAGATATTTTTCCGAAGCCTGTATCTTAATATGAGCATACTGGATTCATTTCAGTTTATAACCGACAAATCTACTTATGTCTCTAACAATAGATTCAGTAGAATGTTTGGATTCAAGCCGAACTTTTTCTATTTCTATTGTAGTTTCGCCTTTCTTAATTACAAAATTTCGTTCTGTATCAAGAAGTGATTTTACAACCGATGTAATCTCTTCATCACCGTCAACTAGGCGGCTTACCTCAAATGCCGCAAACTTTTGCTCTATATTTGTCAGTTCATTCTGCGTGTATTTTATTTCAGCTTGCGAAGAACGATATAGATTTAGAAAGAAGAAAGAAAACGCCTCGATTAATATAACTAGACCAAGTCTAGGCGCGTAGTGAACCACGAAATCCAGTGTCGAAGCTTGGGTGCTTTGCTCAAAAACTAGAAAGTAAGTCAGCGCGGATATGCCCGAAAGGCTTATAGTTCCACCGATAGCAAGATTGTAGGCGCTGCTTTTAACCAGCCTATCAACCTCTCTTTTTAATCTATAAATCGACGTTTCGAACGCCTCCCTAGCATGATCTAAAGACCGCGAACGGCTTAAATTTTCTTCAAGTCGAACGGTCGCTAATTCTATTACATCGTCGGCAATATGATTTTGAATTTGATGCGCTATTTTTCTATCTATTGTGTCAATAAGATCGACGCCTTGAGGTCCCTGAAAGGATAACTTATTCTCGATCGATATTATCCGGTTGGACAACTCTTTCAACTCTTGAGCTTGCCGCAACGCCAGCTCACCATCGTAGCTGCTGATAGCGACTCGTTCAGATTGTAGAAGGCTAGGTGATTTAAGAAACGCGAAGGATATCATGACAACGCAAACGATGATGAGCAGAATGCCTACTGCCATCATAATTTGCCGCGGCATGAGATCGATACCCGACAGGGCGCTGACCCCGATCAGGCCAAACCCCAATACTGCTATAAAATTAGTTGGGACGGTGAGCGACTTAATGATCGCTTCAAAGGAGGTGGATAGTGTTGTCATTACGACCGCTTAACAGCGCATCATAGAAACGCCAATTCCCTCTGCGTTGGATGCCCTCGCTGGTAGGGAGCTGTATCAGCGATCTAAGGGGCGATCGCTCCTGTGACGTGCCATTTCAGAGGGATTTGGGCAGGTGGTAAGAAATGAGCCACTATGTTCTATTTGGGTATAGCCATAACGAACATCGCCGTGGAACAAAATATATGTCCCAATAGGATTGACTCCGATTTATCGAACACTAAAGATGGAAGGATCTAGAGTCTATTAGGACAGATTGCATGTCGAACATCATTGGGTATGCCAGAGTCAGTTCCGAAGATCAGGATTGCTCCATACAAGAGGCGGCTCTGCGCAATGCTGGCTGCACGATCATCCGTTCAGAAAAGAAGAGTGGCACCACGACCGTAGGCAGGCAGGAACTAGATACCATCCTCGCCTTCCTTCGCACCAACGACACGCTCATGGTGACTCGGATCGACAGGCTTGCGCGTTCGGTTGCTGATCTAGAGAAGATCGTTGATGCCCTTAAGGCCAAGGGGGCTTTCCTCCGTGCTACGGAGCAGCCCATTGATACCTCATCCGCCGCAGGCATGGCATTCTTGCAGATGCTCGGCGTATTCGCCCAATTTGAAACCGCCATCCGTCGTGAGCGCCAAATGGAAGGCATAACTAAAGCCAAGGCGGCAGGCGTATATAAAGGACGTAAACCGTCTGTTCCGATGGAAGAAGTGCGCCGCCTCCATGGCGAGGGTGTCCGGCCGACCGACATTGCCAAAAAGCTAAAGATCGGACGTGGAAGCGTTTACAGGGCTTTAAGTGATAAGTCGTCGGCAATCGTCACCGACGAAGAAATTGATGCGCTGTTTGACTAGGCGTTGCTAAGGTAGGGCCGAACAGCAGTGTGCCGGTTATATCGCGAGCCCGCATCGAACGCCACTATAGCTGCCGTATAAATCAAATGGGGTCGATCCATTTACCCTTAGGGGGTTCGGGTGCTGGGGGCGCACCAAAATTGTTTTGTAAATAAAGGTGGATGTTCACCCTTGATGCAATGGCTTGTGGCCCGGTGGATATTCCACCCGGCAATCCTTTAGCGGATTTCTCGATCATTCCCGTTCCCCAGACGATAGGCCGACTATTCCATTCAGGTAACCGCAGGATTCTCTCCGCAGCGGTTTGGAAATCCCATCCATCTTCCTTTGATCTGGCGATGATCCAGCTGTTCGCCGTGGGGAAATCTATTCGAGGTATCGGGGTTCCTCCGCCATCATAGGAGCGGGGTTTAGTGCTAGCCCAATCACCATAATAGAAGCTGTAGTTGCCATACTTTCGAGAAAGATTATTATAAATCGTTCTTGAATAAATTGCCTCAGACGCAGCAAAATTATCGAACGCAGAAAATTGGTTCGGGAAGTTCGTTCCCGATATCACAAACTTTGATTCAACAGATATTCCAAGAAGCCTGTCGATTAACTGGCTCAATTGTAGTTCTATCAATTCTTTTTTGTCATTATATCCGTAATCAAAAATCGTTAATACATTATCGTCTTTATTTTCTTCTATAAATTTGAAAATTGTATCTAAATTAAATACTCTGCTTAATTCTATTCTAAATACAAACCCGCGACCTAAATTCTTAGCAGATAATATCTGCTTCGAAATAAGATCTTCCGATATATTTGCGATTTGGATGCAGGGGATATAATTAGATCGGGATTTTATTAAATCGATCCATTTATCAGGTCCAGTGAGAGGATCAATTAACTCACGATAATACTGCCGGGACGGTAAGGTGGAATCGCTCTCAAAATAGCGATCAATATCAACGATTACAGGACCGCTGCCTATGCTTCGTTCGATTATGCGAAAGGTGTTATCGAACTCGATCGAATTTAACCAAGGCGCAAGTAGGACAACGGGCAGCATCTTTGACTTTTCGGAGGAAGGCAAATTTTCAAGAGCCTTCATCTCAGCGCGTCGGATGCACACCGTTGGGTAATATCGCTTTGTAAATTCCGTCATCGCTAAATGCCTAGTCGGAAACCTGCGGCAAGACTCGATGCGCGAAAAGCTGCCGCTAATTCATCGATATTTGCCTTTTGAGGCTGTGTCTGAAATCGGCTTTGGTGCCATGCTAATACCTTGGACCAAGGAAGGAGAATTGCCGCACCAAGTTTGTTGGCCTCGGCCTCCTGCTTATTGCTGAGTCTAGAGCGATACAAAATTGTATCTGTTATCCCAACGTGATCTATAAGATCACGATGTAGAAGATAGTGAGCTATCTCATGACACACCGTAAAACGCTGACGGACTGCTACGTCAGTATTATTGATCTGTATCTCATACGAACCATCATCAAGTCGTTTGATAAGGCCCGATATCTCTGTGGGTAATGTTATGCTGACTACACTGATATTAAGTTCGTCTGCCACTCTACCTACTGGAACAGGAACGTTATCAAACAAGTGCCATATTTTTGATAGGTCGGCTTGATTGACGCGGGACCATAAATCCTTCGCAGGATCATCGGAGGGGACTATGACTTGCATCAGTCCACATCACCTTCATCAGTGGGTTCATCAAGTGACAAGCGCAAGGCATCGGCGTTGATACGGCCCGCTATCAAGGGAAGAAGTGAAATTACTTCGAGACGGATGCGCCTTTCGACAAATTGGCGATGAGAGCCGTTTTCTTCGAGCATGTGCTGCTCAATGCGGTTTGTGCCGCTGCCCGATGGGCCAAAAGCCTTAGCTATTTCTAAGAGCGCCTGTGTTTCTGCGAACTTGCCGGCATCTCGTTTGAGGTTACGGAAACCGATAAGTCCAAGCACTGCCAGCACGATGGCACAGACGGTGAAAATGACGCTTACGGTCGTCAAAAGCACAGTTAGTATAGAATTAAAGTCGACAGCTACAGCACTCTTCGAGGGAGCTGCGATCAACAGGCTATATAACGCATAGAAGGCCAGCACGCAGACCGCTAAGGTCGCTAGAGTTGCCAAAATCACATAGAATATACGAAGCGCTACCATCATCCGTTACCCTACTGATGATATCCAACCCACGCAAATCATTTAGCTTTGGTAACGAAGGGCGCGGGCCAGCGGGATGCAGGCTCTGACTTTGAAGTCCTGCTATACAGCACCTTACAGGTGAGATAGGCTAATCGTATCCCTGTGGGCTTCCAGCAAGGCATTGTGGCAAGTCTTACGCCACGCGGAAAGCCAAGGCTCCCGGATATAGCGACCGAGTGATTCGCCCCGATATCCAACCCAATCTTCTATACCGTTTGCCATTCGCTCGGAGGCTCTAGCTATATGTGCTGGATCGTCCCAGCAAAGCGCTGCCAACAGCCCCGACTGAGCTTCAACAGCCTCCGCCATCAAAGGGTGGTCGGCCGACTCTCGGCGCAAGATACGGATCAGATTACCGATTAAAGACAACGCGCTCATTCCATTTTTGTAACGACCAACGGGATGAACGCGCAAGATGGTTGATGGTCGGGAAGCTGGCACAGACTATTGGCTTCAAAGCGAGTAAGTGCCACCAAAATATCGTGAGATAAAACTGTGAGATTTTCAGGACCGCAATCGCGCTAAGTCCTTGAAATATAAGCAATGGTGACCCCTACGGGAATCGAACCCGTGTTTCAGCCGTGAGAGGGCCGCGTC
>CBIFWO010000029.1:0-8324 GCA_966186595.1 uncultured bacterium | reverse complement strand
ATGATGATCGAGGACGCTGACCGTTTTGGCCTCAGTCAGCTACATCAGCTACGGGGACGCGTAGGGCGGTCGTCCCATCAAAGCTATTGCTATCTTGTGACGAGCGATAGTTCAAAGTCAAGTGAGCGACTGCGTCATATCGAGCGCTCTAACGATGGGTTCTATCTAGCGGAAGTCGATCTGCAGCTTCGAGGACCTGGTGAAATTTACGGCCGTTCACAGCACGGAGCGCTCAATCTGCAAATCGCAACATTATCGGATACAAAATTGATCGCGCGTGCTCAGAAACAAGCCAAGTTGTTCGTCGAGCGCGGGGAGGATCTGTTACAATATAAGCAATTGGCTGCGCAGGTGGAACAATATCAGCGGCTGACAACATTAAATTAGTAATATGTATTCTGGAACAACTTTTCGGACGAAGTCTGGTCGTGTCATGGGCGTGCATCAAAAGATTGATCGCGTTGCTTTTCGCCATATCCAGAAACATATCAATTCTGGTACTCCTTTTCCTTCACTCCATCAAATCTTGCATTTTGAAGGCCTAAATGGTCCTGATGGTGTAAAAAGAAAAAGCCCAGCAGTCGATGAACCTTGGCACTATATCGATCCTACTAACCCTGACGACCAGGCGATCGTCATCATGATTAATGATCATATCCATAATATGGCCATTGCCTTGAAGGAGAGGAACACGGAGCGAGTCGCGTTCGAGGCGGCCTGGATGGCACACGCGATTGTCGATGGCCTGACGCCCGCACACCATTATCCGCTCGAGGCAAAACTGGAAGAGCTGCGAAATGGCGAGGGACTAGAGACAAGAATATCCACAAAAGACAAGCTGGTACTGCCCGGCAAAACGAGGCGTCATCAGCTCCGTAATAACTGGGAATACTGGGGTGCCAAGGGCGTAATGACGACACACTTGGCATTTGAATTGGGGGTGGCGACGACTATTGCGCCACTACGGTTTGATAGCGCCTTCCCCTCGAACGAAGAATACGCAAAGGTTAAGTCCGAAGGGTTTGAACCAACCTTTTACACCATGCTCCATCAAATTGCCGACATGGATATGTACAAGGAATTCAGTCGAACGGGTTGGACGCATAAAATGGCGACCGAAACTCGTGAGACATTGATACCTTTGATCATAAAGTGCGTGACACTCGCCTGGTATCAAGCGATCTTAAAGTCTAAGGAGTAGTGGGTGAACATCCGTATCATTAGTGGCAGGTTTGGTGGTCGTAAGATCGAGGCACCTGACAATAATCGGACACACCCGATGAGCGAACGTGTCCGCAACGCGTTGTTTAATAGTATTGGTGAGGAAATTGTGGGGGCAGATATCCTCGATGTATTTGCCGGAACTGGTGCAGTGGGCCTGGAGGGGCTTAGTCGCGGCGCGCGCCATGCGACGTTCGTAGAGCGGGATAGGGTAGCCCAGAAGATTCTGGCAAAGAATATCACAACACTTGGCGCCGAAGAACAAGCGACGGTGATTCGGACATCTATCGTTAACTGGCTCAACACCCGAGATGATGAATGGTACGATATTATTTTTGTAGATCCACCCTATCACGATCCACAGTTTTCCACAGCTTCGAAATTATTTGGACTGTTAAAACCGAATGGACTTATGGTATTATCACACCCAGGTAGGGGTGAGGTACCAACCAAAACCGGAGTTGTTGTGGTGGACAATCGTAGTTATGGGAATGCATATCTCACCTTCTACCGTCGAGAGAACGCCTAGGGCGTTTTTAAATTTATTGAACACGCAAAAAGAGATCAATGAAGATCTCTTTTTGCTATGCGATCATTTTTATACAGGGTTGACTATTACGGCCCAAGATTATGTTACTTGCATAATCATTATAGCTGGTGTATGATATAAAAAGCATACGCCTGTTATGTGTCGCGCGAGGAGGAAACAATGAACATCGATCCGGCTCCCATCCCTCCGGACATGGAGGACGAAGGAGACTGGCGTGACGACTCGGGCCTGCCGAAGCGCTCATAGGCGCTTCGTTCCCGGTCCTATTTGTTGCGACGGGAAGGACGGATCATGCCAGGTCCTACACCTCCCAAACCGGAGGATGAAGACGATGGCGACTGGGCCGATGACTCTGGCTTGCCAAAGCCCGAGAATGCCGACCCGGTTCCCGATCCCCGAAAAGGGGATTGATGGCGGCTAGTAGTCCGGTGTAAAGCCGTTGACGAACGTCGTCCAACATCAGGAGGGGTGTGCACTCGCTGCCCCTCCTGATGTAGGATTCACCTATTGAATATTTGAACACAGAATAACACGTACCAAAGTAAAAACCCGGTTCTATCCGGGTTTTTACTTTGGTACGCGAGAGAGGACTTGAACCTCCACGCCCTAACGGGCACTAGCACCTGAAGCTAGCGCGTCTACCAATTCCGCCACTCGCGCGTGCTTTAGCTATGATACCTTTTCGAAGAGGGTTATTCAAGTTAGAAATGGGGCGGGCAAGTAGTAGCCAAAGCTGGGGTGTAATCTGGGCGTAATTGTGATACAAGTTGTCGAATTTCTGTAGACTGCTTCACACCGGGATTAAGAATGCCATATGGATCGAAGGTAGCTTTAATTGATGTAAATAGATCTAATACATCTTGGTCGAGATGCTTGTACGCAAAAGTAGCCTTCACACGACCCTCGCCTCCATCGCCGACCAGGTGGCCACCATATTGATCTATGAGGGTTGCATATTCGTCCAGCATCTTGAAAATCTTTTGCTTGTCGCCCACCTTATGAAGATGAAGGATGGGGCGAATAAATACCAAATTCTCTAGGGCGCGGTAATGAATAGGAAGCGTCGTACTGTGCTTGGTTCCGAGTGCCTGAACGGTTGCCACAAAATCTTCGAAACGCTCGGCCGGGAGGTATGCTCCATCGAATAATGGAGGTGCTGACGTGCCCTTTGTGCTAGGCATGGCAACGTATGAGGTGACCTTGCGGATGGCAAGAAGTTCATCGGCGTCTTCTCCAACGGCACCGATAACCTGGACACCTTCAGTAGAAAATAGTTTTTCGATTTTTTTGAGTTTCTTAAGATTATGACGTTCACTAAAATCATCAAACCCGATCAAAAGTACTGCTTGAGGAATAAAATCACTTTGCTTGTAAAAATCGTACGATTTGCCTGCGGTCGCAGCAACTTCAAAGAAGCCGCCATCGAAATATTCCAGGTAGGTAGGCTCTAAACTGCGAAGTTGGTCGGCCGCGTCACGTGCAGCTTCACCCGAAGCAAAAGATAAAACAGCCACGCCTTGATGCGCGCTTCTGAAGTCTGTCTTTAGAATCATCTCTGAGATAATGCCCAGTGTTCCCTGGCTTCCCAGGAATAAGGGCGTAAGGTCAAACGAGCCGTCCTTTTGTTTAACTTCGGCGATGGCCGAGTAACCCGTATTGTCCCGAATATCTGAAGCGATTTTCTCGTTGATGAGCTGTTGGTGGTCGGTAATGAGTCCATCCAGTGCACGATAGATCTCGCCCTCAAAAGTCTGTAGTCCCTTCCGACGATTTAATTCCCGCTTGTTGATTCGTTCAGTCTGAAGGATGTCGCCGTTAGCGAGCACCACTTCTAGCTGGCCAACCCAGGTTTTTATCGAACCATATTTCCCAGAGGTAGGAGCGCTTGAATCTTTGGCAACAGCACCCCCTACGGTCCCATTTGCACCTGTCAGAGGTTGAATAGATTGTCCATGGAGGAGAAGTGCATCATTGACAGCTTTTGCTTGCACCCCTGGCTGGAGGCGAATAAGTTTTTGCTTGGCATCGAGTTCAAAGATGCGATTCATGTGAGCGGGCAGAATAACAGTAATGCCTTTTCCGATAGCACCTCCGGTTTGGTCGGTACCCATGCCGCGTGCGGTTATTGGGAGGATATGGCCTTTCTCGGCTAATTGCCAGGCGAATCGTGTAACCTTACGGATGTCGCTGGTCACTCGAGGATATACAGCGATCTCGGGCGCGATGGTGAGAATGCTACCGTCTGTTGAAAGTGCTGTCAGCACTTCGGCATTTGTCGAAACTTCACCCTGGATGTGCTCTTGTAGATACGTGGCAACCTTGCTCATACCTTGTTCCCCAAACTCTTCATTGCCCCTATGATAGCATAAGCCTGATCAAATTACAGCTTTATCTCATGTTACTTATCTGGTATAATCAACCGTAGTAAGCGCGAGTGGTGGAATTGGTAGACACGCTAGCCTTAGGAGCTAGTGCCTCCGGGCGTGAAGGTTCAAGTCCTTTCTCGCGTACCATGACATGACACCGGTATTTTGCCGGTGTTTTGTCTTGGTAGGGTAAAATAAAGAGATGAGTGAACAAGAAGATCGACGCAACGTCGTCGATAAGTATCGCAACTGGCCAGTTGATGCCATTAGGGGTGACCTGGATCAGACTCGAGTTGAGCTGGAAATTGCTATTGAAAACCTCCAGCGGGATTTTAACATGGGGACGATTGTGAGGACGGCCAATGCGTTTAATGTGCAAAAAGTGCACATCATCGGGAGCCGACAGTGGAATAAACGTGGGGCAATGGTGACGGATAAATATCTTCACCTGGAATACCATAGCTCGGTGTCTGAATTTGCCGAGACTGTTCAAGGGAGGCATATCATTGCCGTCGATAATCTTGAAGGGGCGCTGCCGTTATCGCAGATCGAATTGCCGAAGAAGGCGGTGTTGGTGTTTGGCGGTGAGGGTCCAGGTCTGAGTCCGGAAATGCAGCAGGCGGCAGAAAAAATGGTCATGATCGAACAGTTTGGCAGTACTCGCTCGATTAACGTCGGAGTTGCGGCGGGAATCGTGATGTACGCGTGGATGAAGCAACACGTCCTCTAGATTGTAATTATGTCAAGTTAAGTATATAGTGTGGCTTAAGCCCAAAAAATCACGAGCATGGAATGAGGTGGGAAAATGCTGCGAGAATATGTGGGTTGGCTGGCGGCCCTGATCGTCTTTTCACTCATCCTCGCAATCATTGCGGCCGCGCTCGCGCTTGAGTGCAAGAGGAGGCGGCGACCTGGATGGGCGGCAGTGATGGCTGTGCTTGCCATTGCGTTTGTCGGGGGCTTCCTCTACGTCAATGGGTTGACGAACACCGCGCTTGCCCAGCGAGAGGTGTACGAAGCCCAGCTTCACGAGCAATTCTCCAGGAAGGTTCAGCCTATCGTCGACGAGTTGCGACGCTTGGAGTTCGAACCTCCGACCGGCCGCGACTTCTACGAGGAGATGTCGTACAACTTCGATGGCGATGTCGTGGGCGAGGGCAGTACTGGCAATGTGGCTGTGCGGAACTCAAAGGGCAGGATGATCTGGGTTGACTTCCAGGTCATCACGAACAACGACGTGCAGGTCGGATGTGTCAACGGGGAATTCTTCGTGACATCCACGCCTGTCGGAGCACGGCAGCTCCGGGCTACCCTGGGTTGCGATCACAGTCCCAGATGAGCGCAAGCTCGTGGAAAGAAGCTTGTGGACGATGTTTCACTAGAGCTCGTCCACGAGCTTCTTTTCGTATGTAGAGAAGAATAAAAGTGCTTATCCTTGCAAAATGAAGCAAAAAATGCAACAATTACCCTAATGAGTACGCTATCCTCTCAATCCTATAAAGGTACCCGGGACTATTACCCGGCTGATAAGCGTATACAAAACTACATTTTTGATACGTGGAAGCGTGTCGTAATGCGATATGGGTACGAGGAGTATGGGGCGCCGATGCTCGAATTACTCGATGTCTATACGGCAAAATCTGGTCAGGAACTCGCTGGTGAGCAGACGTATGCTTTTATTGATCGTGGGGATCGTACAGTGGCTATTCGCCCTGAGATGACGCCGAGCGTCAGCCGAATGATTGCGGCGAAACGTCAGGAATTGCCTTATCCTGCACGGTGGTTTTCGATTGCCAATTTTATGCGCTACGAGCGTCCGCAGCGTGGCCGCGAGCGAGAGTTTTGGCAACTAAATGCAGATATCTTTGGGGCCGAGGGTGCGCTGGCCGAAGCCGAGATCATTTCTCTAGGTGCGCAGATTATGACCGAATTTGGTGCCAAAGATGACATGTATATCATCAAAATCAACAATCGCAAACTAATTAATTTCATGATGGCACAGTACCTCGGTCTGGATGCGATTCAGGCACAGTTAATGATCCGTCTGTTTGATCGACGGGGAAAGATCAGTAATGAAGATTTTCGCGATCAGGCCATCGACATCTTTGGCGAGGCGGCTGCTCCAAATGGGCTGGCGAAAATTTCCGCACTTCTTTCAGCAAAAAGTATGGGCGAACTTCCTGAGGAAATTCGCGGAAGTAGCGCTGTAAGGGAGGTCCAAGAGCTCTTTACTATTCTAGAGCGTGTCGGGATTAAAAATGCTATCTTTGACATTACCCTTATGCGCGGCTTTGATTACTACACTGGAACTGTCTTTGAATTCTTTGATATGCACCCAGAAAACAAGCGTTCACTCTTTGGTGGTGGTCGCTATGATGGGCTGGTTGGACTTTTCGGGGCCGAACCAATCTCTGCTGTCGGGTTTGCCCCCGGTTATACGATGACGGAGTTATTTCTAGAGGCGCACAACCTGTTGCCGAAACTCCCGTCAACGACAGAAGTATACATTGTGGTATTAGAGGACGCCTTGAAGGGTGCAATGGAATTTGCCGGGAGATTACGTGCCGAAGGGGTCAATGTCGAATTAGATATTAGCGGGCGCAAGCTGGATAAGCAGATCAAGACGGCAATTAAGAAGGCAGTTCCTTTTATGGTCTTTGTCGGTGAAGATGAACTAAAGAAAGAAATCTATCCATTTAAGGATGTCGCTTCTTCGGAGGAGCAAAAACTGAGCTTTGAGCGCATTGTGACAGGTGTAAAAGATCGCCGACGAAAACACGTCGACGAGCTTGATGATTTGTTTGAGTAAATTATACGGCTGAGATAGCAGATTAATTGCGTGTTACGCTCGTGGTTTGAAGAGGAACTCCTCATCTGTTATACTTTGGCGAGTATGAAAACCACCGTTAAACACCTATCTGACACCAAAGTCGAGCTGACAATTAGCCTCGGCAAAGAAGAGTTGGCAGCAGCCGAGCAGGTTGCTCTTGCAAAACTCGCTAAAGACATAAAAGCACCAGGCTTTCGCAAAGGGAAAGTCCCTGTTAGTGTTGCTGCAAAGCACGTTGATCCAAATGCATTGGGCCAACAGACACTCGAGGATGCTCTCTCGAAAGCGGTTGCCGATGCCTATCTTAGTGAAGGAATCCAAGCACTTGATCGTCCGGCAGTAGAAATCAAGAAATATGTTCCAGGTAGCGAGCTGGAATTTACGGCCGAGGCAGAGATTCTGCCAAAGGTAAAGCTAGGCGACTACAAAAAACTTAAAGCCGTCAAGGCAAAGGTGAGCGTTGCTGCTAAGGAAGTTGACGATATCATCGAGCGTATGCGCGAGGGCTTTTCGGAAAAGAAAGAGGTAAAGCGTGCCGCGAAGAACGGCGATGTCGCGGTTATTGATTTTATCGGTAAAAAGGATGGTGTTGCATTTGACGGTGGGACGGGCAGTGATTACGACCTGACACTGGGAAGTAATTCGTTCATCCCTGGTTTCGAAGAGGGAATTGTCGGCAAGAAGCCGGGCGAGACTTTCGATCTTGAACTAACATTCCCCAAGGATTATCACGCCAAGGATCTGAAAGGGGCTAAAGTAACCTTTACGACTACTCTTAAGGCAGTCAAAGAAGTGGCATTGCCTGAGGTGGATGATGAATTTGCTGCAAAGGCTGGCCCATTCAAGACGGTTAAAGATCTAAAGGACGACATCAAGCGCGAGCTGACTGCGCAAAAAGAGCGTGAAGCAGGCGAAAAGCTGAAAGACGAACTAGTCGGTCAGTTGATTGAGGTGAGTGATATTCCTGTGCCTGATATCCTTTTGAGGGATCAGTCTGATTCCATCGAGCGTGATATGACGCAGAATCTTATGTATCAGGGTCTGACCCTTGACCAATACCTGGAAAATAAAGGTTTTGAGAGCAAGGAAAAGTGGCTTGATACCGAGGTTAAGGATGCGGCAAAGAAGCGTGTACAGGCTGGCTTGGCATTGGCGGAGCTCAGTAAAGCTGAGAAAATCGAGGCGACAAACGAAGAACTCGAGGAACACGTTAACCTCTATAAGAAGCAATACGCGAATAATCCCCAAATGGTGGCCCAATTCGATCAACCAGAAGCGCGTCGTGATATTGCCAATCGTCTATTGACCGAGAAGACTGTCGATAGGCTTGTTGCACTAAATACAAAATAGTTGACGA
>CBIFWO010000028.1:0-11481 GCA_966186595.1 uncultured bacterium | reverse complement strand
CGTGGGGCTCCTCCTCGGGATGGGCTTCCACTGGATGGAGATCGGCAATTACACCTCGAAGGGTCTTGAGCTGGCGCTCAACTCACCGACCAAGCACGCCCACGACTTCGTGGCGTACAGCGTGCTGTCGGGCGGGGCGATCGCCGTTGGCTGGCCCGTGCTGAAGCAGTGGAACGGCTACTCGTGGGCGTTCCTCGCCTGCCTGGTGGTTCACGTCGTCCTCATGGCGGCGGACACGTACCGGGCGATCAACGGGACGATGATCCACAGTCGCCTCCACCCCCTCGTGGACGCGCTGACGCTGCACGTGATCAAGTAGGAACGGCCGCCTGGCCCCCGTCGAACGACGAGGCAACCAGGCGGCTTTTCCGCTTCCAAAGAGTGTTAAAAAGAGAACAGGGCGACCGCTGTGCGGTCGCCCTTTGCATGCTCTCTTCGCGCGCTAGACCCGAGCGGTCAGACGTCCCTCTTGCCACAGCCGCATCTTGGGCTGCTGCTTCCAGGCGACGAACACCAGAACGAGGAGAGTCGGGATGGCCAGTGTCCAACCGCCCGCCATGAAGGCGAACCACATGATGGTGAACCCGATCTGGAACAGACCGTGGAACAGCATCATGTTGCCGTACACCAGCAGCTGTGTGTCCTGCGACCTCGATTCCGGGTCCTGTCCGACAGCCTTCACCATCAGCAGACCCATCGCGATCGACGCGAGGTAGATGAGCACCAGGATCGTGACCAGCATCATCGCCCACTTGTTGTGGGTGGTGACGAGGATGTAGACGACTGGCACCAGTGACGTGATGAACGCCAGGATGGTGTCCGCGGCGCCGTCGGGGTCCTGGGTGGAGAACCAGACCGAGAAGTCCCGGATCCGGTTGCCGTTCTGGTACTTCTTCATGAAGCTCTGACGGTCTCCACCAGCCTCGACGTGCTTCTTCCAGAGGTACGTCGGTGACTTCCACCTGCGGGCGGCCCAGCCGTCGACCGTGTCGGTCAACCAGCCGAAAGCCACCCAAGCGAAGGCGAACCACCAGATCATGGGATCGATGAACGACGCCATGAGGGAAAACAGGACCACGGGCAGCGTGCACAGCGCGCGAAGGAACGACAGTCCGTTCGCGATGTGCATCTTCCACGCGGAAGGCGCTGGGGTGTTTTGCATTTCAAAACCCTTTCGTGCGGGGAGCTGTTAAGTTAATTATACACTAAAAATGACAAAAAGTAAATACTAGGCTATTCTATTATGATTATAGACTCCCCCTTATCATATCAGGCCTGCCTCTTGCCGGTTGGCCCTTAGTCCCGTATAGTTACCAGCGGTCGCTCGAGATACGGAAGGACGGGGTAATGTATGCCCTGACGATTAATTGGGTTGCGAGTGTGACTTGGCCCCGTGCGCAGACACTCGCGGTCACCTGGAGGCAAAAAGCATTCTGGCGGCAGCCCCACTACCCGCTTCACTGGACATCGCTGGCCTGTTGCCTGGTGTTCTGGTTGGGGACGATCGGGGTTTTCCTCGCTCAGGGGATTGCACCGAGGCCGGGCTGGCTGTCATCGGCTTTTTTGTCGGTGCTGGTGTCGACCTGGATGACGTGGCGGGTTTACGCCGGGATGGACGATCCGGGGAAGCGGCTGCGTCCCGCGATGCTGCTTCTGGCGTTCACGGCAATCATCCTGCTCAATGGTGCTCTGCTTCTCCTGATGTGGGTAGTGGGGGCCAAGTTCGAGTGGGCGGACTGGCGGATCATCGTCACTGCTAGCATCGGGGTACTTATCACCTTCGGTGTGACGGCTCTTCGGGGCGAGGCCTACAGCTCGGGCTGGGCCCTGTTCGGTTACGCGACTTCGATGAAGTCGTTGCCGCAGGTCTGGCAAGCGTGGGATCTGCTGACGACGCCGGCGACACTCAATCCTTGGGTGATGGGTTCCCTGTTTCTCCAGGGCACGAGTCGCTGGCAACTCAGCCGGTATGCCTACAGGGTCAACCCGACCTCCGACTCCCGTGCGCAGTACTGGAATGCGAGCGTGGATCTTTGGACGGTTGGGATGATTCAGGCGGTGACGATCCTGGATGCCGTGAGGTAGACGCGACCAATCGCCCGGCTCCTAAAAGCTAGGAGCTGGGCGATAGCGCGAACCAAGACATTATTATGTATACTGGCATTATGTATAAGCGTGTACTTCTAAAGCTATCGGGTGAACAGTTGCAGGGTAAATTTGAATCGGGCTTTGACCCCGAGCGAGCGGCCTGGATCGCCGAAGAAGTCAAAAAAGTGAGGGACGCTGAAATCGTCGTCATGATCGGTGGCGGTAATTATGCTCGCGGTGCCCAGATCACGGGAAATGGGATCAGCCGTATTACGGCGGATAATATTGGTATGATGGCAACGATGATGAATGCTGTGGCACTGGCGGATGTTTTTAGCGCTCATGGCCTTCCGGCGCGGGCATTGACGAGTATAAAGGCTGACCAGATCGCCGATCAATTTACCCATCGGCGCGCATTTAGCCATCTTTCGAAAGGCCGGGTAGTCGTTGTTGCGGGTGGTATTGGCCAACCATACCTCACAACCGATACGGCAGCAGTGAGCTTAGCACTCCAGCTGGGCTGTGATGCGATTTTGAAAGCGACGAAAGTTGATGGTGTCTATGACAGTGACCCCGAGGTCAATCCGGCAGCGAAGAAATACGAAAAGTTGACCTTGCAAGAAGCCGTCGAGCAACCGAATATCCGCGTCATGGACAAGGCGGCGATTGCTCTTGCCTACGATCACTCGCAGTCCATCGTTGTGTTCAGCCTATTGACCGAGGGAAATATTGCGAGGGCAATCGGTGGCGAGCAGGTTGGAACGACAATTTCAGTATAAGTGGTATAGTAAGCATATGGATTATCGGGCGTGGAGCAAAAAACATCTCAAAAGGGTGGCTCTTCGCGAGCTCGGTAAGACGACGAGTGTTTGGTGCACGAAGAAGAGTGATAAGCCGCTGCTTGTCCTGGTGCATGGAATTAGCGGTGACCACTCTGGTCTAGTCCCCTTGGCGGTTGAGTTAGCGGCATCGTATCGCTTGGCAATCGTTGAACTGCCGGGTCATGGCAAGAGTAGCGTCATTCGCCTTCCAGATGCTACCTCGTTACAGCGATGGTTTGATGGCGTATTAGAAAAGGTCAAGAAAGAAATCGGCAGGCCAACCTACATCATTGCTCACTCATTTGGTTGCTCGGCGGTCCTTAGCAAAAGTACCCTTGAGCAGTACAAAATCATTCTGATTAACCCCGTGCCAACCCCAACAGAAATGTATAGCCGTTACGCACGAGTTATTATGCGTTCAGCATCGTTTTGGGCGTACATCTACAACTGGCGTTTTTTCATTTACCTTCGTGGGACGGCGCTGATCAAGAATCATACGCGTGCGGCAAAAAAACGCGTCTATTGGGTAGGCAG
The DNA here is from genome assembly GCA_966186595.1 of uncultured bacterium. Lineage (GTDB taxonomy): Bacteria > Patescibacteriota > Saccharimonadia > Saccharimonadales > Saccharimonadaceae > JALRBM01. The sequence goes on along the minus strand of CBIFWO010000028.1, from coordinate 8,038 downwards.
GCAATCCCGCCCAACGTATACGCAGACTGTTTTTCAGGCGGGGCTTGTCGATATGATTTTGGATGGCTCGGCCTATCAATACGCCGGTAGTGGTAAGGTCAGGCTAGTCATTTGTGGCATGTTTGACACAACAGCAAAGCAGCGGGACTCGCTGGATATAAAGGCGGTTTTTGGTGCTACCGACGTGGTTTTTCTGCGTGGCGGACATCTTCTCCCTATCGAAGATCCTGAGCGCACGGCGGCAGTTTTGCGTAGCGCTATGCTACACTAGGTGCATGCAGAAAATTCGGGTGAATATGGTCTCGGAGAGTGACATCTCTGTGCAGGGACATGGTGTCCATACGGCGTACGAGGAAATGGCTGTTGCGCTGGAAAAACGTGATGATGTTGAGGTGCTAAGGGGTGCGTTCGGTCGCAGTGTCGATTGTGATGTAGTGCATCTTCACACTCTCGGCAGCTACACATGGCGAAAGCTTTTCCAGAAGGGCCCTAAGAAGGTTGTTTCGGCTCATGTTGTTCCTGCTTCGTTTCTTGGTTCGATTATTATGGCAAAGTACTGGCTGCCGCTCGCCCGCCTCTATATGCGCTGGTATTATAATCGTGCCGATAAAGTCCTGGCGGTATCGGGGACGGTAGCGAAAATTTTACGCGACGAATTACATGTGTCCAAGGAAAAAATCGAAATCTTCTATAATACGATCGATATGAGCCAGTATGCGCCGAGTGCCGCTAAGAAAAAGCAGGCACGCAAAGAGCTGGGTTTTACGTCGAACGATTTTATCGTTATTGGTAATGGACAGGTGCAGCCCAGGAAGCGGCTTGATATCTTTGTCAAAATGGCCCAGGCGTTTCCAGATGTGAAATTTGTGTGGGTGGGCGGTATTCCCTTCAAACAGCTTGGAGCTGATTACAAGAGTATGCAGCGTCTCATGGCAAAGCTGCCCGCAAACTTTACCGTGACGGGCATTGTACCGCACGCCGGGGTAAAGGATTATCTCATGGCAGCAGACATTTTTTGTTTGCCTGCCGAACAAGAAAATCACCCGATGTGCGTTCTTGAAGCAGCTGGCGCGGGCCTCCCAATCGTGATCCGAAATATCCCAGAATACGACGATACATTTGGAGATGACGCCTGGCGATGTGATGACGATCAATTCTCGGATGCAATTAAAAAGCTGCATGATGATCGGGCGGCTTACAAAAAATGGCAGCAAAAATCCGCAGAAATTGCCAAGCGTTTTGACAGTGGTGAGGCCGCCGAGCGTCTCGTCAAACTCTATCGGCAGCTGCTATAATAGCGGTAATATGCGAATTGGGCTTTTCACCGACACGTACCGGCCGTCGATCAACGGCATTGTTTATGTAGTAGAATCATTAAAAAATCACCTTGAGCAGCAGGGCCACGAGGTATTTATTTTTTGTCCAGCCAGTGGTATGCGACCAAGTCAGCAGACCGAGCAGCTTGACGAAGACGAAGATCGTATCATTCGGTTTCCGAGTATCAAGGGACCGTTTTATGATGACTATGATACGAGTTTTTTCTTTCCGCCACTCGTGTTGTCGCGCGTGCGTGACCTGAACCTTGATGTTATTCATTTCTTTACCCCCGGCCAGGTGGGTATGATGGGGGTATATGCGGCATACAAGACGGACACACCGCTGGTGGCGCAGCACTGTACTGACCTTCGACAGTACGTCGAGCATTATCAGGATGGGTCGCTGCTCCCCGGACTTTTGGCGCTGATCGCGCTGCTTCCCTTTGCGATCAAACTTAACGGCAAAGACATCCGCGAGCTCATGAAGCTGTATCGTCCTCGTCGCGAACGTGTGCAGTGGAATATCGACATTGTCGAGTGTGCCATCACAATCATCTACAGCAAATGTGACGCTGTGATTGCCCTTAGCCGTAAAAGCAAAAACCAGCTGGAAAGCTGGCAGCAGAATGAGGACTATCGCTATGAGGTGACACTTATGCCGAACGGCGTCGACAAGTTACCCGCGCCGACAGACAACCAACTTGCCGAGTTTCGAGAGGTGTGGAATATTGACGAAAAGGACGAGGTGTTTGGGTTTGTTGGGCGGCTGGGTGCCGAGAAGAATCTGGACCTGCTCATTACGGCACTTTCCAAGGTAGTTGCCGAACGACCACGAGCTCGTCTTATGTTTGTCGGTGATTTTGAATATCGCAAAACGCTCGAGGAGAAGGCGGCGGCGTCTAAATATGGTGACAGGATTACTTTCACAGGTGCTATTCCGCGCGAAAAACTAGGTGTTGCCTATGCTGCGATGAATGTCTTTGTCTTTCCTTCACTTACCGATACTCAGGGGTGGGCGGTGCACGAAGCAGCACTTGCTGGATTGCCGCTCGTGCTCATTGATAAAGAACTTTCCGAGGTGATGGAGCCAGGTGTGAACGGCGAATATGCGAGCAAATCCGCCAAAGGGGTTGCTGATGCACTTCTGCCGTTACTGGCGAGCCCTAAAAAACGCGAAGCGTATGGCCGGGAAAGCAAACGCCTTGCGGGCCGTTTTACCGAAAAGCGCCAGGTGGCTAAACTGGTGAAATTGTACGAAGAAGCGATCGAGAATCACGAAACAAAATAGTGCCTGGATATGAAGAGAGCGCCGAAATCGCCGGCGCCTCTTCGGGCAGGGTGAATTCGGCGCCTGTCAGCGCGTGGAGGTTTCGGTGAGTGAGAGGGCTTGCCTGTTGGCATCCAGCCCGCCCCTGTGACCGGTCCTCGTCTCAAGGATGGCGATCATGGTTGGCAGCTCCATGTCCCGCGTGATGCCGCTCGGCACCGTGCGGTACAGCTGGAACAGCTTGTTGAGTTCCTGGCCCAGGCGAACGGGATTGTTCATCCAGTCTCGCCTGATCGTGAAGAGCCGGCGGAGAAAGTTCTCCTCCCGGTTCTGCTCCTCCAGGTTGGCGCCGTTCCAGAGCTCGGTCATCCAGCCCCCCAGGACCTCGATGGGCCTGGTGATGAGACCAGAAACGAACGTGAGCAGCTGGAGCGCCAGCGGGATGAGCGTTTCACGCATGGGTGGTGCCTCTCTACGAAAAGAACGCGTAATCTGACTAGTATATAATAACACATATAATTCCAAAAAGCAATGTCATTGGACATTGCGGGTAAAGAACCGGGGGTATGAAAAGAGCGCCGGAGTCACACCGGCGCCCTTCTCGGGTGCGGTGTTCTCGGCGCTAGTCAGCTGGAGAAGGTCTCCCTGTCTCCTGCTTCCTCGATGTTGTCGAGGACGTCTTCGAGGCGGACATGCTGGATGGCGTTGATCGTGGCGACCAGCGTGTCCAGGCTCATGTCCGCAGACAGGTAGCTGGGCATCTCTTCGGTCGCCCACAATTCCCGGACGGCCCGCTCGGGGTCGATCTCCCCGGGGTCCATCTGGTGCCGCACTCTGATCTCCAGGAGGAGGGTCATGATGCGAGGCTCCAGGGCCATGTCGTGCGCAGATCTTGTGGCCGCATCTGACTTCGCTCGCGCCTCTTTGAGGCGCGGGAAAACGATGTAGACGAGGACGCTGGCAGCGATCAGGACGATGGCGAGGGTCATTGCAGGGACCTCTTCCCTTTGAAAGGACTTCTTCTGACTATAAATATAATAACACATATGCTTAAAAATTGCAATGCCGTGGTATACTTTTACAGATATGATTGCCGATATTTCTGTTAGTGAAAAAAGCTTTGGACCCAAGCTCCTGATGCGTGAGGTGAAATTTAGCATTGAAGACGGAGAAAAGGTTGGGGTGATTGGCCGTAATGGTGTTGGCAAGTCGACGCTTTTTGGGATTTTGGCGGGGACAGACAAAGACTACACGGGAGATATTATTTACCGTCGCGGTACGGTGGTGGTTGCGACGCAGCAGGAACACCATGACCTGGGTGATATGACAGTTTTGCAGTATATCCTTTCGGGTCTCCCTGAATATCCGCAGCTCAGCCGTATCATCGAAACATATCCAGAAAAAATGGGTGATAACATGCGGATGATCGAGGGGTACACGGCTGCGCTACAGCGTTTTGATGATAAAGGGTTTTATCAGATAGAAGAGCAGATTGAGCGTGAGCTGGATAATTTTCAACTTCCCGATGTGGCGCACCGTGTCTTTGCTTCCCTGTCTGGTGGGCAAAAACGATTGGTCGAAGTGGTGAAGATCATGCATTCTCAGGCGCAGCTGGCGCTTGTTGACGAGCCAACGAACCATATGGATTATGTTGCCAAGGCTCAGTTTGTCGACTGGCTAAAAAGTGCCCGCGAGGCGGTGCTTGTGATTACTCATGATCGTGACGTACTAAAAGAAGTCGATCGCATTATCGAGCTAAAAGATGGTGAAAGCGCGAGTTTCAAGGGGAATTATGACGCGTATCTGAAGCAAAATGCCGTGAGCACGGGAACGGCGATGACTGAATTTGAGTTGATTGAGCGTCGGATCACTAATCTGAAGGCAAAGGTGATTCAATTCCGCCGTCTGAAGGAAAAGGCGCGTGACCCAGATACGATCAAACAGTTCAAGCGGCGCGAAAATGAGGCTGCGCGCGAGCTCGAAGAGCTTCAGAAGATTGAAAAACCAACCTTTTGGATTGATAAAGAATCAGTGGCGAATCTGAATTACAAAACGGCGTCGCGCTACGATAAGTTCAAGGCGAAAAACATTCGCATGAATCTGAGAAATGAGGAGTCGCGCAGTAAGCATGTACTGGTGAGTGCCAAGGATCTGAGCCTGGGGTATGGTGACAATCCCCTCTTCTCTGGCGTGAATATCGACCTTCGCGAGGGTGAGGCGCTAGAGCTGCGGGGGCGAAATGGGGCTGGAAAAACGACCTTGATCAAGAAATTACTTGGTAAGGATGCTGCGATCAGGCTGTTTTCTGGCGAGTTGTCCCTGGACAAACATGTTCGCGTCGGGATTTATGAGCAGGAGGTTGCGCCGAGCTACTTTGATCTGCCGCTTCAGGATGCGATTGAACAAATGTATCTCGATCGAGGTCTGGCTATCAGCACGACGAAAATTCGCGGACTGATGAGTGACTATCTTTTTACGGAGAGCGACGGCAATATTCCTCTCGCAAAACTGAGCGGTGGGCAGAAAGCGCGCTTTCAATTGATTGCGATGCTGGCGAATGATCCGCAACTACTGATTTTGGATGAGCCGACAAATCATCTGGATCTTCCAAGTATTGAGGAGCTAGAGACGGCACTCGCTCGCTACAGCGGTGCGATTTTGTATGTTAGCCACGATGGTTATTTCCGCCAGGCAATTGCCGGCGATGTCGTACAGATTGGATAAGTATAAGGATGGAGTGTGCGCGCCACAACGTTTATTGACATTATGTTAAATATATTTTACAGTAGATTTTGCTGCTTCACCTGAGGTGGCAGCCTTCTGCGAGAGGACGAGATGGAAAGAGTAGAGCTTGGTCCGGGTGCACGCGTTTACATCTACGACGGTTCCCACCAGCTGGTGATCGTCGCGGAGCCCGACGGAAGCATCCGCGAGGGACGCAGTCGCGTGTTCGTTCCCAACGAGGCCGGTCAGTTCTGTGAGTGGCGCCTTCGGGATGTTCTTCCGGAGAGCGGCTACGCGCAGCTCAACGTCATCGACCCGAGTGACCACGATCATGGGGCAACCATGTTCGTCTGGGAAGACCGCGACTCGGTGACCTTCATGGGACGCGACTACCACCCCCTTGTCAACTTCACGGACGATCACATCATGGTGGTTCCGTTCCCGAGCTAGAAGGCTCCGGATGGGCGTGTCCTCCTAGCGAGGAGCGCTCATCCGGAAGCTGAACCTTAGATTTAAAATAGTCCAGACATTTTGTCTGGACTATTCTTTTTATGGCTGTGCCTATTTAGGCTGTGATCAGTTGCTTTGCCTTTAATAGCTCGTCAATCTTACGACGGTCAAAGCCGAGGACGAGATCACCGGCAATATCGGTAACGGGAACACCCTGATAGCTGCCCGAGCTCTTTGCCATCAGCTCCTCGTAAGCCTCTTTGTCTTCCTCGATATCTTTCTTGACGTAATCAACGCCGAGTTTTTGCAGATATTGCTCTTCGGTTTTGCAGAATGCACACCAGGTGGTGCTATAGATGATAACTTTTGGATCGATAGTGCCGTCAGTTTTGGCGGTTGGATCCGGTGTAATAACGGTGTCGCTCATAAAAATCCCCTTTACTATATTAAGTATAGCATAGTCTACTGTCACTGACCATTATGTTAGCGGTTAGACCGTCTTGTCAAATGCCAACCGCTGCAAAGTTCGCATTTATAAGTAGATAATTCTAAATCCGGCTTCAGGAGCATTTGATGTTCGGCAGCGGATTGAGCTTCTCGTTCATTCACGTAACGACGTTTCTTTTGGCAGCCTGACAAGAAGCGAAACGGCTGATGAATTGGCGTATTATTTTTTCGGGGCATCTAGGCAAAGTCTCTTTCTGTTGGTATAGTATAAAGGTACATGGCTACATCACCAACCAAAGGCGATGATCCTAAGGTGCCGCCGACATCTTCGACGGTTATTTTAATGCTTGCAACGCTTGGTGATACGACGTGGAGGATGTTTGTTCCAACGATTGGCCTGATGTTAGTCGGATTCTGGATTGACAGCCAGCTTGGAACGAAGTTTTGGGTGACTGCCGCTGGCATCCTGACTGGTTCAGTTATTGCCGGCCTCCTCATTCGTAGCCAGTTAAGGAATGTTCGTAAATAATATGATTACTACTTTTGCTGCTACCGAACCCCACATTAGCCTTGCTGCCGAGGAAGTCTTTAAGCTCGGTCCCGTTTCGATTACGAATTCAATCGTTCTAGGGGTAATCGGCGTGATCGTGACGGTTGCGTTGCTTTGGTACGTCGCGGCTAGGTTAAAACAGGGCAAGCGCAATTTCCTTGTCGGCGTCGTTCAATGGGCCTTTGAAGGATTCTTGGCGCAAGCAGAAGACATTATCGGCGATAAAAAAACAGCTCGTCGCATTTTCCCGCTGGCGATCACGATGTTTTTTGTCATCCTGGTCACCTATTGGCTGAGTGTTCTGCCGGGTGTCGGGGCAGTTACTTTTAATGGTGTGCCCCTATTCCGCGCGCTGCCTGCCGACCTCAACTTTACCTTTGCGCTGGCGATCATTACGATCGTGGCGTCGCAGGTATATGCCGTGCGAAAGCATGGTATCTTTGGCAATATCAGGCGCTATCTTAAAAACCCATTCAAGGATCCAATTGGTGCATTCGAGGGAATCCTCGAGTTTGTTGGTGAGTTTTCTCGTTTAGTGGCGCTGAGTTTTCGACTTTTTGGAAACGCGTTTGCTGGCGAGGTCCTCCTTCTTTTGATTGCTATTCTGACTAGCTACGCCGCCAGTGTTGTCCTGCCATTTTTCATGGCATTCGAGCTGTTCATCGGCTTTATCCAGGCATATGTTTTCTTTGTCCTCACACTTATCTTTACCTCCCTCGCCCTGGCAACCCATGGGCATGCTGACGATCATTCACCCACTGCTACGACTAAGACGGCGACAAGTGATGATAGAATATAAGAAGTTAAATAAAGGAGTTATATAATTATGGAACAATTAGCTTTCGGTTTGGCATATGCCCTTCCAGCACTTGGTGCAGCTCTTGGTATCGGTTTGATTGGTGCTGCTGCTCTTAACGCACTTGGTCGAAACCCAGAAAAACTATCAGACATTCGCACGCTGATGATTACCGCAATCGTCTTTGCTGACGCCCTTGCAATCATCGGTATCATCGTAGCTTTCATCGCACGAGCGTAGGGTAAGCGTTTATGATGACGCAATTTGCCTCTGCGGCGGCTGACAAGGAAAAGGCCGATATTCTCACCAGTCTTGGCATTGACTGGACGCTATTGGTATTGCAGCTTGTTGCATTCCTGATCCTCGTATGGCTACTCGGCAAGTTTGTTTATCCTGTCTTTTTAAAGATCATTGACGAACGTCAGGCAAAAGTGGACGAAGGAATCCAGGCGGCTGTTGCGGCGGAGAAAAAAGCCGGCGAAGCGCAG
>CBIFWO010000027.1:0-11825 GCA_966186595.1 uncultured bacterium | reverse complement strand
AGGTAAGTAATGCCAACCGCCCATATTAATGCGCCAATAACGTTGTAAGTGAGAAATTTGGTGTAGTGCATCCTTGCCGTGCCAGCAATAATAGGGGCAAATGTTCTAACAAAAGGTATGAAGCGCGCGAGGATGATGGTTTTTCCTCCATACTTTTCGTAGAAGGCCTCGGCCTTTTGGACGTGCTCTTGTTTGAACCAGCGCGAATTGGGGCGTTCGTATAGTTTGCGTCCAACACGTCGCCCAAAGGTATATCCCACACTGTCACCGCTCACCGCGGCGATGAATAAAATGAGAACGAGGAGGTGAATATTAATCGGCAAAAACCCTGTTTGTGTCAAAAAACCAGCAGTAAAGAGGAGCGAATCGCCCGGCAAAAAGAATCCAATTAAAAGGCCGCTCTCGGCAAAAATAATAAAGGCGACGCCAATGACGCCGGCCCATTTGATAATCGCAACAGGATCTAAAAACGGCAACGCCGCCATGAGTGCAGATAGTTTATTCATACCCTTGTATTTTACCACGGGGTTACGGTGGATGGTATAATGGAACTACAGACTACATCAGGAGGATACAGCGTGCACGATATTACACTGAAACTAGATGAGCGAACTGTTATTGGAAAGAAAGCTGCAAGGCTGCGCCAGGAGGGGCTGGTGCCAAGCGTTGTTTACGGGGGTAAATCTGACCCCGTCGCTACTCAATCTCCGCTTGTGGAGACAACGAAAGTAGCAAATGTTGCTGGCAAGCATACGCCGGTACATCTGACGATTGATGGCAAGAAGAAGCTGGCGATTATCAAAAGCATTGATTTCGACCCTGTAAAACACAGCGTCCGTCATATTGCGTTCCACACGATCAAGCAGAATGAAAAGATCGCGACTGAAGTTCCAGTCGTCCTTGTGGGTGAGGGTGAAAGTGTTGCGGAAAAAGCTGGCCTCGTGGTACTCCAGGCGATTGAGAAGCTTGAGGTAAGGGCTCTTCCGGCTAATTTGCCCGAGGCTCTTGAAATATCAATCAAGGACCTAGCTACCACTGAAGATAAGCTAACCGTGGGTGATCTAAAACTTCCTGAAGGCGTAGAATTTGCCGAGCTTGAGCAGGACACCGATCTAGTAATCGCGAATGTCTATGAGCCGAGTGCTCTTCAGGCGGCGAATGATGCCGCTGCCGGTGATGCCACTGATGCTGCAGCCGTTGAGTCTGAGCATGGCGAAGATACGCCACAGGATACTCAGGCGGAAGAGAAAATGCCCGGCGGTAAACGTCAGGATGAGCCAAAGCAGGCAAATGTCGATGCAAATAAGTAGAAAAAGATGATTCTTATGAAAGAAGTGCGTTCAGATGGGCGCACTTTCTTTATTCCTTTATAAAACCGCCCGACTGATGCGACCAAAGCTTGGCGTATGTCCCCTTTTGGTTTAAGAGGTCTTGGTGAGAGCCTTGTTCCTCGATCTTCCCTTTGTTAAGTACCACGATTCGGTCCATATGTGAAATGGTGCTGAGGCGATGTGCGACGACAATAGTTGTCCGATTTGCTATGAGCTTTTGTAGTGCGTCCTGGATCAGCTTTTCGCTTTCGCTGTCGAGGGCAGCAGTGGCTTCATCAAGAATGAGAATCGGAGCATCTTTTAAAAGTGCTCTGGCAATAGCAATGCGCTGACGTTGTCCTCCAGAGAGCTTGATACCATGTTCACCAACAAGCGTGTCAAAGCCCAGTGGAAGTTCGCGAATAAATTCATAGGCATTGGCCTGTTTGGCTGCTGCAATAATTTCCTTCAGTTGAGCGCGTGGCCTACTGTAGGCAATATTTTCGCCGATGGTGCGATGGAAAAGGAGGGGTTCTTGCGGTACGTAGGCGATACTGTCACGGAGACTTTTTTGCGAGAGGTTTTTGATCGGCTGACCGTCAATCAGAATTTGACCATTTTCAGGATCGGCAAAACGAAGAAGGAGTTTTGTAAGTGTTGTCTTGCCCGAACCGGAGCGCCCCACTAGACCCACTTTTTCGCCGGGTGCGATTGACAGTGAAAAGCTCCGAAAAAGAGCCTTGGCGGCGTCATTATGAACGAAGGTGATGTTGTCAAAGGTGATTGCACCTTTGCCCACGGTGAATCGGATGGGCTTCTCCGGATCTGCAATGATAGGTTTTTGTTGCAAAATAGCAATCATCTCGGCGGCATCTCCGAAAGCACGATTGTAATCTCGAAGGGATTTACCGCTAAAATCCCATAGCGCCCGGGCGACCGCAATGCTGTAGGTGAGCATCAAAAAAGCAGTGGCAATGTCCGCTCGAAGGAGCATAACACTAACGATAACCATGATAACAGCAGCAATACTAAAGCCGCTTCCAATCAGGCTAAAGTAAGTATCACGACGCAAGGTTGCTTTCATAAGATTGCGACTTGCCTTTACGGCGGCATCAGTAGCCTTCTTGAATCGACGGCTTTCCTCGGCTTCATACCCAAAACTTTTTACTGTCATGACGTTCGTGAGACCATCTGCCAGGATGGCCGATTGTTTACTGTGTGCTTCAGCCTCAGCGATGTTGAAATGACGAATTTTTTTCGCCGAGAGGACGGCAATATAAAGGTAAAGCAGGGCAAGGAGAAAGAGTATACCAACGTAGAGGGGAACGCGAGGTAAAAGAACAATGCTAGCAAAGACAAAGGTGAGGACAAGGGGTGCTGCTGAATAAATAGTGGTGTATGCCAAACGTTCGAAAACAGCAATCAATCGACTTGCTGCAGCAACGAGGGCACCGCCAAAATGATTGGCATGGAACGAAGCATCCATCGTTAGGAGATGGGCATAGGCTTCATTGGCGACATCACGACTCACGAAGCGGTCAAGTCGCCACATTAAAAAGGTAAGGATACGGTAGAGGATAACGTTGCCGATAAGGTAAACAGCCACAAAAAAGGTAATGGACAATCCAAAACTTCCCACCAAATCCTTAGGGATAAAATCGCCGCTCGATAGGCGCTGAAGAATGTCGGCAATTATCAGTGATGAGAGGAAAGTGTGAAAAAAGATCGCAAGTGGGGTGGTGATAAGAATCCCTATGACGTAGGACTTGTGGCGCCAAGCGTGATTCCAGAAAAAACGTAGTGTATTCACCATCTATTCTTCTATAAATCCACCAGATTGGTGCGACCAAAGGCTGGCGTAAATGCCCTTTTTCTTTTTCAAAAGTTCAGTATGCGAGCCATCCTCAATGATCTTTCCTGCATCTAAAACAATAATTCGATCTAATCGAGCGATGGTACTGAGCCGGTGTGCGACGACAATCGACGTACGGCCTTTCATAAGCGTGGCGAGTGCTTCTTGGATCAGTTTTTCGCTTTCGCTATCGAGTGCAGAAGTTGCTTCGTCGAGGATAAGGATCGGGGCATCCTTTAGAACCGCTCTTGCAATTGCGATGCGTTGGCGCTGCCCGCCACTTAGCTTTATGCCTCGCTCGCCAACAAGTGTGTCAAATCCTTGTGGAAGGTTTTCGATGAAGTCAAGTGCATTTGCTTGCTTGGCGGCTTGGCGGATTGCATCATCTGATGCGTCAGGCATGCCATACGCGATGTTTTCACGTAGGGTGCGGTGAAACAGCATCGGCTCTTGTGGAACATAAGCGATGTGCTCACGGAGACTTTCCTGAGTGATGTTGCGAATATCCTGATCACCGATTAGGACTGCTCCGTTGGTGACATCCGCAAACCGCAAGAGCAATTGAGTAATGGTTGTTTTGCCTGCGCCAGAATGTCCCACCAGGCCCACCTTTTGTCCTGCAGGGATGACAAGGTCGATGTTTTTTAAGACGTCACTATTACCATCTTCGTAACGGTAGGAAACATCCTGGAATTTGATGGTTGGTTGTGAAATATTCAGGGCCTTTGCCTCGTCTTTGTTGGTGACGTGAACTTCTTCACTAAGCATTTCGGTCATCGGAGCAGCGTCTAGGAATGCCTGGTCATATCCGTAAATAATGTCGCCCAGCACGAATAACTGTGAACCGATGCGCTGTAAGTAGGCAAGCATGAAGATAGCGGTTGCAACGCTGATTGCCGACTGTTGGACCAGTCCGACGGCAACAACGATGGCGATCACCTGAACGATTACCATCAGAGCAACACGAAGAGAGCCTTCTCTCGCCATAAAGCCGATATCTTTCTTGTAGATGGTTTCAAAGCGGCGTGTCTGTTTCTGCAAATGGGCAATCTCGCGCTCTTCTCCGGCAAAAGCTTTAACGATGGCATTATTCGTGAGTGCATCGGCAACCTGACCGTGAATCTCTGCAACCAATGTTTTCCGTTCATGTCGCCATGGTGCACGCTTTTTGGAACTCCATCGAATTTGTAGTGCCAGAACAATGATTAATCCCAGAACAATCGCAGCGACCATCCACGATTGTGTGGCGAGGATGACTAAACCGCTGCCGATCGATAAAATGAAGCCAAGTGTCCGAATGATCAAAAGATCTTGGAGGGAAACTTCACTTCGGACGAAGTCTATGTAGCGACTTGTCATAGCACCAATCTTTTGGTTGGTGAAAAAGCGGTTGTCCTTCTTAATTAATTGTACGAAGGTTTGTTCACGAAGATTTGCAATTGTTTTAGCCTCGTGGTGCACCATCGCCTGAAATCCAATCATGTTAGATGCCGCGCCGGCAAGCCCTACGATAGCCGCCCCTACCAAATAGGGGTATATGTTAGTCAGATTCTGTTCGGCTAGCGCGCCAATTGCGAGGCTGAGAAAGTAGGGAAGGACAGTATCAATAAGAAGGGCCCCGACGGGGACGAGAATGAGCATCGTAAAAGCACTTGGTTTGTGCTTCTTGACCTGCTGCCAGTAAAGTTCCAGTGTTTTTCTGTTCACACCCACGGTAAAAATCCTTTCTCGATTGGTTGATTGGTATGATAGCTAGTGGTTCGATGCATCCGAACGTAACAAGTAGAGGATTGTTAGAATGAAACAATCATAGTGATCTTAGTGTATCAACTAGGGCTACTCACGGCAAGTGTATAAATCACTCGAAAGGTGATATAATATGCCTTGATGCAAAAGATCCTTCTCTACTATAAATTCACCCCAATTGCCGATCCCGAGACGATGCGATTGTGGCAGAAGACACTATGTGACAGCCTGAATTTGCGGGGGCGAATTTTGATCTCAAAACACGGCCTGAACGGTACGGTCGGCGGAGATATTGAGGATTTAAAAAAATACATAAAAGCAACCAAAGAGTTTCCCGGCTTTAAAGGAACCATCTTTAAATGGAGTGAAGGTGGGCGTGAGGACTTTCCTCGGATGAATGTCAAAGCCAAGAAGGAAATTGTGGCATTTGATGCGGCGGACGAGTTGAAAGTCGATGAGAATGGTGTGGTCGGCGGCGGCAAGCATCTAAAGCCCAAGGATATTCACAAATTGGTTGAAGAGCGTGGCAACGATGTCGTTTTCTTTGACGGTCGCAATACCTACGAGGCTAAGATTGGGAAGTTTAAAAACGCCGTCGTACCTAATACTCGTACGAGTCGTGATTTTATCAAGGAACTTGAGAGTGGCAAATACGATGACATCAAAGATAAACCAATCGTCACGTATTGCACGGGCGGTATTCGCTGTGAAATTCTTTCGGCTCTAATGAAAAATCGCGGTTTTAATGAAGTCTACCAGATCGACGGCGGGATTGTAAAATATGGTGAAACGTATGGTGACGATGGCCTATGGGAAGGCAGCCTGCACGTATTTGATGATCGTATGAAGGTTGATTTTAGTAATAATGCGGAAGTAATTGGGCAATGTATGCATTGCGATGGTCCTACAAATAATTACGAAAACTGTGCTTTTGCGAACTGCAACGACCTGGTATTAATTTGTTTGAACTGCAAGCAAAACCCCGACCTTCTTTATCACACAGATGAATGTCGTGAGAGGGAAGGGATCGGGGCAAGGGCTGACGCTTAGTCGTCTATTCCTCGCGGCGCTCGACAATAATTGTACATTTAGTGACTAGTGCGGCAATAGCACCTACGGCCGCAAGGACGGGTGCTAAAATTGCTCCGACTACGCCGATCGTCAGAGGAAATTCAACCAAGATCTTGCCATCCTCATCCTTGATGATGAGACGGCGGATATTCCCCTCATTTATAAGTGATTTTACTTTTGCTAGCAGCTCCTCGCCACTGACACTGAACTCTTCTGTTTTGTTTGCTGTCATAGTTGCAGTATAGCATTATCGGCAACACGGCTATTCGTTTAGATTCCTAATTGGTGCTGTAATGCCTCGGCCTGAATATCTTTTTTAACTGGTCCGGCTGCGGATTCACTCAGATTATGAATGACCGTAAAAGATTTCTCGGCAAAATAGCGCGCTGTTTCCATGTTTTCAAGGTTCAGATATCCATGCGCCATCAGGCCCCAAATCTGTGCCAGACGTCTGGTTTGCTCTTCTTGCATATTGTATTCATAAATAATCCCCAGTGCCGCCTCTAAGTTGGCGAGCATTCTGCCGTAATGACCTGTCGCAAAGTAAAGCGATCCGAGATGCATGAGCGTTGTCATTTCATAGAACGGATGACCGGCTCCTCGGATCATGACGAGGCCATCCATCATGTATTGTTCTGCCTGATCAAGGTGCGACAGGCGAAGCGCCACCAGTCCGAGCTTTGCGAGCGTAATCCCCAACTCCGCGTTTCGTTTCTCTCCATTTGCGGTTTTAGCATCTTTGGGCGCGGCCTCCAATGACTCCTTGCTTTTTAAGAGATGTTCATTGGCGAGATCAAGCTGGTCGTAGTATTCGTACATAATACCGATATCTCGCTGTACCCGGCCAGGACCTAGGAGATCACCCGCCGCTTCGTAATCCCTGCTTGCTTCGTTCAGCGCATTAAGAGCATGCTCCAGGTCGTTCTCTATCTTGTATGATACGCCAGTCATATGCTGCATGCCGGCTGCTCGTGTCAGATCGCCATCCTCGATATACGCTTTCTTTGCTTGTTGGTACACCCCGACAGCCTCAAGGCCTTTGCCCTGATCCCGTAGCGTCGTTGCTGTCCGTTCTAATTTTTTGCCGTTCATCGCTTATAATTATATAAGATGAATCAGTTGCTTCAGAAAAAATTAAAAGAATTGCCGCGCAGCCCAGGGGTATATTTTCACAAATCTAAAACCGGCGAGATTATTTATGTAGGCAAAGCGGCCATTCTAAAAAATCGCGTGCGCCAATACTTTCAAAATACCCGTGACATGGATATAAAAACCCAGGCGCTAGTTGCAGAAATTGAAGATACGGACTGGATTGAGACCGAGAGCGAGATCGACGCACTCTTTTTGGAGAGCGAAATGGTCAAGCGCTACATGCCACGGTTTAATATCTTGCTACGTGATGACAGGTCGCAACTTTTTATTCGTATTGACATGAAAAGTGAGTGGCCGCATGTTGAGTTTACCCGACATCCGGCCGACGATGGAGCGGAATATTACGGACCGTACTACAACGGCTATGCCGTGCGAAAGGCACTTCGCTATCTCCGCAAGATCTTTCCTTACTACACGAAGACGCCTAGCCCGAATGCTCGTCCGGATCTTGACGCGCATATAGGTCTAAGCCCACTACCTGGTACAACGAGTGAGGAATATAAGATAACGCTCAGGAAATTAATTCGTTATTTCCAAGGAGGCAGAAAAACCCTTGCCCGAGAGCTGGAAAAGGAAATGCACCAGGCAGCAAAGCTTCATGATTTTGAAAATGCTGCTCGTCTTCGCAATAAGCTAAGCGATCTACGTGAGTTGCAGCGACGTATTATGTTTGGTGACAAGGAGTTTCAGAATATTAGCAAGGACCGCGCGCTTTCAGATCTGCGTGAACTCTTGGGCCTAAAGAAAGTTCCTAGTCGAATTGAGGGCTACGACATATCGCACATGGGGGGCACAAATGTTGTCGCAAGCATGGTGGTGTTTACGAACGGTGTGAGTGACCGCGCAAATTATCGCAAATTCAAAACGCGGATCGAGCACAACAACGATTTTTACAATATGAACGAAACGATCGGGCGCCGCTTAAGCGAGAAAAATGTTAAGGCTTGGGGACTGCCTAATCTCTTTCTGATTGATGGCGGCAAGGGTCAACTTGATGCGGCGGTCCAGGCGCGGGATCAGATGGGGCATGAAACAATCCCATTTATCGGCCTAGCCAAGCGAGAAGAGCAAATCGTTATTCATCATACTAAATCGAACGTTAGTTTGAATAAGCAGAAGCTTGAAGAACTGGAGGGCTATGCAACGATCACCGAGGACTTTACACTTGTAAATCTGCCTCACTCGACACATATCGTAAAGCTGTTGCAGCGTATTCGTGATGAGTCGCATCGTTTTGCAGTCAGTTATCATACAGTTTTGAAGCGGAAGAAGCAAACAGCAAGCAGTCTCGAGGATATTCCGGGTATCGGACCTGCCACGAGGAGAAAACTGATTCGCACATTCGGAAGCCTGCGTGGGGTTCAGCGGGCAACACCCGAAGAGCTAACGGCTGCTATCGGGGATTCGAAAGCGGAGGTAATTCGTCGCTATTTGCTGCCCTCCTAGGATGTGGTAGATTAATGGTAATGGATAAGGGTGGTATGAATATCTTGCAACATTCCAATCAAGAACGTGGGTTTACCCTAATGGAGCTCTTGGCGGTGATGGTCGTGATCGCGATTCTGGCGGCAATCACGATGGTCTTGTATCCGGGTTACCAGCAGCGCACCCGTGACAATGAACGCAAAAGTGATATGTCACAACTCGCGGCGGGGTTCTCTGCGTATGCGCTCCAAAAGAATAACTTTATGGGTACGGGCAGCGGATGTGGACTATATGGAAACGGGAATGGATGGGTAAACGCTGGCCCGAGTGACCTTGGGGTATATCCAAAATCCATGGCCACCTGCCTACAGGAGGCTGGTGTGCTCCGCGATACCAACTTTAAAGATCCACTGAACTGTAATTATGACAGTGGCGGAATCTGCGGAACCTACAGGGGGAATCCCGTACAGGCGTATATGAAGGCGACATGTACTAAGAACGGTAGTGCAATTACCTACTTATTCGCCCACCTGGAAGGTCAGCCAAGAAAAGATGCCGAAGTCGATGCCTTATGTGACCCGGGGAGCCTGAGTGATTTCACCTCAACGAGCCAAAAATGGGGAACCGATTACGGGATGAATTATTACGTTATTGTCCGCTAGCCCTAGGCAGTTTGGTTGAAAGACGCTATAGTAAGATCAGTTTATGAAAAGACAATTTCTTGTTTTTGTTGTCCGATGGGTGCTTAATTCATTCGGTCTATGGATTGCGGTGAGGCTATTCGGAACGGGGTATGGCACCGCTGATCTCGAGAGCAGCGCATGGGTATTTCTACTTGCTGGACTTATTTTTTCTGTCATCAACAGTATTCTAAAACCCATCGTCATTATTCTTTCGCTGCCGGCAATTCTCCTGACATTAGGTTTGTTCACGATTATTGTTAATGGGTTTATGGTGTATATTTCGCTCAAGCTCACGCCGGGTCTCAATATGACCTTTTGGAATTCAGTACTTACCGGTCTGGTCCTTAGTTTGGTAAACTATATAGTAAGTAGTGCGCTAGAACTTCAGTATGAGCGTCAACAAGAGAGAAGGTCATAAATATGAGTATGGATAGTATTTTACAGATAGTGACGGTCGGTTCGGCAATTTTAATGGTTCTCACGATCCTATTGCAGCAGAGAGGTGCGTCGTTGGGCGCGGGGTTTGGAAGCTCGGGCGAGCTCTTTACCACGCGTCGTGGTATCGACAAGAATTTATTTGAAGTTTCGATTATTTTAGCGGTTATTTTTGTGCTTTCGATTTTGGCCGGGCTGCTTTTGCCGGCCTCTCAGTAAGGGGGTATCTCGCGTGGCAGAAGAAAAAGAGGGCTGGAAACAATTTCGCAAGCTGAATTTTGACAGCAAGAAAATGTCACGTCGTGTGAAAAAAGCAGAGACGGCGACCGTTCGTCATGCGCGTAAATTCATCGTTGGTCGTCTTGATAATATCCGAAGTGTGCGCCGGCATATTATTGGGTGGCTGCTACTGGTAGGGGTGATTATCGCGGCCGTGAGTCTCCAGTTTGTCTGGTTCCAGCAGGGATATCGTGATACCGCTGCGGCATCGGGCGGTACCTATGCCGAGGCATCATTGGGCCAAATCGATACTCTTAATCCACTGTATGCAACAACAAATGCCGAGATCACGGCAAGCCGCCTGATATTCTCGTCCCTCTATTCGTATGATTCAACTGGCCACTTAAGTGGCGATTTGGCGGAGGGCATCCAGGTTGATCCGGCTGGAACTGGATATACAGTCAAGATTCGAGACAATGCTTACTGGCACGACGGTACACGCCTTACGGCCAAAGACGTTGCGTTTACCGTCAACTTGATCAAGAATCCAGAGGTACGTTCACCCCTAAGGATCAACTGGCAGGATGTGGTTGTCGGCGCACTTGACGACACCACTGTTCACTTTAAGCTTCCCGCTGTCTATGCTGCCTTTCCTCATGCCCTAACGTTTTCTGTCCTGCCAGAGCACAAACTGCGAGATGTCTCACCGGGCGCTATCCGCGAGAATACTTTTAGTAGATCGCCGCTTGGTAGTGGCCCGTTTGCCTTTCGCTTGTTGCAGAGTTCGGGCGGCGATTCTAGCGGGGCAGTCGTGAATATGAGTGCATTCGATCGCTACTATAAGGGTGCGCCAAAATTAGGACGCTTTGAAATCCATGCCTATGATACACAGGATGACATCGTGAAGGCGCTGCGAACCGGTGAGGTGAGTGGGGCAACAGATGCACTCGGCATCTCAGAGGGTCAGATTGACATGCACAATTACAATGTCATTACACGACCGGTTAACAGTGGTGTATATGCGCTACTTAATAACGATCACCCTTTGCTAAAGGACAAGGTAATCCGTCAGGCATTGCAACTAGCGACCGATACGAGTGCGATTCGAAAAAGTTTTGGCGACAAAGTTCCTGCTCTAGAGCTTCCATTCGTTAGTGGGCAGCTAACTGGGGTAGACGTTCCGCGGGTGCCAGCTGCCGATCTCAATCGGGCAAAAGCACTCCTCGATCAGGCGGGGTGGCAGCAAGTGGGGGATGTGCGCAAGAAGGGTGATACCAAGTTGCAACTAACAATTGCTACGACCAAGAATCCTCAATATGAAAAGACATTAGAAGTGCTGGCCGGACAATGGCGCAAACTTGGTGTGGAGGTGATTCCAAATGTCGTCGATCCCAATGACCCCTCAATTAATTTTGTGCAGAGCATCCTCCAGCAACGTAACTACGATGTCCTTTTGTACGAACTCTTTATCGGGGGTGATCCAGATGTGTACGCCTATTGGCACTCATCTCAGATAGGAATGAACGGATATAATTTTTCAAACTATATCAACAGTAACGCCGATGCAGCGCTGGCAAGTGCCAGGTCACGCCTCGAGCCAGAGCTTCGTAATATAAAGTACAAAGCATTCGCAAAACAGTGGCTTGATGATGCGCCGGCGATTGCCCTCTACCAATCTGTTGCTGAGTATGTTGTGAATAAGCGCATTCAGGCCTTCGATCCAAAAATGACGCTAGTCTCGTCCCAGGATCGTTTTGCGGGTATTCTGTACTGGAGTGTTGAGCGCGAATCGGTTTACAAAACACCCTAGCTACGTTATAATCGGGCAAGTTAATCCCTATAAGCGCGAGTGGCGGAATTGGTAGACGCGTCAGCTTGAGGGGCTGGTGGCCGCTTTAGGCCGTGGAGGTTCAAGTCCTCTCTCGCGCACCA
>CBIFWO010000026.1:0-12491 GCA_966186595.1 uncultured bacterium | reverse complement strand
ATGGTGACCCTACCGGGAATCGAACCCGGATTGCCAGGATGAGAACCTGATGTCCTAACCGTTAGACGATAGGGCCAAATTTTATTTTGAGTGCCTTAGCACGTAGATTGTATCAGATAATCCCACCTTTGAAAAGGGAGGGAAGCTATGCGGCGCGTGAATCTCCCAGAGGAAAGTCACGCGCCGCATGTTACATCTCGACCACAGAATCGACCACAGCCTTGACTCGATCGTCGTGACTGACCACCACTACAACCAAGTCAGGGTCGTCCGTTGCCAGCAGGACAATCCCATCCAAAAGATTCTGAACACAGTTGTCATCCAGGTCATTCGTCGGTTCGTCCAGACAGAGAACGCCCGCCCGCGTGCGGTCTCGCCGAATCACCTCGTAGAACAGCAGCGCAATGCAAAGCCGTCGAATCTGACCGCCGCTCAGCGAGCTGACTTCGCGATCCATCGGCGCATCGGGATATCCCGCATAGCCTAGGGCCCTCTCTCTCGCGGCAACATCGACATCGTCCCCTCCAAACAACTCGCAAGGCGTCTGACTGAGACGATCATACGCCTGTTGGCCGTAAAACACCGACTCGCGAACGTCGAAGTCGGCTACTTCATAGCCGCCGATAGTCACCGAACCCGTCAGATACTTCAACACACGACTAAGAAGTCGAAGTGTCGTCGTCTTGCCAGATCCCGACGGCCCACTCAGCATTGTAATGCCGGGGGTAAAACAGATGTCCGGGAGACTAATGATGGCCTGTGGGCTGCCGTCCTCGTTACTGCCCAGTCCGACGGTCACCCCCTTAAGCTCCACTGTTGACGCTTTTTCGGTCAACCGCGGACCCAGCGGTTCCGTCCCCTCTAGCCGCGTGATCAACATGCTCGCCTCGACGAGCGAGTGACCCACGATCTCGTTGATACTAAAGACCATGTAGAGCCGCTCGCTGAAGGTGAGGGAATACATCACCAGGAGCGCAACGACACCGATCGAGGCATCGAACTGTGTCATGCACAGCACTCCACCCAGAATGGCGACGACCTTGAGGCCACCACCATAGGCGTTTCTCCAGAAACTGTAGCGTGAGATCTCTCCGATATACACGCCCATCGCTTCCGAACGTTTGGCGGCCTTATTCCTGCGAATCCTCGCCAACGTCCGAACCAGCCAAAGCATCGAAGAGCTGGCCACGATATCGGCCAAAACCGAAAACTCTTCATTCTCGCGCTCGCCGTGGTTCATCCATGCATTATCCAGATCGCCCCCGACTCGACACGCCAGCCAGATGGTGATCGCGAGTACGATGACTACGGGTAACAGCGCGCCGGGCGCTTTCACCGCCAGAACTACTAGCAAGCTCAATATTTCAACAGCAAGAGGCACGACCAGTTCGATCCCGCCGTAGAGGACGTCAGCCCAGGTAGCAAAATGCCGCTTCATCGATCCCAGCAACACTCCTCGATCGCCTGCAAGAGAGAGGCTGGGACTGTCCTCTACGATCTTAGTGATCCTCTCGGACAGACCCAGCTGGCCCTGATCTTGCAGTCTACGCCGAGCAGCGGTCCTGTAGGGGATGAGGATGCACATCCCCACATTACTGACGGCTACACATACCAAAGGGAAGATAAACTCTCCAAAGGCCGCGCCCCGCCAGAGCATTTCAAAGATCACTGCGATGCAGTAGGGTATCACCGCACCGAGCAGTATGCTCGATAGCGCAGACGCCCCGATAGCCTTCACGGACAGTATCTTGTGTGCTTGTATTTGTTCGAAGTACCATCGCAACACGCGTGCTTTGGCAGTCAACGCTAGGCACCCTTCAGTCGAGATGTGCGCTGCATGTGTAGCAGCAATTCCAAATATACTAAAAGAGGTGAAAGGTTAAAAGTTCTACTCTTTACCGCGCATAAGAAGCTCCGCAAGGGCCGCACCTATTGGCTGCCCCGTCATCTGCTCCACAAATGCCCATTGACCATTAGGATTATTTTCAAGAAACCAGATCTGTTTATCCTTGCCAATTACCAGATCGATCGCACCATATTTTAGCCCCAGTCGCTTCACATGTTCTATGCAGGCTTCCTGAATTGGCATCGGCAAATCATCGCAGGCTTCGATCACCATAGAACCTTCAAAATGCCCGGCACGCCAATCACGAACATGCGGATGGCTAATGTCTGTCGTCAGAATTGTAGCAGGAAAAGCTTTGTCGCCAACCACCGTCACCCGCACATCGACCTCGGCGTCAATTGCTTCTTGGAAGATCGCAGGTGCAAATTTCAGTCCATCAAGGTCAATGGCTTCGCCTCGGTGTACTTTATTCGCAAAAAATGCCAGGCTCGCCCCATCCTCTGCCCGCGGGAAGGTGGTAGCAAGCGTCTTCACGATCGATACGGGATATTGCGCCAGAAAATCCCTTGCCGCATCCGGGCTAGAGGTGATCAAAGTATCAGGTACCTGCATCCCTAACTCATATGCCATCTGAAGTTGAAGCGTTTTGTTGTTAGCCCGTCGAATTGCATAATAATCAGAAACCCACTGCGCCTCCGGAAGCTGTGCCCGCAGTTGCTCTGTATGTTTTTGAAGTGCGCTCATACTATAATGTTTGTACTCTTCTTCAATCGGCAAATCATCACTTTCAAATGGCAAGGGTTTCCTGTACCAGACGCTAATGGCATCACTCACATCCTCACCCTTATAAATAACTCGTGGAACACCACCAATAAACTCATAACTGAGTTCGTTCCCGGTCGTAATCGTCGTTGGGTCAATTGTGATAAGAGGTTTTTCTAGATGGCGCTCAACAAAAGGCAAATGAGCATCATCCTCACGGCTAATCGCGACAATGGGTCGTTCCATATTTCTCCTTACTGACATTAGTAGATCACCCCTTGCGTTGCCTGGATGGCAGCGCAAGGGGTGGGCCAGAGAACATCAGTCCGCGTCGTGCTCGTCGTCCTTGACCTGGGTCCGTGCCGCGTGGACGTCCCTGACGTAGGTCGTGGTGTACTCGGTCTGGGTTGCCATCGTCGGCACGCCGTTCACGACCTCGCCGGCCGGAATCATCCGGTCAACGCCGAATGGACGCGTCAAAACAGAGGTGGTCATCTAGGATCACCTCCTTTCTATAGCTGTACTCGATAGGCCGTTTGTATCCTAACAAGGTCGGGGAGAACTGAATATTTGTTGTGCGCATCGCACACAACTTAGTCACACGAGAGGGAAGGAGGGCCCTTCAAGTCATCAACAGGTAGCCCTTGCTGCCAGAGCATTTCAAAGAAAAGTCTCTGTGCATCAGCAATTTCCTGATTGTGAATTTCCATTCCGAAAATCTCACCATTTTTCCAGTTGTAATAGGAGGTAACATCATCGTAAATCACTGTCGAATGCGAAATCGCAAATAGTCCATCTGGAACATACCGCCCTTGCCAGTCCTTCAATCGTTCGTTACTGTGCTTGCTATACCAATCTTGTTGGGTTTGTATAAAATTATCACTAATCACACTGCGAAATTTCATATTTCGTTTATTGCACGTCTGTGCCCAGCGCTCAAAGAAGCTCAACCCTGTTCGCAACTGCATATTTTCGTAAAGAATCGACATGCTTTCCGTCTTGGCACGAGTTTGATTCCAGAACATTTGCCTGATACCCTCAGGACCGTTATATGCCTGGATTTTTGTCACCTCTGACCGGAAGGTCTGACCAAGTATTTCCTGAAGAGCGGGCAAGCCAGCACGGAGCTCTTGAAGCTCCTGTTCTCGTTTGGCTATAAGGATTTGCATGTTATTAATGGGAGCCGGTGCGATAATGCGTTTTTTATACTGCATCTCAATCTCGACAAGATTACTTGCCTTGAGTTCATCCAATAGACGATATAAACGCGTTCGTTCCACCCCAGAATTTCGAGAAAGTTCAGAGATACTTTGCGGACCATGCGCATGGAGTGCCAAATAAATCTCGGCGATTTCGGAAGAAAGACCAAGCTTAAAAAAATACGCTCGTATGGCCTGCGTATCACCCAACATGTTATCTATTAGATCATATGTATACGTTCCAGACAATTTTCCCCTCCTGCAAATTGATGTGTATTCGCCACACACTTTAGAGGGATGCAGCCCAAGACACGACTTGTTGTGCAGATTGCACACATCTTTCTCCCTACCGAACCTTCTTGCGCGATCTGTTCGCCTGCGGCATAATTAGCGTAAGAAGCAAGCTTAAATAGGGGGCATTCATAAAACCGCTGACGCTCACACGTTTTTGGCATCGCCGAATTTGCGAGGCTGTCATCTTGGTGGCACTCGTTATTTTGGCGTTGTATTTCTGGGCGTATTTTGCCGATGTCAAAAGCATTGGGGCGGCACTTTTAATCACTGATACGGCCGCTATTTTTGCCGGTGTTGCCCTAGTGACGGGTTTTGTGTCGTATCTATGGGCACCCAAGAAATACGTCCTCTGGACATCATTCAGCGCATTCATCCTCCTTGCCATAACAACCGCGATTCTGATTCTGCAAACGGGGGATACGTCATCGCCATTTATCGCACTTTGGATGGTGGTTGCTATCTTTGCCGGTATCTTTGGAGCATATGGGATTTTGCCGCTTTTTATCGCCGTCACCCTTTACATGGTGTTGCAATTTACAGGTAATGCACTTTCCAAAGAGGCGCTTCTCACCATTGTGCTCACAGGGGAATTACCCCTTATTGTGAGTTACCTTATCTGGCACAAAAAGCCAGAAGAGGCAAGCACCGACGACAAGGCTTATAAGGAGCTGGCAAGCGAGCTGAGCCAAGTTGCTGGAAAGGCCGAGGTGGTTATTAACGCCATCGCCGATGGCGTGATGGCGCTCGACAGCCAAGGAACAATCCAGCTCATCAACCCAGCTGCGCAGCAAATCATTGGGTGGGGCAAGCAGGACGCACTCGCACTTGATTATAAATCTGTCCTAAAGTTAACCGACAAAGACAATAACGAGCTAACCGCCGCTAACGACCCCATCGCCCAGGTGCTCGCCACCAACAAGGAAGCCTCTTCAAAAGACCTCACTCTCATTACAAGTTCCGGTAAAAAACTGCTCGTTGCACTCGTCGTGTCGCCCGTCGCCTCACTCGGTTCGGGCGTGATCGTCGTCTTCCGTGACATCACCAAGGAAAAGGCCGAAGAGCGCGAGCAAGCCGAATTTATCAGTACCGCCAGTCACGAAATGCGCACACCTGTCGCCTCCATTGAGGGCTACCTCGGACTGGCGCTCAATCCTCAGACCGCGCAGATCGACGACAAAGCTCGTGAATTTATCACGAAGGCCCATGAGTCAGCTCAGCACCTTGGCCGTCTGTTCCAGGACCTCCTTGACGTTACGAAGGCCGACGATCACCGTCTCTCAAATAATCCAAAGGTTGTCGACATCGTCGCCTTTACCCAGGAAATCGTAAGCGGTCTAAAGCCGAAAGCGACCGAAAAAGGCCTTCGCGTCCTCTTCAAGCCAAACCCCGACGACAACGATGATAGCAGTGCACGTCGTCTCAACCCTGTTTACTATGCCAATGTTGATAACGATCACCTCAGGGAGGTCCTTTCTAATCTTGTCGATAACGCCATCAAATACACGCCAAAAGGTGAGGTAGTGATCGATATCAACGGCGACGAAGACCATGTCGTTGTCAGTATTGCGGACAGTGGAATCGGCATCCCCAAGGAAGACCAAGCACATCTCTTTCAAAAATTTTATCGAGTCGACAACACTGACACCCGCGAGATTGGCGGAACCGGTCTTGGCCTTTATTTGTCCCGAAAGTTGATTGAGACAATGGGCGGCCGCATCTGGGTCGAGAGTGAATACCAGCACGGCAGCACCTTTTACGTTGAGATTCCACGAATTTCTCACGAAGAGGCGACGCGCATCATTGAATCAGCCAACCTGCAGAGCAATCAGGTCATCACAAATGTACAAGCTTTCGTGGGCCAGAACCAGGCGGCTACACAAGCGACCATTCAGCCAGAGGCTCCAGCCCCATCTCAGACAACACCTACTCCCCAAACAACTCCTCCCGCCGGGGAAACAGCATTTACTAACGTATCAGCCCAGACGATTGCGCAGCAGCTCCAGACACCCCAGAACCCTACACCAACACTGCCTCCACCAACCGCACCCATAACCCACCCCAATGTTCCGCTTACTTCTATTGAACAAAATCCTGACCAATATAGACGCGCCCGTACCGATGGCGTTCCCATCCCACCACGCCGCCAAAATTAAACCGTAAGCGCTATAGTAATTTTTACTTGCACTATGTACAATAGAGGGTAATATGACCAAAATACTACTGGTAGAAGACGATAAAAGTCTGCGCGAAATCTATGGAGTTCGCTTACTGGCCGAGGGATATGACATCGTTTCAGCAGGGGATGGCGAGCAAGCATTGGCCATGGCCATCAAGGAGCGTCCGCAATTGATTGTCAGTGACGTGATGATGCCGAAAATCAGCGGCTTTGACATGCTTGATATCCTCCGCTCTACAACCGAGACCAAGGATATCAAGGTAATTATGATGACCGCGCTCAGTTCCGAGGATCAACGCGCCCGCGGCGAAGCACTTGGTGCCGACCGCTATTTGGTCAAGTCGCAGGTTGGGATCGAAGATGTTGTCCGCACCATCCACGAAGTCCTCGGGGATGCCCCCGTTTCGGGTGCGTCCGCTGCAGCAACTTTTGGTACACCAACCGCACCTCGTCCAGGCCCCACCGTACCGCCCAGGGAGCCCGCAGCACCAGCTGCAACCCCAGCGCCGCAGGCAAATATTCCAGCAGCGCCCGCACCTGCAGCCGCTCAGCCCATGGCCCCACCACGCGCACCCGTTCCTCCTAGCAATGCCCATGCCGCTATGCCACAACCAACCGCACCATTCTCAACAGCACGTCCAGCTAGCCTTGGTGAACGTGTTATTCATCCAATTGCACCTCAGGATGGAAAACCCGACCTTAATACTCTGATGGAGCAAGAGCTAAAAGCGGCTTCACCCGCAGCGCCCGTCGCACCTACACCAGCTGCTGCTCCAGCAGCGCCGCTTCCTCCCACACCACCAGTACCAAGCGTTCCACCCCAGGACACTGGCATAGAATTTGAGGAAACCCCACGACCATCCGGCCCAACTGGACCCGTCCCATCGGTCTAGATGATATAATTATCATCAATGTCAGAGGAAAAAACTCAGCGTCTCAACAAATACCTAGCCTTGCAGCTAGGTATTTCTCGTCGTGAAGCGGATCTTATGATTGAAAAAGGTAGGGTAAGGATAAACGATACACCCGCTTCATTAGGTGCGCGTTTTACATCAGAGGACATTGTCCAAGTTGACAATAGGCCCCTAAAATCAACCGCCCAACATCGTTATGTGCTTTTTCATAAACCAGTCGGGTACGTCTGTTCGCGGCGCAGACAAGGCGAGACACCCACAATTTACGAGCTTCTACCAGCCGACATGCGTAATCTTAAACCCGTAGGACGACTTGATAAAGATAGCTCTGGCTTACTCCTCCTTACTAATGACGGCGATTTTGCTCATCAGATGACGCATCCCAAATTTCAAAAAACCAAGATATATGAAGTTCGCCTTGACCAGGAACTAGAGCCGCTCCATCAGCAAATGATCAGCGATTTTGGGCTACAATTAGAAGACGGACCGAGCAAGCTCACTCTCTCACGACTTTCGCAAGACAATAGGAAAGAATGGCAAGTCGTCATGAACGAGGGCCGAAATCGCCAGATTCGCCGCACATTTAGCGCCCTTGGATATACGGTGATAAAACTCCATCGAACAGCTTTTGGCTCATACCAGCTACATGCAGTTGCCCCCGGCACATATGTCATTATTACTCCTTAATAGATTGACATATACTATTTTATATATTATAATTTTAATTAAGTACATCGTACTCACCTGTGGGAACGTATGGTACCTTTACAGAGTGAGTCTATCTGATACGGGAGCGTACAGATGCCGGGATTTGACGCATTTTTGACCACCGTCACCTTCCTCCTTCTCATGGGAGCGGGAGCGTTGACGGTGTCCAACGAAGGAGACCGCTACATCCGCACAACTGGCGCTACCGCGGCCGGAACCATGGGCACGTCCCTGGTCCTGTTCGTCTTCATGTTCGATGGTGTTTTCTTCTTCCAAGCAGAAAACCCGTTCATGCACGCCATTGGCCGCTACGCCAGCCTGGGGTTGTGCATCCTGGGAGCCTACGGGGCGGCATCGGCCTACGTTCTCCGGCTGCCACTCGTTCGGCGGCTTGAGGCAGGCGCGCTCTTCATGGGCAGTGTTTGTGTGATGGCCGGGATCTACCAGTCGCTCGACGGCTGGTCGTGGATCGGGGGGACGGTGCTCTTCTTCATCTGGACTGCCACCACGAGCGGCATCGCTGCTGGGGCAATCGTCCTGGGGCTGATGTCCCGCTGGCCAACGACAGCATCCGCCTAGAAGGTGAAGCGTGAGTGGGAGGCCGGGCAACTCTCGCCTCCCACTCCGCACGGATGTGCTCACTCTGTAAGATTGTCAGCCTAAAGGCTGTTTTTTATTGGAAAAGTCCGGAGAGATATCAGATGTACTTGACTATTTTTATAATTATGTTACCATACTCAAAGTCCGAGTTGACCTCACTTTAGGTCCTCGTGGACCTTTACAGAGTGAGTTGACATTTCAGATCTCGACAAGGAGGCAATCGCATGTCATTGACCACGCGTCTGCACGAGCTTCTCGGCTCCGTGCAGTTCTCGGAGGTGACGTTCACGATCATGGCCCTCATGGGGGTTGTGATTGTGTTCGCCCTCTGGTCCGTGCCGATCTCGATGCTTGTCCGCATCATCGTCGTGACGTTCGCATCAGCGGGCATCCTTACCACCTACGTGGTCGAGGATCAGGTCATGCGCTACATCCACAACCACGCGACGGATCGCAGCCTGGCCTACTACAGTGCCGTCGAAGGATTCAGGTACGCCCCTCCGCCGCTCCTGCCGATCTCGCTGGTCATCGCGACCGCTGCCACCCTGGCACTTGCTGCCATTCTCGTCATCATGGTCATCACCAAGATGACGAGGCGAGGCTGGCGGGTGCCAGCGGCGTTCGGCGCCGCCACAGGGATGCTCGCCGCAGTGAGCATGATGGGGCAAGTCCTGTACTACCACCTCCCGATCGCCAGCGAGCCCGCCGCGATCGCGTGGTTCACCTGGCTCTACGTTCGGGATTTCGCCGCGGTCGCCATGGCGCTGTTCATCATCTCGGTTCTCGTGGCCTGCACCCGCATGCTCCGAAGCTCCGAGGACACGACCGACGCACCGGTCGAACCTCAGGGGTATGCCGTACCGGTGGTGATCAAGTCCGGTAACGACGAGCAGTGGCGGCGCGAGCCGCAGCAGACCTGATGAAGCCGTGGGGCGAACGTCCAGGTCCGGACGGTCGCCGCACCCCCGCGGTCGACTCACACATGTGTTTGTTCCTAGCGCTGCTAGGTGCTTTTTGTTTCAGATCATTTTAGAAATCGATACAAGACAAAAATCACCTAGATCGTTACCGCTTGTGCTCGCGAAAGCGCACAACCTCTGTTATAATTAAGGAAATTATGGCCTCAAAACTTCCTACAGTTGCGATCATTGGTCAAGCGAACGTCGGCAAGAGTTCGCTTT
This sequence comes from uncultured bacterium, assembly GCA_966186595.1. Lineage (GTDB taxonomy): Bacteria > Patescibacteriota > Saccharimonadia > Saccharimonadales > Saccharimonadaceae > JALRBM01. Next base: position 2,811 of record CBIFWO010000026.1, on the reverse strand, counting down.
TTAATCGTATGGTCCGCGCGCAGCAGGCGATTGTAGCAAGGGAAGCAGGAACAACGCGTGACAATGTTTTAGGAAAGGTGGAGCACCATAGCCACCAGTTCTGGCTCGTTGACACCGCTGGGCTCAAGGATCCCAACGACGAGTTCGAAGCTAGTATCCAGGAACAAATCACCGAAGCAGCTGAGGCCGCTGATGTCATTCTCGTTGTCGTCGATAGCACACACTATGTCAGCGACGAGGATCGTCTCATCGCCAAAAAAGCCCTGAAAAGCAAAAAACCAGTCATCTTGGTAGCAAACAAAGCAGATCTAAAAGAAAGCCTACCGACTGATGAATTTAAGCGCCTGGGCATTAAAACTATTCTTCGCGCCAGCGCCGAGCACAATTCGGGTGTCGTCGATATTCTCGACGAAATTACCGCGTTCATTCCAACTGCAAAAGAGGAGGAATCGGATAACATTCTTCGCATTGCCTTGATCGGTCGCCCAAATGTCGGCAAGTCATACCTCTTTAATACCTTGGCAGGCAAACAACAGGCGCTCGTTGCCAACATCGCTGGTACTACGCGTGATGTCAATCGTGTACGAGTTCGTTTCGCCCAGCGTGACATCGAAATCCTCGACACCGCTGGTATGCGAAAACCAGGTAAGCAAGAGGTGGGAATCGAAAAATTCAGTGTCCTCCGTACGCTCCAGGCAATCGAAGAAGCCGATGTTTGCTTCCTCTTGATGGACGTCAACGAACTGAATACGCAGCTCGACCAGCGCCTCGCCGGGATTATTGACGAAGCGGGCAAGGGAATGGCGATTGTTATCAGCAAATGGGATAGCGTCGAAGGGAAGGACGCCTACACACGCGATGCCCTAGCACCAAAGATCACTCACACTTTTAACTTTACTCCCTGGGCACCCCTCATCTTTACCTCATCCGTCACCGGCCAAAATGTGACGAAGTTATTCGACCTCGCCCTTGATATCGATGCCCGCCGCAAGCAGGAAACAAAAACTCGCGTCCTCAACGACCTTCTTCAGCGCGCTATCCAAAAGCATCCACCAGCAGGGCTTAAAAACACGCATCCAAAACTGCGCTACATTGTACAAACCGACACCACACCGCCATGGTTTGTTATTTATGGATCAAACCTCAAATTTGTTCACTGGAGCTACAAACGTTACCTCGAACGCCTCATCCGCGAAACATACAATTACGCCGGCACCCCCATCAAAATGAGCTTCCGCGACGAAAAACAAATCAAAGCCAACCGCGAAAAAGCAGCAGAATGAAAGTTATCTTTGCCCAGGGCAACCCCGGTCAGCAGTACGCAGCCAGTCGCCATAACACGGGCTTCATGATCGCCGACTACCTCGCCAATAAATGGCAAGTAGGATTCACCAAAAAATCCAAATTGTATGCTGATATCGCCGAAATCACAATTGGGGACGAGAAGGTGCTACTCGTCAAGCCAACCACTTTCTACAATGAAACGGGGCAATCCGCCCGAGCGATCCTCGATTTTTACAAACTCGATCCTAAGAGTGACTTTCTAGCAATTTATGACGACTTGGCCCTCCCACTGGGAACCATTCGTACTCGATTAAAGGGGAGTGATGCTGGTAATAACGGGGTAAAATCGCTCAATGCTCATCTGGGCGATGAATATGCCAGGATACGCGCAGGGGTCTACAATGAAGAAAAAGCCCATATCCCATCAGTTAATTTTGTCCTGGGGATGTTTGACGCGCACGAAAAAAACGCCCTTAACGCAATTTCAGCACAGGCGGAGTGTTTCGTCATAGATTTTATCAATAACAAATTTCAACCTACTAAGGTGAATGTGCTAGCTGAGTAGTCCGTACGGGCGGGAAGGCATCTTGTGGACGCCAATCCCGCCCGCAATCAGGGCGGTCACGCTTCTTCCGTGACTTCCTCCAACTCGGCAACGCAATCACGTTGCTTCTCGCGACGGAAGTAGACGAGCACCACAGCCAGAGCAAGCAGGATGCCGAGGCCCGACATCATTGCCCAGTGCTCTCTGATGATCACTTCATCCGACTGGAAGAAACCGCCGACGAAGAAGAGACCGAATCCAACCGCTACGCTTGTGGCGTAGAGCCAGAAGGGTTCCACCGCTTCGCCCCGCGAAAGCCCGGCACCATGAGCAAGAAGCCCACAGCCTGGAGCACCCAACCCAACATCGGATACCTCCAACCCTGAACGCGCATTGTGTGCGCACCATAACCATACATATTTTTTGTAATAATGTCAAACTTACTTGAGCGGGCAGAGGAGACCGTCAAGGTCTCACTCTACCCGCCCATTGTCATGCCGCATACGGCAACGGGACCTCGGTCGCCAGTGCCTGCGGCAGCGACAGCACGCCCACGCGCCCCACAAGGTACGGGGCGGGGAGTGTGGGTGAAGCATCCACTTCGGATCGCTGAACGATCCGCTCGGCTCTCTTCACCCGGTACACGATGGCCAGAACGACACTCGTGCCGATCCCGGCCACCACGCGGATGGTCACGCTCATCCACATCGGTGCTCCTGAGAGCATGAACGACGTAGAAAGCAGCGCGCCACCCACCACCAGCCAGGCCCCGAGGGGCCAGAATGGAGAAATGGCAACCCGCGTTGGCGTCTCGCGCGATAGTGCGATCGCTCCCGTGGTCGCCAGCAACGCGACAACCAGCGCCGCCGCAAGCGGTGTGGTCATCTGAATAGTAACCAGCATGGCACTCCTGTCGATGGCCTACTAGCCACATCCAGTCATCCAGAAAACTTACTACCAGTGATATTTTAACAACATTTATA
>CBIFWO010000025.1:0-12816 GCA_966186595.1 uncultured bacterium | reverse complement strand
CTCACGTGGACATGCCTGGACACGCCGACTACGTCAAGAACATGATCACCGGTGCCGCACAGATCGACGGCGCTATCCTCGTCGTTGCTGCAAACGATGGTCCACTTCCACAGACCCGCGAGCACGTTCTTCTTGCTCACCAGGTTGGTGTGCCAAAGATCGTTGTCTTCCTTAACAAGATGGACCTCGCTGACGCTGAGCTCGTTGAGCTCGTTGAGATGGACGTTCGTGAACTTCTTACAAAGAACGGTTACGACGGCGACAACGCACCTATCATCAAGGGTTCTGCTACTAAGGCTCTTGAGGGTGACGCTGCAAACGAAGACGCTATCATGGAACTTGTTAACGCTCTTGACACTTACATCGACGAGCCAGTTCGTGACCTTGACAAGCCATTCCTTATGCCTATCGAGGATGTCTTCTCGATCAAGGGTCGTGGTACTGTTGCTACCGGTCGTATCGAGCAGGGTGTTGTAAAGCTTAACGACGAAGTTGAAATCGTTGGTATCAAAGCTACTCAGAAGTCTGTTGTTACTGGCATCGAAGCCTTCAAGAAGAATCTTGACCAAGGTCAAGCAGGTGACAACGCAGGTCTGCTCCTTCGTGGTATCGAGCGCGAGCAAATCGAGCGTGGTCAGGTTGTTGCAAAGCCCGGTTCAATCACTCCTCACACTGAATTTGAGGCAGAGGTTTACGTTCTCAAGAAAGAAGAAGGTGGACGTCACACTCCATTTAGCAAGGGTTACAAGCCACAGTTCTACTTCCGTACGACGGACGTAACCGGCGAGGTTGAGCTCCCAGCTGACAAGGAAATGGTCATGCCTGGTGACACTGTAACCTTCAAGGTTAAGTTGCTTGCACCTATTGCCATGGAGCAGGGTCTTACCTTTGCAATCCGTGAAGGTGGCCGTACCGTTGGTGCCGGTGTTGTAACCAGCATTACTAAGTAATCAGTTCTCTGATTCGCAAAAATACCTCTCTGGAATATGAGAGGTATTTTGTTGCCCGGAGCTTGTTGATACGAGTAGCGTATGGTAAAATAACTTTCGTATATTTAATTACTTCGAGAACTCGGCCAGACGTAAGCAGGCGCTACGATTCGAGCAGAGGTTACGGAGTTGCACAAAGGAGCCATTATGGCAGAAAAACCAGAAGGACTGCGAATCCGCATCCGTCTAAAAGCATACGATCACAAAGTGATCGACCAATCAGCAAAACAAATTATCGACACAGCTATTCGTACAGGTGCAAGTGTTGCTGGGCCCGTCCCACTTCCTACCCGCCGCAGTACGTATACTGTGGTCAAATCTCCGCACGTCTACAAGACTGGTGGCGAAACATTCGAAATGCGCGTACACAAGCGTCTTATCGACATTACAAACGCGACGCCAAAGACCATCGATAGTCTGCAGAACCTCAGCCTCCCAGCTGGTGTCGACGCAGAAATTCGTATGTAATCTTGTAAGGTTACAAAAAATACACCCGAGCCATGGGTGTATTTTGTTTTTCATGGAGCTGGCCGCGGATCGTGCTTGTGACACGCCGCGGCCTTGGCCGTTCTCGGTCAGCGATCCTACCCCAGAAAGAGGCAAGAAGTCCAACATCAAGCGTTGATGTACCGAAGAGAACGCACAGTGAGCGCGTTCAGCAGCTCGTCGGCCTCGTGAGCCTCGAACTGGAGTCGGCTCCAGATCGGACGACCGTCGGCATCTTCGCGACAGAGCATCTTCTCGATCACTCCATCCGACTGGATGAGGTAAAAGATGCACAAGCCTTGCTCGCGCGGCTCGTCGCTGATGCCGTACTTGACGGAGCGGGTGATACCCGACTGCCCGCCAAGGGCTAGTCGATAGGTGACGAGGTTTCCCTCCTCGTCGCACGACCAGATGAGGTCGCGCTCTTCTTTTAGCAATGCGTAGAAAGCTGCCTGAACCTCCGGGCTCACGATCTTGCTCGAAGCTCGTGAATACCGAAGGAGGTCGAGAATGGACACGCGAAACTCGCCGCCCCTCTTCAATGGTTTTACAGACCATCATCTATGTAAACACATCACATGTATACGTTCAATGATTATTTTCGAAATCTTTGGTATACTGGGGCTATAGTGGTAAAGCAAAAACAAAAACGCGAACGAACGTACGCCCGATTTCGCAATCAGGGGGTGAGTAGGCGAGGGTACGAGAAGCCATTTGAAACAGATAGTAAATACTTCTTAAAATTAGTGATATTTGTGATTCTGGGAACGCTATGGCTAAAATTTAGCGAACCAATGACATGGTTAGGGGTGCCGCTTACGGCCCTTCCTCTTGGCCTTCTCGGCGGTCTTTTATTGGTGCATAAGTTCGAAAAATATCAATCTGATCGCAAGATTTGGTATGCCATCCTCGTTATTGTGGCGGTGATTAGTTACTTTGTCCCAGCGGGAATCGTTATCTAGTAGTTATTCGAAGAAGCGGAAGGAGGTCTCTAAAGGGGATAATATTTCTATTTTCTGGCCCATCGAGTTTTTCTGTAAGGTGCTCCGAGCTCTCAGTAAATCCTATCCGACACCCGTGCGTTTCGCATACTTTATTGCCACATGACGTGCCATTGACGCACCATGTATCTGTAATCTCTGCACTGCTGTCACCCTGTGCTGCCTGAAAGTATTCCATATTTTCCCCTACACGAAAATTAGTATTCAAATAATACTGCTATATCAATCGAAATGCAATATGAAATAACAGAGAAACAGTTGACTTGTAACAGATGACGTGATATGTTAGATGGGTAACTTATTACGTAATAACAAACTTTTCTTGGTGAATTGACAGGTCCTATCGGAGGAAACCAGCAGCCACCAAGAATTTTAAGTGGGAGCAAGAGGGCGATGAAAGCACTTCTCGGTACCAAAATTGGTATGACCCAAATCATCAGCGAGGATGGACGCGCAGTTCCTGTGACGTTAATTCAAGCTGGCCCCGTGACTGTGACTCAGGTCAAAACTGTCGAAGCCGACGGTTATAACGCAGTCCAGGTGGCATATGGTGAGGGTAAGAACCTGAGCAAGGCCGTGGCTGGTCATGTCAAAACAGCCAAAGTGACCCCGAAATACATTCGGGAATTTCGTGTCGATACGTTGCCAGAAGACCTCAAGGTCGGCGATGTCATCGATGTAACTAAGTTTGAGCTAGGCGATATGGTGGACGCGACTGGCACGAGCAAGGGTAAAGGTTTTGCCGGTACGGTAAAACGCCACAACTTTAATACAAGCAAGAGCACCCACGGTGGTAACGGCTACGTCCGTAAGCCGGGTTCGATCGGATCGATGTATCCACAGAAGATCTTTAAGGGGAAGCGTATGGCTGGTCGTATGGGCCACGAACGTGTAACCGTAAAGAATCTCGAGGTGGCATATGTTGACGCTGCGAGCAATCTGATCGGTCTAAAGGGTGCTGTTCCAGGTCCAAAGAAGGGTCTGATTATCCTGGGAGGTAAGGCATAATGGCTGAGACTACTAAACCAGCAGCTAAAACTGCTCTACCGAAGGAAGTCTTCGCGGTCGAGGTCGAAAATCACGAATTGCTGAAGCTTGCCTATGATTCATATCTTGCCAACAACCGTCTTGCTAGCGCAACAACGCTTCAGCGCGGTGAAGTCCGTGGTGGCGGTAAGAAGCCTTGGAAGCAAAAAGGTACTGGTCGTGCACGATTTGGTTCAACCCGTAACCCAATCTGGCGTGGTGGTGGTATCGTTTTTGGTCCACGTGGCAATGAAAACTACACCAAGAAACTCAGTACGACTTCAAAGCGCGTTGCACTTCGCCAAGCCCTGACGTTGGCAAACGAAGCTAAAAAGATCGTTGTCAAGGAAGTAAAGACAACCGGCAAAACTGCCGAGGTTGTCAAATTCCTAGCTGACAACAAGCTTGATCGGAAGGTGCTCCTCGTTGTTGACGACAAGACGCCAGAGATCATCCGTGCAACTGCCAATCTACAGAATGTTCTGCTTATTCGCAGTACGTACCTCAGTGTCTACCACATCTTAAATGCTGACCACATCGTTATCGCTCCCGAAAGTGTCAAAACGATCAAGAACTGGCTAGTAAAGGAGGAGGCGTAATATGAAACTTATTAGCGTTACTCCGCGTGCCACCGAGAAGGCGTACAGTCAGTCTCAGAACAACGTTTACGTATTTAATGTTCCGCTGACGGCAAACAAGCAAGAAATTGCTGCTGCAGTAGAATCTCAGTTTGAAGTAAAAGTAACCCGTGTCAAAACTTTGGTACAGAGTGGCAAGGCTATCCGCTTTAGCCGCGGTAAAAACCGCTACCCAGGTACAACGACCCGTAAGGATTCAAAGAAAGCTTACGTGACCCTTGCCGAAGGTAACAGCATCCAGGTATTTGACCAGCCTGTAGAAGAGGAGAAGAAGTAATGCCAATCAAAGCATACAACCCAACCACTCCTGCTAGGCGCGGTATGACCACCGAGGATTACAGTGAAATTACGACCAAAAAGCCCCTAAAGAGCTTGGTGAAGAGCAAAAAGCAGAATGCTGGCCGCAACAACACTGGTCGCATTACTGTTCGTCACCGCGGTGGTGGTGTAAAGCGCCACTATCGTTTGGTCAACCATCGTCTCGCACCTGGTCTGAAGGTGACGGTTGAAGAAATCGAATACGATCCAAACCGTTCTGCACGTATTGCACGTGTCAAGGACCAGCACGGTCTTTACCACTACATCCTTGCTGATACCAGCATGGTAAAAGGTAAGACGATTGAGAGTGGCGCAGAGGCCCCAATCGAGACCTCAAATCGCATGCCACTTGCAAACATTCCTGTCGGTACTCAGATATATGCGATCGAGATTAATCCAGGTAAGGGCGCACAAATGGTTCGTGCCGCTGGTACAAAAGCGCAGCTTATGGCAAAGGAAGGCGACTACGCGCAGGTGCGTATGCCATCTGGCGAAGTTCGCAAGTTCCGCCTTGAAGCGACCGCCGCAATTGGTGTTGTTGGTAACATCCAGCACCAGAATGTGAAGGTTGGTTCAGCCGGCCGAAAGCGCCGCAAGGGTATTCGCCCATCTGTCCGTGGTGTTGTTATGAACGCCGTAGATCACCCGCATGGTGGTGGTGACGGTGGTCGTCATGGTAGCGGTAAGCCACCACGTACCCCATGGGGCCAACTTACCCTCGGTTATCGTACTCGTCGCCGTAAGGACACCAGCAAGATGATTGTGAGAAGTCGCCATGAAGCGAAGAGGAAGAGGTAAGATATGAGTCGATCACTTAAAAAAGGTCCGTTCGTCGACGCCAAGCTCGCTAAAAAAGTGGCTGCGCTTGCACTCGAAGACCGTACTATCATCAAAACATGGGCACGTAGCAGTACGGTGACCCCAGAGATGGTAGGCCGAACGGTTGCCGTCTATAACGGTCGCATGCACGTTCCAGTGCTGATTAATGAAAACATGGTTGGTCACAAGCTCGGTGAGTTTGCGCCAACTCGCAAGTTCCGAAAGCACGGCGGAAAGGATAAGAAGTAATGGCTGAGTTACTTACTGTTCGCGCCTACGCTAAAGGTGTTGATCAAGCTCCACGCAAGGTTAGCCTTGTTGCTGGACTTGTTCGAAACCGAAGTGTTGAGGACGCGCTTGTTATCCTCGAGCACGTTCCAAAACGCGCTGCTTTGCCAGTAAAAAAGGCTATCGAAAGTGCCAAGGCGAACGCTGTAAACACTCACGGCCTGGATGGCAAGACACTTCACATCTCGACAATTTCTGTGACGACCGGCAAACGCCTCAAGCGTTTCAAGCCAGCAAGTCGCGGTCGCGCACTACCGTTCGAGAAGAAGACGTCAAACATTTTGGTTGTCGTTGCTGGCGCCGAAAAACCTAAGAAAGCTCCGGCTAAACCTGCCGAGAAAAAGGAGACTAAGTAAGATGGGCCAAAAAGTAAACCCAATTAGCTTCCGCCTCCAGGTTCACAAAAACTGGGATTCACGCTGGTTCGCTGGCAAGCGTGACTTTGCCAAGTGGCTGGCAGAAGACATTAAGATCCGTGAATTGATCGAAGAGCGATTCAAATCTCGCCCGACCATCAACCGCATCGAGATCGAACGATCAGCAAACCTCATTACGATTACGATTCACACTGCGAAGGCTGGTGTGGTCATCGGTCGTGGTGGTGCTGGTGTGACTGAACTAAAGAATCAGATCGAGAAAATCGCATCTCTTCCAGTTCGTATCAACATCGAAGAAGTAAAACGTCCAGAACTCGCAGCTAAATTGGTTGCCGAGAACATCGCTCGCCAGCTAGAGCGTCGTATCAACTTCCGTCGCGCTATGAAAATGGCCGCCCAAAACACTATGAACGCAGGTGCCAAAGGTATTCGTATTCAGGTTGCGGGACGACTGAACAACGCCGAAATGGCTCGCCGTGAAAAAGTGATTGAGGGCTCTGTGCCGCTTCACACACTTCGCGCCGACATTGATTTCCACATCGCTCGGGCAAACGCCCCAGGTGTTGGAATCATCGGCGTAAAGGTCTGGATCTACAAGGGTGAAAGGAGCTAATCGATATGCTATTACCGAAAAAGATGAAATATCGAAAAGTTCGCAAAGGCACCAACACTGGTGTCGCCACCCGTGGTCACAACGTCGCTTTTGGTGACTTTGGCCTCCAGGCGCAAACGAACAATGACATTACCTCTCGCCAGATCGAGGCAGCTCGTCAGGCGATGACGCGCTACATCAAGCGTGGTGGTAAGATTTGGATTCGAATTTTCCCGCATACTCCACGTACCCGCAAGCCGCAGGACGTCAAGATGGGTAGCGGTAAAGGTAACCCTGAATTTTACGTTGCCAAGGTAAAAGCCGGGACTGTTCTGTTTGAAATGAAGGGTGTTGAAGAGGAAGTTGCACGCGAGGCAATGCGTCTTGCTGCTCACAAGCTTCCGGTAAAGACCAAGTTCATTACAAAGGAGAACGCGTAATGACTGACAAGAAAACTGCAAAGGCTGAAGAAGTAAAAACACTGGATCAGTTGCGTGAAGAATTAGCTGCGAAGCGCCAAGATATGATCGAGGCTCGTCGTGGCCACGCTGCCGGTGAACTTGCCAACCCGCGTGTTTTGACGCAGACCCGTAAAGAGATTGCCCGCCTTCTCACTGCTATCCGAGCAGCCGAGAACGAGCAGAAGGAGACTAATTAATATGGCCAAGACATTGACCGGTACCGTGACTTCGGACAAAGCGGACAAGACTATTACCGTCACTGTAACTAGTCGTGAAACGCATCCTATCTACAAGAAGCAGTACACCGTTTCTCGTAAGTACGTCGCCCACGATGAAAAGAACGAAGCGAACGAAGGTGACCTCGTTGTAATCAGTGAAACTCGTCCTATTTCGAAGCGAAAATCTTTCAAGCTTGAGAAGATCCTTGAGAAATCAAAGGGTTCAATCGAACTGAAGGAAGAAGAGGCAGAGGCCTAGCATGATTCAGCAGGAAACTCGCCTAAAGGTAACCGACAACAGCGGTGCAAAGGAAATCCTTTGTATTCGCGTACTCGGTGGTACCAAGAAGCGCTATGCCCGCGTTGGTGACATTATTGTTGCTACCGTTAAACAAGCGACCCCAACCAGTAATATGAAAAAGAAGGTTGTAAAAGCAGTCGTCGTCCGTACTCGCGACCAGATTCGTCGCAAGGACGGCAGTACAATCGCCTTTGATGATAACGCAGCTGTTATTATCAACGACGACAAGACGCCAAAAGCAACTCGTGTCTTCGGTCCAGTTCCACGCGAACTTCGTGACCTTGGATACTCAAAGATTATTAGCTTAGCTCCGGAGGTACTCTAAGATGGCTCGTCGCATTCAAAAAGATGACCTCGTCAAGATCATCTCTGGTAGCAAAAAAGGCACGACCGGCAAGGTACTTCAGGTACTCGGCAAAGAAAACGCCGTCCTCGTCGAGGGCGTCGGTGTCGGTCACCGCCATGTCAAACCATCACAGCTTAACCCACGTGGTGGCAAAAAGGACATTCATGTTCCTGTGTCACTTCACAAGGTTGCGCTTGTTGTTGACGAAAAATCAGCAAAGACAAGTCGTGTTGGATATGTTAAAAACGCTGACGGTGCCAAGGTTCGCCTGGCTCGCCAAGCAAAGAATAAGGAGATCAAGTAATGGCTGAGAAAGCTACCACTACTGTACCGGCTCCTCGCTTGAAAGCTTTGTACGCTGAAAAATACGTCAAAGAACTGCAAGCCGAACTCAATCTCGGTAATGTTCACCAAGTGCCAAAACTTGAGAAGATCGTCGTAAGCGTAGGAATCGGTAAAAATAAAGACGACAAGCGTTTTTACGAAGTCGTCAAAAACACCCTCTTCAAAGTCACTGGTCAGGCACCTGTCGACCGAATGGCCAAGAAGTCAATCGCCGGCTTCAAGATTCGTAAGGGTATGAACCGTGTTGGCATCAGTGTCACACTTCGTGGTGCTCGTATGTACGAATTCCTCGACCGATTGGTGAACGTCGCGCTCCCTAGGGTTCGTGACTTCCACGGTGTCAACGTAAAGTTTGACCAGGGCGGTAACTATAACCTTGGTATTACTGAGCAGTCAATTTTCCCAGAACTAAGCTTTGAGGAAACACAGGTTGTTCACGGTATGCAGGTGACATTTACGATCAAGAACGAAGATTCTGCTCACAGCCGCCTTCTCTTAGAGAAATTCGGCTTACCGTTTGAGAAAGAAGGAGGCAAACGCTAATGGCTAAGAAATCAATGATTGCACGCGACGAAAAGCGCAAGAAAATGATTATCAAGTTTGCTGCAAAGCGTGCTGAACTCAAAGAACTTGGTGACGAGCAGGGCCTGCAAAAACTTCCAAAGAACAGCAGCCCAACCCGCTGGAAAAACCGTGACTTCCTATCTGGCCGTCCACGTGGGTATATGCGCCGCTTTGGCCTTAACCGTATCAATTTCCGCGAAAAAGCATCAAAGGGTGAAATCCCAGGTATTACAAAGAGTAGTTGGTAAGAAGGAAAGGATAGACAATGTCACTACAATCAACTGACCCAATCGCCGACCTTCTTACGCGCATCCGAAATGCCGCTATGGTCGGAAAGAGCGAAGTCCGCGTTCCTGCAAGCAAGCTCAAAAAGACTGTTGCAGAACAATTGGCAAAGAATAACTACCTTGCAGACGTGAAAGTAGAAGCTGGCAAGCCTCGCGATACGTTGGTGATTACCATCAACAAACCAGGCGAAAACAGCACCATTAATGAGATTACCCGTATGAGTAAGCCAGGTCGCCGTATGTACGTTGGCGCGAACGAGATCCCTCGCATCAAGAGTGGTCGCGGTATGGTACTCATCAGTACAAGTAAGGGTGTCATCACTGGTCACGAAGCCGCGAAGGCTCGCCTTGGTGGTGAACTTCTACTAAAGGTCTACTAGGAAATTAAAGGAGTAAAATAATGAGTCGAATCGGAAAACTACCAATTACGGTACCCGCCGGTGTGACAATCACGGTCGATTCAGATGCTATCAAGGTGACTGGTCCAAAGGGCGAGCTTACCGTGCCTCATCTGAGCGATGTGACTGTTGCACTCGAGGATAATCAAGCAGTTGTTACCCGTAAGGATGACGAACGAGTAGCAAAGGCGCAGCATGGCCTTCAGCGGGCACTGCTCAACAATGCTGTTGAAGGTGTTGCAAAAGGTTTTGAAAAGAAACTTGAGGTTAACGGTGTCGGTTTTCGTGTATCTGGCGGTGGCCAATCACTTGAAATGGCCCTCGGTTTTAGCCACCCAGTTAAATATCAGGCGCCAGCTGGTATTACTCTGACTGTCAACAAGATGGAAATCGTAGTAAGCGGCATCGACAAACAACAAGTCGGTCAGGTTGCTGCCGAGATCCGTTCATTAAAGAAGCCCGAACCATACAAAGGTAAAGGTATTAAGTATGCTGACGAAGTTATCCTTCGCAAGGCAGGAAAGGCTGGTAAGTAGTCATGAGTAATCTTGCAAAGAAACTACTCAACAAGAGTCTACGTAAAAACCGCGTACGCAGCAAAGTAACGGGTACGGCCGAGCGTCCTCGCCTTACTGTTACTGTCAGCAACAAGCATGTGAGCGCCCAACTAGTAGATGACGTCAAGCAGCACACACTTGCCGCAGCGACAACCGTTGGCACTAAGCAAACAGGCACGCTTAGTGAGCAAGCCGCTTTCGTCGGAAGTGAAATTGCGAAAAAAGCAAAGAAGGCTAAGATCACAACCGTCGTATTTGACCGCAATGGTCGACAGTACGCCGGACGTCTGAGCGCCCTCGCTGATGCCGCACGCAAAGAAGGATTGGAGTTTTAATCATGGCTGAGCAAGCTACAAACACCAGGGACCGTCGCGACAATCGCCGTGACCAATCTTCTACCGAGCAGAGTCCCTACGAAGAATTGGTGATCAATATTGACCGTGTTGCCCGTGTGGTAAAAGGTGGTCGACGCTTCCGCTTTAAGGCACTCGTTGTCGTTGGTGATCGCAAGAATAAGGTAGGTGTCGGTGTCTCAAAGGGTCAGGATGTCCAGACCGCGATTGCCAAGGCTGCCGATGTCGCTAAAAAGAACATGATCACCATCCCAATCATGGGTGATACTATTCCGCATGATGCGGAGGTAAAGGTGGCTGGCGCACAGGTTCTTATCAAGCCTGCCGCTCCTGGCACCGGTATCATTGCTGGCGGTGTTGTTCGTTCGATCATCGGTGTGACTGGTATCCGCAACATGCTTTCTAAGTCACTTGGTTCTACAAATAAGGTGAATATTGCCTACGCCACCATTGACGCCCTAAAAAGCCTCGTTCCAAAAGAACAGTGGTTGAACGCCCCTAAAAAGGCTGCCAAAAAGGAGAGTAAGTAATGAAATATCACGAGCTCCAAGTTGACGCAAGCAAGAATAAAAAGCGTGTTGGTCGAGGTATCGCGGCTGGTCAAGGCAAGACTGCTGGTCGTGGTACTAAAGGTCAGGGCGCACGTACAGGTAAGAAGCTCGGCGCGATGTTCCAGGGTGGTTCTGGTGCGTTGGTTCGTCGTACGCCAAAGGCGCGCGGATTTAAGAGTCTTCGTACTGCCGCGCAAGTCGTCTACCTTGATCATCTTAATGCATTCAAGGGCAAGACTGCTGATAACTTTACATTGTTTGAAGAAGGGTACATTGCCACTCCATTCCATACAGTAAAGGTTATCGCTCGCGGTGAGCTCACTGTTCCTGTAACATTGAACGTTCAGGCCGCAAGCGCGAGTGTCCAGGAAGCCGTCAAAAAAGCTGGCGGAACTTTCGCAAAGACTGCTACCCCGATTAAGCAGAGTACAAAAGAAGCGGAAAAGGCAGATAAGTAATCGTCTACCTTTAATAAAAGATAGATCCAGTATGTGGATCTATTTTTTATTGTTGACAAATATCACTTATAGTGAAGAGCATACATGTCTCCCAGCCATACCAAGACATACTTGCCATAAAATGTGGAAAGGATATGATATAATTATAGAGAATTTGCTATGAAAAGTAGCATTAAAGCCTAGAGGGGTATGACTGTACATGAACTGGAAGACCATTTTCCGATCGTTTAAGAATAAAGACATGCAAAAGCGTCTGCTGATTGTCCTAGGGATGATCGTCGTATTCCGCTTGTTGGCACATATTCCCGTGCCTCTGGCTGAACCAACACAGCTAAAGGACCTCATCAATAATGTTATTGGCGGAAGTGACTTTGGGGGCTTTTTGAATCTTCTCTCGGGTGGAGCCCTCGCGCAGTTCTCGATTGTACTGGTAGGACTCAGCCCGTTCATTACGGCATCGATCATCACACAGCTCCTTACCAAGGCTATTCCGCGCCTTGAGGAACTTCATAAAGACGGTGAATCGGGACGACGCAAGATTAGCCAGTGGACTCGTATCATCTCAGTACCTCTAGCAATCATCCAATCGATTGCGTTTATTTACATCCTTCGTCAAACCGTCCTGGCCGGAAATACCACGGGATTAAGTGACCCTACGCTCGTTGAGTGGACAGTCGCCGTAACGGCGATGACAGCGGGCTCAATCCTCCTGATGTGGCTGGGGGAACTGATTACTGAACAGGGTGTCGGTAATGGTATTAGTTTGATTATCTTTGCGGGTATTATCAGTCAGCTGCCAACCACTCTCGCGACGATTGGCTCTTCACTCTTGGACACTTCAGGGGGCGCATTGAGTGTATTCGGCTGGTTTACAATCCCCGTTAATCCGTTAGCATTCTGGGTGGTGTTGGGGATCGCTCTTATTTCACTGCTCGTTCTCTATTTATTGGTCAAAATTAATGAGGCGCAACGAGTCATTACAGTTAACTATGCCAAGCGCGTTCAGGGAAACAGTAGCTATGGTGGCATCAAAAGTATCCTGCCAGTAAAACTGATCGCCGCAGGAGTGATTCCGGTGATCTTTGCCGTGGCCTTCCTGTCCCTACCGGCGTTTATTGGGCAGGTTCTTAAGGCAAGTGGCAATCCAGCCTATTTGGAGCTAGCGAATAACCTGATCACATGGTTCCAGGCCCCCCAGCCAGGTGCGTTTACAGGTGGATCGTGGGATGCGCTGATATATCCGCTTAGTTACTTCCTGCTCGTAATTCTCTTTACGTACTTCTATACCGGAATTATCTTTAATGCGAACGAGATTGCAGAAAATCTACAAAAACAAGGTGGCTTCATTGAGGGTATTCGTCCAGGTATCCAAACCGAGAAATATCTTTCGCGGACTGTGAATCGTCTGATTCTCTTTGGTTCAATTGCGCTAGGACTCATCGC
>CBIFWO010000024.1:0-14055 GCA_966186595.1 uncultured bacterium | reverse complement strand
TAGCAACTATCTTGTTCCAACCGTTATCGAAAAAACCCATGAGGGTGAGCGTGCTTTTGACATCTATAGTCGCTTGCTGAATGAACGAATCATCTTCCTGGGCGATCAGGTGAACGAGCAAACGGCCAATTTGGTGGTAGCACAGCTGCTTCACCTGGCGTATGAAGACCCAAAGAAAGACATTAAACTGTACATTAATAGTCCTGGTGGAAGTGTCTATGATGGTTTTGCTATTTATGACACCATGCAGTATATTTCGCCAGATGTCATGACAATCGGGATCGGGCTTCAGGCGAGTTTTGGGTCGTTTCTTCTGGCAAGCGGTGCGAAGGGCAAACGTTTTGCCTTGCCGAACAGTCGTATCATGATGCACCAGCCTTCCAGCGGAACCCAGGGAAAGATTACCGATCAGGAGATTACTCTTCGTGAGGGAATTTATCTAAAGAATCGATTAAACGAGATCTTCGCCAAGAATACTGGACAAAAGCTATCTAAAATCGAAAAAGATATGGATCGTGATTTTTGGATGGGTGCTGACGAGGCTAAGGCGTACGGCATAATTGACGAGGTGATTACAAAGGCGTAATATAGCTCCACTATGAGTACAGAGGTCAAGTTTTCAAGAATAGCACGGGTTGAGGAGCAATATTCTCTTGAGGATATGGGGCACGGGCGCCTGGGAGGTCCTTCTCGGCGGGGTTATGACATCGTGCGGGGCAGGTTAGGTGCGGCAACGGTCTACATGACATATGGTGCTGGTGAAGTTCGTGATCATAACATTGTTGCCGTTGCTCCTCTTGCTTCGGATATGCTGGAATTGAGGATCGAAAGGTCTGGCGCGGATAAGTATGTGACAGCGGCGCTCACCCATCTGGCCCTTCTTGAATATGTGAAAGCGTGGAAAGACGTGAAAGATCAAAATGGCAACGGCGCCAAAGTCATCTCGTTTATTCCGCTCAGTGACAACCCCGAGGCCGACGCGCCACTTCACCCCTTGTACGGCGAAATGTTGGGAATGGAGGGACTGTCGAGGTCCACGGATCAAGGTGAGGTAATTTATATGGGTGACTTGGCCGAGGTGCATGGAAATGCGACGCATGCTCTCAGTAGACAATCGCGGCCACCCCTCTCTATTCGTCCCACTCCCCCTATGGAAGCTGCTTAGCTATTCAAGCTATTGCGCTTATGGTATTCTTCTTAAAGAATACTGAGTGACGAAAGACAAAAAACGGTGACAAACTTTATTATTTTTCTACGCGGACTTTTTCACCCGATGTGGGTACGAATAGTCGCTATCGGTGTGGTCCTGCTAGGGGTAATCGGCATTGCTGCGTTCATTTATACACAGAAGAACCTTCCACCTCAGGCGTCACAGTGCAGCGACCCATCGTGCCAGGTAAGTCAAAAGGAATCATCTGAGCAGCAAGATAACAAAACTGGCGAGGATAAAAAAGAAGCGGAAAAGGAACAAACGGACAAAACAAGACCAAATGAGACGAAACCCAGTCAACCCAAACCGAATCAACCCGGCGGCAGTACGGGCGGAGGCTCGTCGTCAGGAGGTGGCGGAAGCACCGGCGGCACGACCACTCCACCTCCAAGCGGTGGAAGTGGCACTCAGAGCTGCCCAGCTTTTCCGGCCTTCCCTGATGAAAATTGTACAGGTGTACCAGCAGGCGTCAGTCTTTCGAGTGTTGGTAGTTTTTCGAGCAGTAGTAATGGACAGACTATTTCCGGATTGCAGATCGCAGGTGATCTAGTAGTTAACCATAGCAACGTCACAGTAACAAATACTCGTATTACTGGTCGAGTTGTCAATAATAGCGGCAGTAACTTGGTCATGAAAGATGTCGATATTGGTCCAGATTCTTGTCCTGGTTCTAGCAATGGCGGGAACCGCCTCATTGGGAATGCTGGCTATACACTGATCCGCGCGCATCTTCACAATAATGCAGCCGATTTGATTCATATGGGCGGTGGTGGCAATATTCTTATCCAAGACAGCTTGCTCAACAAAACTTGTTATTATTCAGGCGATCACTTGGATGTAGCGCAGTTTTATGATCCGGGTGGAGTGGTCACTGCAACTTTGCAGCATAATACTATGGATGCACGGCCAATTAACAGCGGTGGATTTGGCAACGCGGCCGTATTTTGGGCTGACTTTCCTGGAGCTGGTTCTCGCTTGAATGTTTATGACAATTTCATGGCAGGCGGTAACTATACAATTTATGGGCTCGATGCACCATCGGGTTCGGGTGTGGTGATTGACGTATCCGGTAATCGTTTCTTAAGGAATGCATACAACTACGGGCCTTGTGTGCTTAGTAACTCCGATCCATTTGACGGTTCATCTGGTGTGATATGGACTAATAATGCCTTTAGCGATGGCGGCGCGATCAATATCGGCGATTGTTAAATGTTTTAAGGGTGTATAATAAAACAATCTTGTTCCTTCAGGCGTAGAGGGGAGGACTGTCATGATGCCCACGACCTGGCCGACCGGCACCAAGCGCTAGTTCACCCTCCGGAGATTGGCTGCTGTGCCGATCTACTGGAGCAAGAATGGGTCGTGGGGCAGCATGCTCTGCTCCGCGACCCATTTCCCTGAATTTATCTATTGACACTGATATCCAACTTCCTCATAATGCATACTAAGAAGTAGTGTACCTGAGGTTACGTATGCCTTCTGGACGAGTGGCAATGTCCAGAGAGCGACCTCGGATAGAGAATCTTCGGCGCCGATTCTATCACTAAACAATTAAATACAGCGAGGAGCTACGCGTGGCAAAACCTAAAAGCCAAAGCGCGAAGCGAGTGTTCTTTACCAAGTCGGACACCGCTTTGCCTATACCAAGTCTCGTCGCTCACCAGAAGGACTCTTGGCGAGAATTCGTCGAGACTGGTTTGAGCGAGATTTTTGCAGAACTTAATCCAATCGAGGACTACACGGGTCAGAAACTCGAACTTCGATTTAAGCAGTATGCATTCCAGGATCCAAAAAACAGCGAGCAGGACGCCAAGGAAAACAATCTTACCTTTGACGCGCCGCTTCATGCGACTGTCGAGCTTACCAACAAGGTAACCGGTGAGGTCAAGGAACAGGAAATTTACCTCGGTGACTACCCATGGATGACTGACCGCGGAACGTTCGTGATCAATGGCACCGAGCGTGTCGTCGTGTCACAGCTGATCCGTTCGGCCGGCGTCTTCTTTACTGCTGATCGCTCGGCTGGCCGCAGCTACTATGGTGCCAAGTTAATCCCTGGTCGTGGTGCATGGCTTGAGTTTGAAACCGCTACGAGTGGTGTTATGTATGTCAAGATTGACCGCCGTCGCAAGCTACCTGTAACGACGCTTCTTCGTGCGCTTGGCTACAATAAGACTAGCGAGATCAAGAGCCTCTTCGAGGATATTGACACTGGTGACGTCAAGCATATCGACGCTACATTAGAGAAGGATCCGGCTCGTGGGACAAACGAAGCCCTGATTGAGCTCTATCGACGTCTGCGTCCAGGCGACCTTGCTACTGTCGACAATGCCCGCAGCATGATCGAGCGCATGTTCTTTGACTTTAAGCGCTTTGACTACAGTCGTGTCGGCCGCTACAAGCTCAACCAGCGCCTTGGATTGGAAGTGCCAAACACCACTGAAAATCGTGTGTTTCAGATGAGTGATCTGATTGCCATCATTCGTGAGATCATTCGCCTGAATAATACGCAAGAACCTGCGGACGACATCGACGCGTTGTCTAACCGTCGTGTCAAGTTGGTTGGCGAGCTTGTTGCACGCCAGTTCCGCGTCGGTATGCTCCGCATGCAGCGTAACGCCATGGATCGCATGAGCATGAGTGACATCGAAAGTGTGACTCCTGGTCAGCTTATCAATGCTCGCCCAGTGGTCGCAGCAGTTCGCGAATTCTTTGCAAGTTCACAGCTTTCACAGCTGATGGACGAAGTTAACCCACTTTCTGAGCTTTCGCACAAGCGTCGTCTCAGCTCAATGGGTCCTGGTGGTCTTTCTCGCGAGCGCGCAGGCTTTGACGTTCGTGATGCACACCCAACTCACTACGGTCGTATCTGTTCTGTCGAGACACCAGAAGGCGCCAACATTGGTCTGGTGCTTAACCTCGCTGCCTATGCCCGTGTGAATGAGTACGGCTTTATCGAAACACCCTATCTTAAGGTTGTGGATGGCAAGGTGACCAGCGAAGTTGTCTACCTCGATGCGTCGCAGGAACTTGGTGAAGTGATCGCCGACGCCGGGGCTCGTGTTAACGAGGATGGTACCTTTGCCGACGAGCGTGTGAGCGCCCGCAAGTACCTCAATCCAGAGCAGGTTGATATCTCTGAAATTACCTACATGGATGCTGCCTACAAGCAAATCCTTGGTTCAACCGCATCCCTCGTGCCATTTATCGAGAAAAACCGTGTGGACCGATCATTGACCGGTTCAAACATGCAGAAGCAGGCCGTGCCACTTCTGACGCCGGAGGCGCCAACCGTTGGTACGGGTGTTGAAGGTGAAATCGCCAAGAATACCAGTCAGCTGATCCTCGCCGAAGGTGAAGGTGAAGTCCTTCGCGCCGATGGTGATGTGATTGAAGTGAAATACAAGGACGGAGTCAAGAGCTACGAGCCAATCCACTTTGCAAAGAGCAACGATGATCGTTCAATCAACCAAAAAGTCCGCGTTTCTCGTGGCGACAAGGTAAAGAAGGGCGATATTCTGATTGAAGGTGCTTCGATCGCCGATGGCGAACTTGCCCTTGGTCGTGACTTGACCGTTGCCTTCATGCCATGGCAGGGTTACAACATGGACGACGCGATCGTGCTTTCAGACCGTTTGGTCAAGGCCGACAGCCTCACGAGCATTAATATCAAGGATTACACTGTTGAAGTTCGCGAAACCAAGCTTGGTCCTGAGATCGTGACCCGTGATATTCCAAACGTGAGCGAAGAAAGCCTCCGTCACCTCGACGAGAGCGGTATTGTTCAGGTTGGTTCAGAAGTCAAAGCCGGCGACGTGTTGGTTGGCAAGATTACACCAAAGGGTGAGCAAGAGCTCAGTTCTGAGGAGCGACTCCTCCGTGCTATCTTTGGTGAAAAGGCAAAGGACGTCCGCGACACCTCACAGCGCATGAATAATGCAGGGGGCGGTAAGGTCGTCGGCGTCAAGATCTTTAGCCGCGAAAACGGTCATGAGCTAAAGGCTGGTGTATTAATGCAGATCCAGATCTTTGTTGCACAACTGCGAAAGATTAGCGTTGGTGACAAGCTTGCTGGTCGTCACGGTAACAAGGGTGTGGTTGCTCGAATTCTGCCAGTCGAAGATATGCCGTTCATGGAAGATGGTACTCCTGTTGATGTGGTCCTCAACCCTCTTGGTGTGCCAAGCCGTATGAACATTGGTCAGCTATT
This sequence comes from uncultured bacterium, assembly GCA_966186595.1. GTDB lineage: Bacteria > Patescibacteriota > Saccharimonadia > Saccharimonadales > Saccharimonadaceae > JALRBM01. The sequence goes on along the minus strand of CBIFWO010000024.1, from coordinate 8,635 downwards.
TGAAACACACCTTGGTATGGCAGCGCGCGCCCTTGGCTACAAAGTTGCTACCCCTCCATTCAATGGTGTGTCAAACGAAGTAATCTCGAATGAGCTTGAGAAAGCAGGCTATTCCGCAGATGGAAAGAGTCAGCTATTTGATGGTCGCACAGGTGAACCTTTTGAAGAGCGCACGACTGTCGGTGTGATGCACATGATCAAGCTTCACCACATGGTGAGCGACAAGATCCATGCTCGTTCAACCGGTCCGTACACGATGGTCACCCAGCAGCCACTTGGTGGTAAGGCGCAAAATGGTGGTCAGCGATTTGGTGAGATGGAGGTGTGGGCGCTCGAAGCATATGGTGCTGCAACCACCCTTCAAGAAATGCTGACGATCAAGTCTGACGACGTTTACGGTCGTGCCAAAGCCTATGAATCAATCATCAAGGACGAAGCAATTGTTGGTCCAAAGCTGCCAGAGTCATTCAACGTGCTCGTAAAGGAACTTCAGGGACTTGGTCTACGTGTTGACCTCCTGGATGAATCAGAAGATGCTGTAGTTGATGCCGAGCAAGTGATTGCGAGTGCGACACCAAAGGGAACTGTCCCTGCACCTGCGGTTGATGATGGTGAAGAAGTTGAAACTGTCCTCGATGAGGCCGATGAATTTGGTGATCTAGAAGATGGAGTAAGTATCCAAGATATTGACGAAATAGAAGGGAAGGAGGCCTAGTCATGTCACGAGTTGTTGCTGGAACTGGCATTGCAGACTTTGACGCCGTACGTCTTGCGGTAGCAAGCCCAGAGGATATCCTCAAGTGGAGCTACGGTGAAGTTACCAAGCCAGAAACAATCAACTATCGAACACAAAAACCAGAGCGTGATGGGCTCTTCTGTGAACGAATTTTCGGTCCAGTGAAAGACATCAACCCCTATGACAGCAAGCTGAAGGGCGTTCGATCCCGTGAAGCGGCTGTTGACAAGAACGGCGAGCTTGTTACCAAGTCTATCGTTCGTCGTGAGCGTATGGGTCACATCCAGTTGGCTGCTCCTGTGGCGCACATCTGGTTCATGCGTGGTACCCCAAGCGCGATGAGCCTGCTGCTTGGCATTACTGTTCGCAACCTTGAACGTATCGCTTACTTTGCAACCTACGTTATTTTGAAGGTCGAAGACGCCAAGCGGGATCAGTACCTAGCGGACCTAGAGGCAGAGACCGAAGCTGCACGCGCTGCTATCAAGATTCGCTACGAAAAAGAAGCCGACGCTGAAGGTGCCGATGTTAAGGCACTTGCCCAGGCGCAATCACGCGAAATCGAAGAGCTGAACGAAAGCTACACCGTCAAGAAAGCTCAACTGGAAAGTCTCGTTAAGGGCGCGCTTCTCAGTGAGGTTGACTACCGAAACCTGCCAGAAGAGTACGAAGAGCTCGTGACCGTTGGTATGGGTGGCCCAGCGCTCAAGGCGCTTCTGGACGAAGTTGACCTGCCAAAGCTTATTGCTGAGCTAAGCGAAGAAGTCGAAGGTGCAAAGGGCCAGCGTGAGAAGAAGCTTCTGAAGCGCCTTAAGGTGCTCGAGGGTATGCAGGCCGCTGGTATCAAGCCAAACAGCCTTTGTCTCACCGTCCTTCCGGTAATTCCTCCGGATCTGCGTCCAATGGTGCAGCTTACGGGTGGACGTTTTGCCACGTCAGACCTCAACGACCTTTACCGTCGTGTGATCAACCGAAACAATCGTCTTAAAAAGCTGATCGATCTCAATGCACCAGAGGTCATCCGCCGAAACGAAATGCGTATGTTGCAAGAAGCCGTTGACGCATTAGTTGATAACAGTGCAGCCCGCGGTGGCCGCGCTGTGAATGCAACTGGTGGTCGTCGCCGCCTGAAGTCGATCAGCGATATGCTCAAGGGCAAGCAGGGTCGTTTCCGCCAGAACCTCCTCGGTAAGCGTGTAGACTACTCTGGACGTTCAGTAATCGTTGTAGGTCCAAAGCTAAAGATCAACCAGTGTGGTCTGCCAAAGCAGATGGCGCTCGAGCTGTTCAAGCCGTTCGTTATTAGCTGGCTTATCCGCGGCGAGCATGCACACAACATCCGTAGTGCGACTCGTCTGATCGAAGCTGGCGAAGCGGTTGTTTGGGACGCACTCGACGCTGTTATCGAAGGCAAATACGTCCTTCTTAACCGTGCACCGTCACTCCACCGTCTGTCAATTCAGGCATTCCAGCCAAAGCTGGTCGAGGGTAAGGCAATTCAACTTCACCCGCTTGTTGCTAACGGATTTAACGCCGACTATGATGGTGACCAGATGGCTGTTCACTTGCCACTGTCTAAAGAAGCGCAGCGTGAAGCCCGCGAGCTGATGAGCGCAACGAACAATCTGCTCAAGCCTGCTGACGGTTCACCGGTGCTTAACATTGGTCAGGACGTCGTGCTTGGTAACTATTACCTGACGTACGAAAAGCCAGGTGCACAGACCCCTGATCGCAAGGCTTACAGTTCGGTCTACGAAGCCGAGATGGCATACGACGATGGCAAGCTCCAGCTCCAGACGCCAATCCGTGTCTACGCCAAGGGTGATATTCGTGATACCACACTGGGCCGCGTCTTCTTCAACGAGATTCTGCCCGCTGACTTCCCGTACGACAACTCTGTTCAGACTAAGAAGCAGCTCAAGAAAGTTCTTGCCAAGATCTTTAACCAGTACGGCGCCGAAACGACTGCACAAACCGCCGACCGCATGAAGGGCCTAGCATTCCGCTTTGCAACTGTTGCAGCCGTCTCAACTGGTAAGGACGACTACCTCCACTTCCCAGAAATCGCCGAGTTTGTCGCTGAAGGTGATGCCAAGACGGCACTCATCTCGGATCAATACGACCAAGGTTTGATTACTGAGGAAGAGCGCTACAACTTGACCGTTGCTGCGTGGCGGCACGTTGACCGCCAGGTGACCGAATTCCTTCAGGCACGACTCAAGGATATGGACACCAGTATCAGTGTGATGGTGAACAGTGGTGCGCGTGGTGATATTTCAAACGTGAAGCTGGCGTCGGCCATGGTCGGTATCATGGTGGATGCAACAAACCGCGAGATTGAGCTGCCAATCCGTTCGAGCTACAAGAATGGGTTGTCATCGCTTGAATCATTCGTGGCTACTCGTGGTGCGCGTAAAGGTCTGATCGACACCGCTCTTAAGACCGCCGACTCGGGGTATCTGACTCGTCGTCTGGTGGATGTGTCGCAGGATGTCTTTACTGTTGCTGACGAGGCGAACGATGATGACGGCTTTGCGATTTACCGCAGCGAATCTGATCTGACAATGATCGAATTCGGTAACCGTCTGTATGGACGCTACACTGCTGAGGATATTCCTGGTCATGTTGCCAAGGATCAGCTCATCACCCGTGAGATCGCAGATGCAATCGAAGCTGATGAATCGGTCAAGGAAGTCAAGATCCAGAGTGTTCTCTCGACTCGCAATCTCCACGGTATTCCACAGAAGAGCTATGGAATCGACATGGCAACTGGTCTACTCGTCGACAAGGCGCAGCCTGTTGGTGTGATTGCCGCTCAGTCTGTCGGTGAGCCTGGCACGCAGCTTACCCTTCGAACCTTCCATGCCGGCGGTGTGGCCGGTGGTGACATCACCCAGGGTCTCCCTCGTGTTGAAGAGCTCTTTGAGGCTCGCACGCCAAAGGGACAGGCCTATGTTACTGAGGTAACTGGTCTGGTTGATGTCTGGGAAGACGGCAAGAAGTACGTCGTTCAGGTAACGCCAGAGGCTGGTCATGTTGAGCGAATTGCACTCGAGGGTCGCACTGTTGCAATCAAGGGTGGAAGCAGTGTCAAAGCCGGTGATGTTCTAGCGACTGCCGAGGGCGAAGCCAAGCCGCTTATCGCGCCATTCGATGGTGTGGTTGAAGTGGCCGAGGACACACTTGTTATTGCTGCCAATGCCAGTGCACCAGTACGCTACGAAATCCCTGGCTCAACCCAGTTGGTTGTCAAGGCTGGTGATGTCGTTGAAGCCGGTGACCGTCTGACAATTGGTTCGTTGAACCTTCACGACCTCATGCGCCTCAAAGATGTCGAAGCGACGCAGCGCTACATCATTAACGAAGTGCTTCGCATCTACGCCGCACAGGGTCAAGACGTTGCCGACAAGCACCTCGAGATCATCGTTCGACAGATGTTCTCTCGTGTGCAGGTCGAAGATCCCGGTGACAGCGCCTTCGTCATGGGTGATATCGTCTCGAAGGCTGCCGTGGTTGATGCAAACGCCAACCTAGTGGCAGAAGGCAAAGAGCCTGCGCAGTACACCCAGCTGCTCCTCGGTATCACTAAGGTGTCGATCTGGAGCGATAGCTGGCTATCAGCTGCATCGTTCCAGGACACAACACGTGTGCTGATCAACGCTGCAACTTCTGGACGTGCTGACCGCCTCCGTGGCCTCAAGGAAAACGTTATCATCGGACGCAAGATTCCTGTTGGAACCGGTGTCGAGGGGAACGAACTACCGGAGGATCTTGAGGAAGAAATCGCCGAAGATCTCGAACTAGCGGTCTAGTAGCAGCAGCAAGCAAAATACTCCGCCATTGTGGCGGAGTATTTTCGTTGTACAAAGATTCTTCATTCAACTCTATTGACGGTCTGTCAATAGAAGGAGTATAGTGAACTTGGCAGTAGCAAGTAGCAAAACCACGATGTTGGGAGCAGGTTATGACCACAACTGCTGATACCCCAGCGGCGACAGATTCGTCCACTGGTACAGAGCAGGCGCCTTTGCTCATCTTTTTGAGCGAGGCAGGGTTTCCCGAGGAGCTCAGGAAGAAGGTAGACCTTGCGACGCGGCTTCGGCCCGCTGTAAGGGAGCTGACCGACTTCAACGCGCTCCTCCGGGCACTTCGAGCAACAAGGCGACAGTTGTTGGGGCAACTTGCCGATGAACTGATCGGAGCGGTGGCGGCGGCCGCTCGGCCCTACCCGCGAGCTGTGCGGGAGGAGATTCTGCGCATCGTGAAATTCACGGCTCCGTGTCCCGCCACGGTGTATGCCGCGATTTTCACGGCTCACGGAGATGATGTGACTGGGCGGATTGACATGGCTCCGTTGGTCCATGCGCTCTGCTCGTCACCTCCTCACTTGCAGGATGGGATCAGTCTCAAGCTGTGTCCCTACTGATGCTGCCGTCCGTGGAGGCGCGGGTCCGGCGAACCTCACTGTTCGCATGGATCCCGCCTCTACGGTGCATCACCTTGAATTTATGTGACTCATCTGGTATAGTGCTAGATGAGTTTCCTCTTTTTAGAGTAGCTGGTGCGAGAATGTGTACACGCTGGCTAGGGCTAAAAAGTAAGACATGAGGCGGAGATGCTGACTCCAAATCGTACGATCAGGGCGCATCTTGCCCTACTAATTGAATAACAGGAGTTTTTCATGCCAACAATTAACCAATTGGTGCGAAAGCCACGTAGGACTGCGATCAAAAAGTCAAAGTCTCCTGCGCTTGGCCGTATTCACAACGCACTAAAGACCCGTTACTACGATCAGGACGCTCCACTAAAGCGTGGCGTTTGTATCAAGGTAACAACCAAAACCCCAAAGAAGCCTAACTCGGCACTTCGTAAAGTTGCTCGTGTTCGTTTGACTAATGGTCACGAAGTTTGGGCATACATCGGTGGCGAAGGTCACAACCTCCAGGAGCACGCCGTTGTGCTTGTTCGCGGTGGACGTGTGCCGGACCTTCCAGGTGTGCGTTACCACATCGTTCGTGGCGCCCTTGACCTTCAGGGTGTTGCAAAACGCCAACAGGGCCGTTCAAAGTACGGTGCCAAGAAGGAGGATAAGAAGTAATGCCTCGTAAAGTCACCAAAAAGCTGCAGCGAACGCTCAAGCCAGACCGCAAGTACCAGAGTATCCTCGTTCAGCGTCTCATCAACAAATCAATGCTTGATGGCAAGAAGCTTGTCGCTGAACGTGCTGTCTACGACGCACTTGAACAGGCTGCTAAGAAGCTAAACAGCGAAGAGCCACTCGAGGTTTTTGAGCGTGCGCTCAAGAACGTTTCACCAAACTTCGAAGTCAAATCTCGCCGTGTTGGTGGTGCGAACTACCAGATTCCATTCCCAGTGCAGGGCCACCGTCAGCTACACTATGCGTTTAGCTGGTTGGTACAATCGGCTCGTGCTCGCAGTGGTATGCCATATTCGCAGCGTCTTGCGCTCGAGATCGTTGATGCCTACAACGAAGCTGGCGCTGCCTTCAAGAAGAAGGAAGACACCCACAAGATGGCCGAGGCCAACCGCGCCTTTGCTCACTTTGCCCGCGGATAATCTATCCCGGCAATACAAAGACACCGTCGTTGCAGGCGGTGTTTTTTGACTCAAAAAAAGTAACATACACACCTATTGTGTATTATGAAATTATGTGTTATTATACAACTACCTCCACGGACAAACGTTCCGTGGTTGTATGAGCGAGGAGGCCCTAGTGGCTGCACAGGGTGGTAACGGCGACAAGGACTTCGACAACGCCGACGACTCGAAGTCGTCGACCGAGAACGTCTACCAGGACGTCGCGGATGAGGCGCAGATGGACGACGGCCACAACGCCTGAGTCCTCTCGTAGTCGACTTGTCAGCTAGCTGACTCTCGCAACAAGTGAACGAGGCGCCGGCCAACCGGCTGCTGCGCCTCGTTCACGAGATTTCCCCGAATAAAACAACGACCTTTCTCTGCGAAAGGTCGTTTTGCTTTCACGTTGTTAGGCCCGCGCTTGGTTGGAGCGCGGGCAGATGGCACCCCAGCTGGCTGCTGAAGCGTCTAGCTCTTTGTAAATGCATCGAACAGGCCTCCTAGCTTGGCCACTTGCTGGCCGTGGTAGTGGATGGCACCGGCGGTGGTGAACTGGCCGTCGAACTCGAACTTGGTGATGTCGAGGTCTTTGAACTCGACACCAAGTTCCTGTTCCATCCAGATGGTCTCGACCAAGAACCACGCGCGGATCAAGTCCGGGTAGTCATCGATACGAGGGTCGGGAAGACGCAGGAGAATCCGGCGAAGCGCCGCCTCGCAGGCACTGGACACACGCTCCTCGAGCTCGTTAACACGATACTTGAGGGCGTAGATGTCCCGAACGGCGAACGTTGCGGTCGCCGATACGTTCGCGACATCGAAACGGGAGTAGCGCACTTGTGTTGGACCGAACCGGAAGGTATAGTCCAAGACACTAATGCCCTCGATGCTGTAGAACTTCGGGAAGAACCAGTGAATCCCCGGACCGAGGATGATCGGCTTGCCGGTCTTGCGACTGATGACGACTTTACCGAAGCGCGTCCGCATCGCCCACTGACCCTGCGGGACGAACTTGATCGAGCCGAGCAGCAGCAAAACGATGCCGCTGATGATCAGCACGATTCTCAGTAGATCATCCCAAGGGTTCGGGGCCTTGTTGATGATCTCAAGGAGCTGGCCAACCCCGAACGACATAGTTCTCACCTCCGGACGTAAAGAGGTAGGCTTGGCGAAAGTATACCATCACTGTGACGGAGCGCACAAAATATTACATAGTGTATGTGTCTCTGGTAGACCTCTAGTATTCTTGGCAAATTCATGGTAAACTGGAATACGAATCGAGTGCTATTTTTGATGGGCAAAATCCCTAAGAGAAGTGGCCGAGAAATACGCCTAAGTAATCTAAAGAAGGAAAAGTTTCATGGCAGAAAAAAACGTCCCGCTCCAGCGGTTCCGTAACATCGGTATCATCGCGCATATTGATGCGGGCAAGACCACAACCACTGAAGGTATTTTGTACCGAACTGGTATCAATCACAAGATTGGTGAAGTTCGTGGCGCAGACGGTGATAGCGCGACTACCGACTGGATGGCTCAGGAGAAGGAGCGTGGCATCACGATTACCTCTGCTGCCGTGACTGCATTTTGGAAAGATCACAAAATTAACATCATCGACACACCTGGGCACATCGACTTTACTGCCGAAGTCGAGCGTTCGCTGCGTGTACTCGACGGTGCTGTAACTGTCTTTGACGGCAAGATGGGTGTCGAAGCTCAGACCGAAACAGTATGGCGCCAGGCCAACAAATACGGCGTGCCACGTATCTGCTTCATCAACAAGATCAACCAGATCGGTGGAGATTTCTATAAATCTCTTGAGAGTATTCACAACCGTCTTTCAAAGCACGCACTGCCTATCCACCTTCCAATTGGGTTCGAGAAAGACATCAACGGTGTTGTTGACCTCGTAGATATGAAGGCCTACACCTACAACGACTACGCTGACAAGGCGCTGGTTCAGGGTGAGATTCCTGCTGACATGCTCGAAAAAGCCAAGCATGCACGCAGCCTGCTGGTTGAAGCAGCTGTTGAAGCTGACGACGAACTGTTCGAGCGTTTCCTCGACAAGGGTGAAGAGTCAATTTCTATTGACGAGCTAAAGGGTGCACTTCGCAAGCGTGTTCTTGCTGGTGACTTCTTCCTTGTCACCGGTGGTGACGGCCGTGGTGTGATCGTCGAGAAGGTTCTTGACCTTGTCGTCGACTATCTGCCATCTCCACTTGATGTTGACGCCATCTGGGGCGAAAACCCAAAGACCGGCGACCAGATCGAGCGCAAGCCTGATGACAGCGAGCCTCTTGC
>CBIFWO010000023.1:0-14203 GCA_966186595.1 uncultured bacterium | reverse complement strand
TTGTCACTTCCGTGATCTTTGCCCTGCCATCCTCCGTCGTGTACGACACGGGCTGCAAAGCAGGGCACACCGAGGCGGCATGGGCAATGAGGGCAGTTCCCGTTATCGGGCTGCTCGAGCTAGCGACTCCTATCAATCTGGGAGACGACTGTAAAAGGTTGCGCGGTCCGTCCTGAACAGCAAAGTCCCGGCTCTCGAGGGGGCCGGGCATAGCCCATCGTTAGCGAGAAATACTCGATACAATTATAAATTCGGCTAGATAATTCTTAGGCCAGTTACTATCACCATAGAATAGAAAAAAGACGAGCAAAACTCGTCTTTTTTCTATGGTACACCCGACAGGATTTGAACCTATGGCCTTCGGCTCCGCAAGCCGACGCTCTATCCAGCTGAGCTACGGGTGCAAATGCGGTGTCACGCATGAAGGCCATGCATAACCCCGCTTTTCGTGTAACTAGAAGGTGCCTTCAAACCGCCGATTCGGCAGTGAACATGGGCTATTGTATCACGTACCTCTAGTAGAGGGCAAGATATCACGTAGGGAAACGACTTAAATTCGTAGCTTCCGCACGAGCTTGTCGACGAAATCCAAATGAAGTTCCTGCATCGGAAGACGCGCACCCAACATATCGACAATCGCTTCGCCAGCCTCCTCAGGAAAATACACCGACACACCTGGCAAAAATCGCTTTACCGGAATAAGCATTACGGAATATTCGCTTCCGTCTCGAATCACACCAAACCCTTTGAAATCCGTAAAAGGATAGAGTCTGTCATTGATATGCAGTCCCTGCCGACTAAGTGTGTAGTTCAACATCCTCGGAGGACGATGCGAATACACCAAAAGCGCCGCCGCCATCACTGGGATCAATATAGCAAAGGTAATAGATTGGATAACAAAAATCGCGAGGAGTATGAGCGCAATGACAACGATCCCAAATAGGACAAACCACAGTGTGTTTTTTTCCTGATGAATATACTCGTGCGCTTGCCATCGAACAGGCTCTTCCTCCTGGGTAGGAGGTTGATTTGGAGTTACCCCGGATGACATATCCCCTGGAATAGGTTCAGGAGTTGGCGGTGCTGCCGATGGCGGTTCGTCGGGAGTTAATGACACGACTGGTTCGTGCGGCGTTTGTTCTTCGGCTGCGACAGCATAGGGTGCCTGCGAAGGTTGCTCGGCCGGCTGCTGCCACTCGCTTTTGTCCTGTTCTGGTTGCATATATGGCTAGTATAGCACGAGCGGATTCGTTTAGGGACTTTCGCGTATGACCAATATTACAGGGTGGTTTTTTCTGCGGGTCTAAAGAAGATATTTGCCGCCAGCACAACAACGCAACCCCCTATACAGATCAACATAATAGAATGAAAATTCACATGATTGATTAAGAGGAGGACGAATAAGATGCCGAGAGCACTCCCTATTCCCATAGCAGTTGTAGCGATCGATAATACTGACGAGCGGATCTTGGCCGGTGCATGCCTGTTCACGTATAGATTGAGATTAGGCATACTGAATCCGGACACAATACCCAAGCCCACAGGCGCGAGGTAGGCAGCGGGAATTTCAAAAAGTAACAACACGGATGCCGTCAGGATGATCCCGATAAGGGCCAATGAATTGATGAAATGTGCCGAAAAGATACTGGGCATGGAACGCATCGCCACCGAGCCCACGGCCGAGAGTACAGAAATACCCGCATAGATATAACCCAGGATTACAGATGAAACATCTTGGTCAATGTAATAGGGCTGGTAGCTGGTAAAGATATAGTCGCCCCACACGCTGATCAGACCTATCATGATGACAAATTTTATCAAGGCAGAGTTTGACGCAAACACCCTCCAGGCAGATGCCATGATCCTTGGGTTCGTTTCGTCTTCTGCATGTTCCTCTACCCGTTTTGAAAAGTGCATACGGGCACCCGCAACAAGCGCCAGCACCAATGCCAATATAGTCAGTCCGTAGGGAAGAGTCGGATGTATAAAATAGACGAACCCGCCCACCACACTTGCCATCACCCTCCCACCATAGGAAAAGGCGTTAGCAGCAGCATTCGAACGTTGGAAATATTTTAATGCATCATTCTCCTTGGATTGTTCGTAGAGAAGGGCGTTTAGAGTATTGGAAACAAGCGCCATACCGATCCCCGCAACGACCGAGGCAACGACCAACGTGCTGTAATTTTTTGTCACTACAAAAGGGACGAGACATGCTATTTGTAAAAGCAACCCGATAACAAAAACTCTTCTTCTCCCATACCGATCAGCAATAGTTCCCGTTAAAAAATCGAAGCAGAGCGATACTATCCAGGATATAAGAAACAGCGCTCCCGCTTGAAGATACGAAACACCAAGATAATCAACCCCGAAGAGCATATAGATTGGTAACGAGAAATGCGCCCATGAGAAAAAACTCACCGCGTAGAATAGGCGAAAGTTTCTTCTTAGACCACGAGGGACAACGGCGACATGAACCATTTTCCTAGCTTAGCGTGCGCCCAAGACACGAAAAAAGCCGAGGCTTGCGCTCGACTCTTTTCTTGGCGGAGGAGGGGAGATTCGAACTCCCGCTACAGGTCTCCCCATACTAACGATTTAGCAAACCGTCCCCTTCAGCCACTTGGGTACTCCTCCAGCTCGAATAATTGTAGCACACAACAGGGGCGAGGGATAGATTTTTGTCTAACTTTTGCTATAATTGGATGTATATGGTCTTAAACAGGAAAGGAGAGGCTATGAAAATTCGTTTAGTTCTAGCAACAAGTGGTGCGCTACTGGCATCTCTGTTCTCCTTTATGTTTAGCACCTCCGCGTATGCCGCTTTTGACCTCTCCATGATGGACGGTGCCAACTCCGCCCGCGGAATGGACCAAGCCACAGATCTATTTGGCGCAACAGGCATCTTTACCACCGTCAGTAATGTAATGCTCTTTATCGTTGGTGCGATTAGCGTCATCATGATCGTCATCGGCGGTCTGCGTTACGTCATTTCAGGCGGCAACACGGCCAATGTTACCGCCGCAAAAAATACTATCCTTTACGCGATTGTAGGTCTTATCGTTTCAATGCTTGCCTATGCAGTAATCAACTTTGTCATCTCAAGTTTCATGGGCGGAGCATCCGGTGGGACAAACGTCTAGGCAAACGGCCACCAGCTAAGCCCCAGGAAGGGAAGAATGAAGGTGGCAATACCCCAACAAATACCAAATGCCACCACCTGACAAATAAAGTCCCACTTAGGCAGTAGCACCTCAGGATGTTTACCTTCCTTTATTGCCTGACGTAGCTGCTTGCGACGATCAGCGGCCGACTCTCCCTTGTAGACAGGGAGCGATTGACGATACATAGCAAAAGACATCACGAGCAAAATAACTGCTGATCCCATCGGCATACCCGCCGCACCACGGAATAGATACGATACCCCCTGCAAATAGGTAGGAATAATATTTATTCCCGTACCAATAATAAGCAGCTGTTTGTCACGGCTCCTTCGCCGATATGTATACCAAATTGCCATTGTTACCAGGGCAACACCCAAGGAGACAAAAGTCGTCCAGTGCCACACATTAATACCTTTGCTGAGTAGAATCGTAAGCATCAGACTGTTGGTAATCATAAGCGTCACAAGTCCGGCTACATTGAATAAAACTTTGCCTCGTTTTTTAAAAAGCTCATCAGCATGCATGGTGCTGGACGAAAGTCTGCGCCATTGAATACCAAACATACTCGATTTGATTATTGCAAAGAGAAGTCCAATTATAGGCCATACGATCAAGACACCCTGGATACTTTCTTGAAACCGTGTCACCTGAAATACACATGATGCCACCGCCGTACTAATTGTTATCGATGTCCATAGCGCATTCTGGCGTATTACCCCTATGATTCGATCGTCGCTTAAAAATTGACGCGCCTTTAATAGACCTTGCTCTTCCAAGGAAATACCCACCCTTCTTGTAAAATTAATAAAATCTTTAAACATGCGCCCCATTCGGGCGCACGTACCGCATGCCATTATAGCCAAAAGCGGTATGAATCACAACATGTGTATATTACATGTGGAAAACTATTGACTATTCGGCAATATTAGTTTAAAATACTCTATTTGTATGGGTGGAATACTTGTCGTTCAAAACAAAGCACCAGATGTCCATTTGGGACTATGGGAGCAACCACTAAAAGATGCGGGCTATGAGCCCGTTGTTATTGATCCAGCTAAGGATGCGCCATCGGTGGCAAATTTTGAAGGTGTCATTATCCTCGGTGGGCCCAGTAGTATTAATGATTTAAAAGATCCGAAGGTTCCTAATACTCTTAAAATCGCGGAACAAACATTAGACACGGGGACGCCCGGTCTTGGTAGCTGCCTGGGCCTACAAGCATTCGTTAAAGCGGCTGGAGGAGTAGTTGAATATTGCGACCCGAAGCAGAACGGGGTCTTCGACGAAGCAGGCGAGCGGTATACTGCCGATATCACAGACGAAGGACTTGATAGTCCTCTCCTTCAGGGAGTAGACAGCCAGAGTGTCAATGTGTTTCAAGCTCATGAAAAGCATGTCATCCTCCCTAATTCACCCGAGGCAAAGATACTCGCCCTAGATAAATACAAAATTATACAAATCGCCCAGGTTGCCTTAAAGGTTTTTGGTATGCAATTTCATCCCGAAATTACTCGCGAGCAATTAGATCTTTGGATCGAAAACGCTCCCGGCATGAGGGAAGAGATAACCCCGGAATCGATAGTAGCCTTCGAAGCAGGATATCGTGACCATACCGATTTCGCAGAACTACTCATCCGAAACTGGATCCGCAATACTATCCAAAGCAAAGCGGCATAACCACACTGAACAAGAAAATAACCCAGCATGATGTCTGGGTTATTTTCTTGGCGGAGAGAGTGGGATTCGAACCCACGGTACCATTGCTGGCACGACGGTTTTCAAGACCGTTACCTTCAACCACTCGGTCATCTCTCCGTATGAATCCTCGTTATCATACCAAATTTTCCCCTGTTAGTCGAGGGGTTGCCGGGCAATCGCAGCAGTCCAGATTGTTTCTGCGCCTGCATCCTGAAGTGTCTTCGCTGCATAGTGGAGTGTTGCCCCGGTAGTCACTACATCGTCGAGGAGAAGATAAGGAATGTCCGGATCAACTTTTTTACTCACGCGAAACGCGGTCTTCGCCTGGTTGATCCGTCGACCTCTATTCGCATCCCGCTGTTTTGTATTTGTCGCTCTCGACAAGAGGGAAATCGTCTCCACATTTCGAATTTTGGCAAATCGAGAAGCAATTAGTTTCATATGATCAAAACCTCGCTCACGGATATGGGATGCGACAGTTGGGATGGGCACAATGACGGTACCAGGGGGTAGTTCCGGTAGTCGATCGTCTAGAAGGTCAGCCATGGGTCGATACGCATCTCTCGCATATTGAAACTTATATCCTCCGATAAGATACTGGAGCACGTCGGAGCGCTCCCCGACACACCACGCTCTTTGATAGGCAACCCGGCATTCAGTGCACACCCCTGTATTGGTCGAATTTTGACCACACGCAAGGCATCGTAAAAATGGTTCAGAGGTGATGTCATATTTACAATTATCGCATAAAAGTGTGCCTATTTTTTGGCATCCATAACAGTGGTGGGGAGCGGCAATTCCAAATAAGGAGTCAAACATTGTACTTTTTACGTTTTGCGTATTCCTTTTGTTGATTATACGATAAATGTTGGTTATAATTGAAGAGACTAGTTGTCAATAGAGCCTAGAGAAAAGTGGAGGATATCATGGCCCGTAAACAAAATGACGATCTATTGATCGAAGATGAGCTTGCCGCTGCATTCCTTAATGATGACGACCTCGCTCAGCAACAGACATCGACTACGCCAGCACCAGCTGATGACACAGCATGGGAAGAAGCAGAAGACAACTTTCCAGGACAATTAGCTGTCGACGTCTATGAAACTGATGAAAAGCTCATCGTAAAGGCCCGAACAGCGGGCGTAAACAAGGAAGACCTTGATGTGAGTATCAGCGACGGCATCCTTACGATCAGTGGTACACTGTCGAGCGGTGATGACACCGAGGCAACCCACTGGCACATTCAAGAGTGTTATTGGGGTGAGTTCAGCCGCACGCTTGCACTCCCTGTCGCCGTAAAGGAAGATGAGGTAGGCGCAGTTCTAAAGGACGGCGTTCTTACAATCAGCTTCGGCAAGGTTAAACAGGAACAAGCCAAGAAAATTACAATTCAATAGCAAAGAATTGAATAAAAGTAGCTCCCATCACATGGAGCTACTTTTATTATGAAATTATCCCCCAACAAAAAACAGCCCTTTACAGGGCTGTTTTTAAAATCCTACTATCCTTCTATGAAACTTCCAATAACGAAGTTCACTAGTGCATAAGCTAGCAGGGCGACTACAATACCAATGACCGCATACAAAATTGTATTCTTTGCTGTCGTCACAGCACCACTGTCACCATTACTGGTTGTATAACGAATACCACCGATGATCAGCATGATCACCGAGATTGCACCGATGATAAAGAGGAGAACGTTGGTAATTGTCTTAAAGATACCACTCTCACCAAACAGGTCAGCCTGCTGGTCATCACCCTGAGCACAAGTGGCACCACCGCCAATTCCACCCGAAGCGTCGTTCGTACACTGAGCCATAGCAGCCGGCGAGCTGACCAATCCACCTGCAAAGCTAACGCCAAGAGCAAGCGCCGGTATGATCAGCAGGGCCTGCAAGCTTTTCTTAATAATACTTTTCATTTATGTTTCCTTTCTTAGGATTACTCTATCTAATTTTATACCAGACGGCCCGAGGTTTGTTAAGTCCTACTTGACGAAAGACTGAAGGACAAAGTTAACAATAGCATAGGCGAGAATCGCCACAATGAGTCCGATAACAGCATACAAAATTGTATCTTTAGCAGTTTTAATATTACCGCTATCACCATTTGAAGTCGTATACCTTACTCCTCCAATGACAATCATAACCACAGCAATCGCACCAAGAATGTAAAGAAGAACGTTAACAATCGTCTGAATACGCTGACCAAGAGTCTGCTCGCCGGTGCCACCTACATCATTCACACCTTTTTGGATTTCTTGCGCTGGCAGGACGAGAGCACTAGCACTACTGGGTAGTGCCACGCCAATCCCCAACACGGCGAACATTGATACAATGAGTAATTTAATCTTATTTTTTCGCATATTTTCTCCTTTTATTGAACTTAACCCGTGATAAATCTACCGACGACAAGATTAACGATAGCATAGGAAAGAATCGCTACAACCAGACCAACAACAGAGTAGATGATAGTCATCCTCGCTGTTTTAGTACTTGCTGGGTCACCATTCGAAGTCGTAAAGCGTACCCCGCCAATAACAATCATGATCACTGAGATCGTACCCAGTACATAAAGCATGATATTGATGACGGTCTGAATCATATTGGTAGCATTCTCATCCTTACCCTTACAAACGGCAGCGTCAGCATTCTGTGCACACTGATCAAAGACGTTGATGGCTTGTGCATGAGAAGCGGGAAGGGTGGTTGCCATAAAACCCATAATCAAAAGACCCGCCATAATAATTTGTCGTATTTTCTTCATTAAAATCTCCCTAAGATAAACTGTGTTATCGCAAATGCCATAATTACCACGATCAACCCGACCACCGAACCAATAATTGCCAGTTTGGCGCGTTGTAAACCAGCCGAATCACCAGACGATGTCGTGTAGTAAAAACCGGCAATAATAATGACTATCACCGCAACAATGCCAGCCCAGGCATATACGGTCGTGAGAACATTCCCCAGTGTCGCATTTGGGTCCTTCGCAGGGTTATTAATTCCTACAGATCCTGGATCAATTTTTTCGGTTGCAGCAACCAACCACCATAAAACGTTCATAACTAAAATGCTCCCGCTACAATATTAACGATTCCTACCGAGAATAGGGATATGATTAGTCCGATCACCGCATTCAAGATAGTGGTACGTGCCTTAGCGATGCCGTCACTTGAACCAGTACTTGTCATGAATTTGTATCCTCCGAAAATAATGTACCCAACAGAGACATACCCCACAAGCTGCAGGATGAACTCCACCACGTTGAGCCCAATAATCCAGATAAAGTTTTGAACTCCGCCCACATCCGCTGGGCTTTTGACATCACAATCATCCTTTGTCAGGCCTTTATACCAAGCCGGAAAGGTAAGGAGGCGATCATTACATGCCGCATGTACCGTCTGTGGAGCGGCAAGCGACAAGGTCATTCCACCCATAGTAGTGACAAAAACGATCGCAGCCAGCCAGTTTCTTATAGTCTGTTTCATAACAAAATCCTTTTTAGGTAAATATACCACCCGGAATAAGAAAGTTCAGCAGCATATACATCGCGCCAAAGGCAATAAGCCCAAGAACGATATTACGGATCATTTCCTTGGCTTTCTCTACCTGGCCCGCATTATCTGCTGCACTCGAGTAGAGAACGGCGGCATAGGCGATCCCTCCTACGGCGAGAATTCCGATTCCAGCAGTCAATATGTTTAGCGCCAGCAAAAGCACGCCCCAAACCCCGCTGTCCTTGGCGCTTGTCCCGCCACCACTTTGGGAACAGCTTATTATAGAGGTTTCCACACCGCCGCAAGTAGCGGCCCCGACAGGTTGAGCGAACAGGCTTCCAATCGTAAGAATCGAACTCACCACTATTACCATTGCTAACATTTTTTGTTTTATATTCATATCTCACTATAAAAATACGATAATCGGGGAGTCTACGCAAGTACTTTCCCTTGTTTTTAGGCTATCTTTACAAGTGATAATTATATCGTATGTATATTGACTTTACACCTGTAAAATGGTACGATTAAGTCGTATGAGGGATCAGCTGTTGGTGCTTCCGTTCGGTAGTCAGCCGAGGCGGAAGTTTTTCTTGACCTTTCTTGCCATGATCGTGGCTCTCTTTGCATTGATAATCCTAACAGCACCTGTCGCGCGAGCTCAGGCAACAACGACAAATAACAAGGCCACCTGGAGCGGCAATTCAATCAATTATGATGGCCGCCAGTATATTCACATCGGCGAAGCGAAGGTAGGGGATAGTCACAATATTCCAGAGGGCTCTCAGATTTATGCCTTCATCGAGCCCGCTCCTGGCGGCAACCAAAATACCTCTCGAAAAGCTCACATCATTTATTTCACCCCAGGCACCGACCCGCCAACAGCCACCAGTGCTACTCTGATCACCTATGATTTCAGTGGTGGCGTTTACTCAAACCCATCGGGTAACCAGAATATTACCATCGACCCCCGAACCGGCAATCCAGGAACTTCATCCTGTGACGACGGTACATTTCTAAAAGGTATTGGGTGGATTGTCTGTCCGGTGACGAACTTTCTCGCGAGTGCTATGGACTCGCTTTTTGGCATTTTAAGCAATTTTCTCGCTGTTCGCCCCGCCCAAACAGGCCAAGATAATGCGCTCTACCGCGCATGGTCATTCATGCGCAACTTTGCCAACATCTCCTTTGTTATCGCATTTATCGTCATCATTTACTCACAGCTTTCTGGGGTGGGCATATCGAGTTACGGTATAAAGAAAGTTTTTCCTCGTCTTATCATCGCTGCCATCCTCGTCAATATCTCGTATTGGATCTGTTCAGTAGCAATTGACCTCTCGAATATTGCCGGATTTTCGCTGCAAGATGTATTTATTAGCATCCGCAATAGCCTGGTCGGCACCGAGGGGAATAGCTGGGACGTTGTTAGCTGGGAAAGTATTACCGGGTTTATCTTGTCCAGCGGTACCGCGGCCGTAGCCGGAGGAATTGGGCTGTATGCGCTTGCTGCCGGAAGTGTCGGTGGGGCAATCTACATGCTCCTCCCAATTCTTGTTGGAGTTGTACTCGCCGTCCTCGTTGCCCTCCTTGTGATGGCACTTCGTCAAGCAATCATTACTATTATGGTGGTGGTTTCTCCGCTGGCATTTGTCGCGTTCTTGCTTCCAGGAACGGCCAAATACTTCGAAAAATGGAAAGATCTGTTCATGACCATGCTTGTCATGTTCCCGATATTTTCAGTAGTCTTTGGAGGATCACAGCTGGCCGGTATCCTCATTATTCAAAACGCCGATTCGATTAACCTGATTATCCTTGGTATGGCCGTACAGGTAGCACCGGTTGTTATTACACCACTTCTTGTACGATTTAGTGGCTCACTTATCGGTCGTATTGCTGGAATGGTTAATAATCCTAATAAAGGTCTTATCGATCGTACACGCAACTGGTCGCAGCGCCAGAAGGATGAGCACAAAGCTCGCGTGCTAGGCAATACACCAAAGAAGGGTATTCGCGGTTTCACGGCGCGTCGCACGCAGAATATTGAACGTCGGCGTCGCAAAGGCCAGGAATGGAAGGCTGCCAACGAAGCGTTCTTTGACGCAAATTGGCACAACAGCAAAGACTACAGCAAAATTCACGCCGCTGGAGAACGGGCGCATATGTTAAAGGAGCGTGGCGAAGCGTCAGCCCAAACACACGCCAACCACCTCAAGACGATGGGCGGTCATCAAATGCAAACCGATGCTGCGAGCTTGCACGCGGCTAAACTCGGCGAAGATGCGTCTAAGGCAAGGCTGGAAGCAATGTATGGGGAAATGCAGGCGGGCCACGGGCATGCAGGATTGGGTGCGCAGATACAATCCGCGCAAGAAGCCAGCAGGGAAATTGCGCTCAATTCTATGCGCAAACAGGCTGCAGAACGTACGCAAAAGAGCCAGCTTACCCAGGATCTTCTTAGCAACCAGGCAATTATTGATGGTCAACATCTACGCGAATACGCCGGCGGCATTAGAGGTGAGGAGGGTGCGAATAGCGTGCTAGCCTCATCTGTAGCCTCATACCGTGAAGAGTATGGCAAGATGGTGGGCGAGAAAAATCAGCTTATTAAACACTTCCAACTTGACTCCAACGCTCGTCAAAGGCTAGCAGAGGGTGAGGATGTAAAAGCCGAGAAGGGCAATGTTAAGTACACCTTTAGGGCTGACGATGAATATGCCCGTGAAGCAGCTATTGAAGTACAGATGAAAACTGGCTCTGAGGCTCAAATCATCAACCTGATTCGAGAATCCGGTGCTATTAAGGATGCAGCTGGTAATATCCTCGTGAAGGGTAAGACGTACGATTATCGTACAACGATCAGTGAAGACATCCCAAGCAATGGAATCCCGGGCAAGTCTCTCATCTTTGGCGCTAAATCAATTGACGACGTCTACCAGGGTAATCTTTACGGTGATGAGGGCCTCAACAATGCTGCCGTCTATCACATTATGGATGGTAAAATTCGTGATGACGTCCTGGCCGTGCAGGGTGCTGGTACACTTAAGATTCTGTACGAGACATACAATAACCGCCATAATATTCCACAATATGTTAATGCGTCTGCCGAAAAGAAGCAGATCTTCGAAGAGAACTACCAGGCAATGCGCCGCAGCGCGGGTACAATTCTTAAAGACAAGATTAATCGTAACACTCCAGAAGCTTCCAGGCGTGTTTTCGAAGAGTTTAAAATCGATCCCCCCGAACCGGGCAGCCAGAATTAGTACAAATTCCAAAAATATACATACACCATATGTAGCGTTATTGACATTCCCATAAACCCCTTGCGTTTTTGCTATTTTTGCGGTATAGTTAATAATATATAAACCCTATAGGCGCAACGTGGATGCGCGAAGGAAATATATACTATGAACGAACGAAAAAGTCTATTCCCAACTCAAACAGGGGAACACCCTGATCAAACCCCCTACGAACAAGGGGCCGTTGAGGACTATCGTGTCCCAGAGCAGGCACATGGTAATTCGGTTGAGGAACGTGTCGTCGACGCCATCAAAAAGGGCGAAGTTCCTACCGGTGATGATGTCAAAGAGAAAAAGAAGTTATCAGGACGTGCAGTTATCGGCGGTGCTCTTGCCGTTGTAGGGTTGGCAGCTGCTGCCACGTTCGGTGTTAAGGCTATGGGGCCTAGTGAGGGAAATAACAATCTTCCACCCGAAAACGCACCAGGTACATCTGCACCTCAGGCGCCAGGTCAAACAGAGACCGCCACGACCACTCCCGAAAAAGAAGAGATAACCGACAAAACGGTTTCGTTCACTGTTAATGGCAAGGAAGTCATCGGCGTTAATACAATGACAGGAATTGCAGCCGAACTCCAAGTGACAAGGCCAAACGACCCCAATCTTCCAGCACCATCAGAGGCAGAGGGAATGCAGTATTTGAAGGGGTGGTTCCACGGGCTTCAGGAAGTGGCTAATATGCCAATAACAGCCGAGAATGAAAAGTTCGTAGCTGCAGCTGATCAAGCCGTACTCTACCACGAAGGTACCTCAGGGGCAGTTCAGCAATTCATTCATCGAATTCAGACCCAGCCGGAACGAGAGACGATTACGTCAATTGAAATGCCAAAAAGTCTCTTTGGCAAGCCAGATAAAGTAAACGTCGCCCAAGCCCAGGCGTACATGACAACCCAGGACGCTACCGGCAAACAACGAAGATACTACGTATCGGTTGCACTAGAAGCTCAGTGGGGAGTCGTTAAGGTTGGCAATACAAGCCGTGTAGAACTTGTCGAACCTAAGTAAGACCCGTTTCAAATTCTATTGCCCATAACTGCTATCGGTTTTATACTGATAGCAGTTATGTTTAAATGGCGACGCATATTCTCGATACGCAATCGCGCGCTACTGATGGTGGGGTTACCATTACTCTCTGTTTTGTCTACCTTCACGCCAATGTTTACAGGAAGTGTCTCGGCCGTTAGTCCCGAGGAGGTTCTTAATAGGGCGAGGGCTTGGTCAATCTTAAATGCAGTAATCGACCAACGCGGCAGTATGAATAGAACTATATCCAACGCTGATGTTGATAGCTGTACGATATTTAATGGTTCGGGAAATATCTATGTTGGTGCTGCAGTAACTGGTGATCCAGATGCAGGCGACCAAGACTGGAATGCTGTTGAGGGTAATACAGGCATACTAAACAGCGCGCTCGCCTCGGTTGGTATCCAGCGTGGTTGTCGTGGACTACTGGAAATAATTGGCTATACTTCAAACGGAAGTGGCCTTCAGCAACCCGCAGACTTCGGTAATGAGCTCTCAAATCGTCTTCGCGGTGCACTTATTCCAAATGCCTTTTATGGACGCAACCTAGGTGACGGATCACCTGGCGACGCAATATCCTACGCACTTCTTTATTATAATCTCGTACAAGTGTGTGGTTGGAAATACCGCAACTCCTTTACTGATAATACAAACCCTGATAATAAAACGCGCAACGATGAGGCGCGCGTTAATGGATGGAGTGGCGATACTGATGGTGTGCACTACCATACCTACACCTACGAAGCGGGGAAAGTAGGGGACAATACCTACTACAAAGATGGCGGACGTGAGGATGACGTACGCGTCGGATCCAAAACAGGTTTTGCACCATCAGGCAACAACGACGCCATATTAGACTGTGGCGATAACAATGCTGACACCTTTGGTGCCAAGCTAGCAGATAATCACCGATTCGCAGACGCGTATTATGCACTCATTAAACCGGGTGGAGATGCCACACCCGGGACGTGTGGCGACAGATACCCTGTGACGGGAACTGGGGCAGAGGCCGCTCGAGCTCAGGCAAATCTTGATGCTTGCCATGAAGGCTATACCAACAAGGGTAATGCTGCCTACTGTGCAAAGTTCGCGGGCAACGCGGAACAACAAGCGGCCTGTGAATACGGACGCACAACAGCGACGGGCGGAAAAGACCAAACAACGCCACCTCCAGGAACTGGTGTAGGTAATGACTCTGGCGAAAACAAGCCTACCTGTAGGGTTGAGGGTGTTGGTTGGATTGTTTGTCCGATTGTCACGTTCCTCGCCAAACTTACCGATGGCGCCTACCAAGTCGTAGGTAATATGATGGAATTCGACACATCCTATTTCAACGGCGATCATAGCATATATGGCGCCTGGTCAATTATGCGCAACTTTGCCAACGTTGCCTTTGTGATCGCCTTCCTGCTCATTGTATTTTCACAATTATCCGGCGTGGGGATGAGCAACTATGGTATTAAAAAGATGTTACCAAAACTTGTCGTCGTTGCGGTCCTGGTAAATATATCCTACTGGCTCGGTGC
>CBIFWO010000022.1:0-14815 GCA_966186595.1 uncultured bacterium | reverse complement strand
TGCGGCATGGTTTGTTTGCTCATAACATACTGCGTATAAGCTGCCACCACCGCCAGAACGATCAAAAAGATATCAACGCCATTCGTTGAAAAAGCCGCCTTCGTCAGGTCAACCATGCCGAGTAATTTCTCGTTGAATTGGTCAGGGTGTTCAATCAAATGCTTGATCGGGCCGATATTTTCCATGAAGTCGTAGGTAAATTTAGCGATCTGATCACGATGGGTTGTGAAGATCTGGATCACACTAAAGAGTGCAATAAAAATAGGGAGCTGAATCAATAAAATCCCGATAGATCGAAATGGGCTAACGCCGTGCTTCTTGTATAGCTCGAGCATCTGCATGCCTTCGACCTGCTTATTACCTTTAGCGCGTTTTTTAATCTTTACCAGTTCCGGCTGCAGCTTGCGCATCATCTTGGTTTGGTGCAGCTGCTTTTTAACAAGCGGGAAGAGGGCAAATCGCACTAAAATAGTGAAGATGATCAAGCTAATGCCAAAATCACCGCCAGGGATAATACTATATAGACCGATCAGCAGGTTAAAGATTGGCTGCACGATCAAAAGATCAAAAATATTCACGTCCGATACACTCCAGAAAAGTACTAAATGTTTGTTTTATTATATCATCTCTGGCTGTTTATTTATAGAGACCGGCGTTTGCAAAGAGTTGCTGCAGAATAGTAACGAGTTCGTCGTAGGGCATAGTCATGACTTCACTCGAGAAGACCATTACAGCGACATCGTGTGGGGATTTTATCTTAGGAATCTCCTGACGAATTACTTCGTAAAGTCGACGACGAATTCGGTTTCTTCCAACGGCACTTTTGTGGACTTTTTTACTTACGACCACTGAAAAACGTGAGTGGGTGCGGTGGGGATTTTGCACATACTTGATTGTAATCATGTGGGAGCGCACCGCCTGGCCATTTTTGTAGACGTATCGAAGACTGCCGTGTCCGTGAAAACGATGATTAAACGATAACATAATAACTTGGACTTATTATACCTTAGAAACAGAGAAAAAAATACGCCCCGACAGGCGGGGTGTATTCGTACGTTGTTGATCTTACTAGACAGTAAGACGAGCGCGACCTTTGATGCGACGACGCTTCAAAACGGCACGGCCAGCCTTGGTAGCAACGCGAGCGCGAAAACCATGAGTGCGGGCACGATGGCGAGTGTGTGGTTGGTGAGTTCGTTTTGGCATATCTTGTCCATTCTACCTCTATCCCCTGCTTTTTTCAAGGATAATTTGCATTTTTAGTTACTTCATTTCATGACTATTATACATACTTTTCCACATATACCTTCGGCTTATCCACAGTTTTATAGAGGTAGCTTAAATATGTGGAGAACTCGCACCTCAAATGCCCACCTTGCTTCCCTACCTAGTTATGGTTGTGGAAAACTCCCGCCAGGTGGTATAGTTGGTAGCACGGAACAACGAGGGATTAAGGGGAAAAGGTTTAACGATGCAACACGGATTGTGGCAAAGCGTTCTTGGAGAGATCGAACTAACGATCTCACATGCCGCATTTACGACATGGTTTAAGAATACCGAGCTAGTCGAGCAGAGCGATTCAACTGTGACCATTGCCGTCCCTAATATCTTTGCCAAGCGTCAATTTGAGGTGAAGTTCAATGACCAAATCAGAACAATCCTCGAGAAAAATGGGGTCTCGCCCCAGAACATTCACTACACTGTACGCACCACAGGCAAGAAGACAACGACGAGAGAAACAACGACACCTCCAGAGACAAGAAGCCGAGCAGAAGAATTGATTGCCCCTCGCCCTCAGTCGTCAACCTCGCAGGACGGGTCAGGTCTTAATCCTCGCTACACTTTCACTAACTTTATCGTCGGTTCGAGTAATGATCTTGCATTTACCGCCTGTCAGGCAGTTGCCGCAAATCCAGGAACAAAATACAATCCCCTCTTCCTCTATGGTGGTGTTGGGCTAGGTAAGACCCACCTCATGCAGGCAGTAGGAAATGAAATTGCCAAGAAACAGCCAGATGCCAGGATCCTTTATATTAGTTCGGAAACGTTCGTGAAGGAATTTCTGGAAAGTATCCGATTCAAAAAAAAGGGTTTCTCTGATAAATATCGCAATGTCGATGTACTTATTGTTGATGATATGCAATTCATTGCTGGCAAGGAAAAAACCCAGGAAGAATTCTTTCACACCTTCAACGCCCTCCACCAAAGCAACAAACAAATCATCATCAGCAGCGACAAACCGCCAAAAAGTATTCCTACCCTGACAGAGCGTCTTCGCAGTCGATTCGAATGGGGCATGTCAATCGATATTCAGATGCCCGATTTTGAAACGCGCTGTGCCATCGTCGAAACCAAGGCATCACTCTCTGGCGTGGAGCTAGGGCGGGATACTATCGAATATCTCGCAAATAATATCAAAACGAATGTTCGTGAACTCGAGGGTGCGCTTAATCAGTTGCTCGCCTACGCCGAAATGCGTGGTGTCGCGCCGGATATTTCGACCGCCGAAGGACTCATCGGGAACGTGCGCCACACAAGACCACAGCATGTTACATCAAAGCAGATCATCGACAAGACAGCCCGCCATTTCCAAATTGATATAAAGGAAATCTGTAGCTCTAAGCGCGACAAGCACATCGTTGTCCCCCGTCAGATTGCTATGTATCTTCTACGGAGCGAGCTCCATCTTAGTTTTCCCCGAATTGCCAATGAGCTAGGGCGAAAAGATCATACGACCGCCATTCATTCTGTTGAAAAAATTGAAAAAGCCATTAAGCTTGATTTTCTCGTCCGCGAGCAAGTCGCCGAAATCCGGGAGAAACTCTATGCCTAGGTCCTGTGGAAAGATAGTGAATTTCATGCGTATTGCCAGGCGGAAAAGCTGTCGTCTGCTGTCCACAACAGGATGTTTTGAGCAAACAAATGATTCGCCCAGACGTGTAAAAAGCTTGTTCATCCACTATTTCTTCCACGCTTTTCTTCCCCCCATTTCCCCAGCTGATTTTGCGGGATCACCTCTGTGCGAACACGCTTTTTACCCACTTTCCACAGCACCTACTAATACTTCAACCAAATAAGAATTAAAAGAAAGGTAATACATAATGGAACTGACTGTCACCCAAGAAAATTTCACTAAAGCACTTAGCAATGTAGGACGGGTTGCAAGTAGTAAAGCAGGCCTTCCTATCCTGAGCAATATTCTCCTGCGAACTGACGGGAATCGACTTTTAATTGCAGCGACTAATCTAGAGATTGCTTCAACTCACCTTATCGGTGCTAAGATCGTCACTCCCGGATCAATTACCGTACCCGCGCGGCTGATTAGCGACTTCGTGTCGAGCCTTCCAAAAGGACAGGTTGATCTAAAAATGAAGGATAATCACCTGCATATCACCTCTGGCAATTACAGCTCAATCATTAACGGCGTGGTAGCGGATGAGTTTCCGGAGCTTCCAACGATTGATGAGTCATCGACCATTCAGTATAGTGTTTTGGCGGCGGATTTTAAGCAGGCCGTGTCGCAAACAATTGTGACGAGCTCGAATGATAGCACTCGCCCAGTGCTTACCGGTGTTTACTGGCATTCGTTTGAAGGCTATCTCTATCTGGCGGCAACTGATGGATATCGCCTTAGTGAAAGACGTCTTGTGGAAACCCAAAGTGATGTGGCGTCTATTATCCCCAGCCCTACCCTTCAGGAAGTGCTGCGGACAATGACTGATGAAGTGACGGAAGTCGAGGTGCTGTTTGACGAGACGCAGGTGCGTTTTCGTGTTGGTGAGTCAGAAATCACGAGTCGATTGATCGACGGTAACTATCCGGATTACCGTCAGCTTATCCCTGCGACTTCTGAGACAAATATTACGATAGCCACGGACGATTTTGTGCGCATCACCAAGATCGCGGGGTTGTTTGCTCGTGATTCAGGTGGAAGTGTGACGCTGACTGCCGACAAAGAGAAGAAGATACTGTCAATCCATTCGATCGCGTCCGAACTGGGTGAAAATACCTCGAGTGCAGATGCTGAAGTATCCGAAGACGGTCAAGTGACGCTTAATTCACGATATCTCGGCGAGGCACTGTCCGCTGTCGATGGTGATGTCGTTACTTTCCGTTTTAGTGGTAAGCTCTCCCCTTGTGTCCTGACTTCTAAGTCCGAGGATGTAAATTACAAACACATTATCATGCCATTAAAAAGCTAGTATTTTTCGCATGACATTCGTCAAAAAAATTCGCGTGCAACATATTCGTACGCATTATGATTTTACTCTGCCTGTTGCGCCAAGCGTCACGGTGATAACTGGAGCAAATGGTGCCGGAAAAACGTCGCTTATCGAAGCATTATATGTCACTCTTCAGGGCACTTCTTTTAAGGGGTCTGATAAGGATATGTTACGCCACGAGGCTGGTTGGTATCGAATCGATGTAGAGACAGATGATGAGTTACGCACAGTGAAGT
Organism: uncultured bacterium; assembly: GCA_966186595.1. Lineage (GTDB taxonomy): Bacteria > Patescibacteriota > Saccharimonadia > Saccharimonadales > Saccharimonadaceae > JALRBM01. The sequence continues at coordinate 10,356 of CBIFWO010000022.1, read as the reverse complement.
TTGACCCTGAAAGATCGAATGGGCGCAGGCAGTTCAGTATCGATAGCAAGATAAGTTATCGGCTCGCACCCGCCAGTAAATACCCCGTTGTACTGTTCGAACCAGATGATCTTCGGCTTTTGAATGGCTCACCAACAAGGCGTCGCCAATTTGTAGATCGTTTTATCAGTCAAATTGATCCACAATACAATCTGTCGCTCCGACGCTATGACCGAGCGCTCAAGCAACGTAATACCCTGCTGAAGCGTCCGGGCGTGAGTGATGATGCGCTGTTTGCCTGGAATGTGTCGTTAAGTGAATATGGCGCTTATATTATCATGCAGCGTATTTGGTTGATTGATGAGATCCAGAAAGAACTAAACAAAACCTACGCGACAATATCTGGAGCTGATGATGAAGTTTCTATTCGCTATTCGCATCTCCACGCAAATAGCCAACAAAAGCTCCTATCCGATCTTCACGCCCACATTGAGCGCGACAAGGTCCTGGGCTACACGTCAGTTGGGCCACATCGCCATGATATTCTGTTTGATTTTAATGGGTCCGAAGCGATGGACGTAGCTTCTCGCGGTGAGGTGCGGAGCATTATTTTAGCGCTTAAATTTATAGAAGTTCATATCACAGAATCCAGGACTGGCAGAAGACCGATCATTTTGCTAGACGATGTCTTTAGCGAGTTGGATGCGGTGCGCCAAAAGAATCTCGTCACAGAGTTTACAGATCATCAAATAGTGATCACGAGTGTTGATGCGATTCCTATTAAGGGCAGTACTATCGTAAAACTTGAAGGCTAATCAAGGGGCCTTTTTGCGTTAATCGACGTCAAGATGTCTTTTGGAATATCGGGGTAATCCCTGCTGCTGAGAACGAGCGATGGTTTTGCTTTGACCACCCATCTATCGTTTTCTTTTTTTAGCACGGTACGGTAGAGGTCCCCTTCCTCATTGCCCGCGGTTTTTTGGACAAGCAGCGTGGCGTACCACTGCCCTTCCTTATAAATCTCCCCGTCAGTGATTGTGTAATTGTCGATAATATTCGAGTATGTTGATTTGATTGCCTCGTTAATGGCAGGCAGCTCCATCTGACGAAGCGTTCGACGATAAGAGCTTGAGTAATCCGGATTAATCTCGACAGTGATATCTCGATCGTTAACTTCAAATTCGATCGGCGCGGGACTGTAAATGTCCCCGTTAGGAACAATGATGTATTTACCTCTTTGAACTCGGCGTTCGGTATCTTTATCAATCGAGTCGATGCTTTTACGTTCGTCACCGACCTGCTTGAACACAGTCACGGAAATGTCACCTCTTCTCAGAGTGTACTTTACCGTTTTGAATGATTGCCAGTAAAACAGTACTCCGATACCGATAACAACAATAATGAGGGCAAGTAGTGTGAGGATGAGTGCTTTTCTATTCATCGAAAGGGTTCTCGTAGTTAGTGAATTTGATAGTGAAATCTGTCGGGTCATAGCCTAACTGGCGGATTCTTTCAATTGCCGCTCGACGATAACCCGACAGTGCGTCAATTTCGATAATGATAGAGTCGCCGGATGGATCGGATGTATCGGAACGGTAGCCGATGCTGTAAAGGAAATTGTTGACGGGAAGTTTGCTGGTGATAGGATTTTTCTTACTGAATTCTTCGCCTTCTTGGTTGGCTCGTCCGCCGGCCCGCCCTTCATAGGCGAGATAAAGATCCTGGTGCTGGGCAGCCCATTTCTTCGCCTCTTCCGATACGGGCTGAAGCGCAATATCAATCTCGGATTGGTTTGGCTTGCCTATTGTTACCTGGGTTGAGAATTCCCTGAAGCCCTCTTTGCTGCCCTTAACGTCATATTTTCCAGGTGCAAGATAGACTGTTCCAGGACCGAGACGCTCACCGTTGGCGGTAAGCGTAGCATCGCTCGGCACCAAGTAAACTTTGACGGGTTCTTTGCCAGCCCTGCTAATGGCAATGTACGCTCCGTACCCTAATAGCCCGATAAGGAGCACTACGATAAAGGCAAATGCTACTCGATGACTTCGTATATATTCTCCAAGCATATCTTCTCCTTATTTCTTCCTGTACCAAGTGAGACTTCCATCTGTCATGTCTTCGTGACCCACCATTGGCGCACGCCATATCTCGTACGATGCAGAAGCGACACCCTTGAACGCGGGGTCACCTTCACCAAATCCTGGAATGTCGATGCCGACATAGACAAAGGTATGACCTGGTTGGAACGCGACGTCACCTTGACGCAGGACCTTCTCGTCGTTCGGATCACCCCCTACTTTAATCTCCGATCCTGTACCGACTCGCTTCCAGTTTTGTTCTACCCAATCTTCTTGAGGGCCTGTATTTCCACCGCGACCATTAAAGTTATAACCTGGCTCAAAACCACTTTGGGTCATGAGGAGCGTGACGAAACCACCACAGTCAACACCTGGGTACGGTCCACCTCCAACGTAACGACCCTCTGATTGAGCTCTTTTGACAGCCGCCTCATACTCCCCTTTCTTGGTAGTATAGTCGGGTGGGTGATATTCTGGCCAAGCAAATGCCAGAGTGGTTTGTGCCAAGTTACCGGTCGCAGCTGCTTCACATTCCCCACCGGCGCTACCACCGCCACCTGGTGTGGTATGGGCAAAGCTCGAAAAGGCATCCTTGGCGAATTGTCCGCGTGCCTGTATGACGGCTATGTCCGCTGCGCCGCCGGGTGATCCGCTTGGATCTCCATTCATGAGGTGGGAAATCTCAAATTCGTGGTGAAAGGCAACGAGAGCATCTTCGATTGTGTTCTGGCCCTTGATCATCTCCCATTCATTATTGAAACTTCTATATCGAGGGTTGTTCGTCTCTCGCGCGTTGAGCTCCTGGTAGAGGTATTCTAGTTGGAAGGCTAAATCATTGACGGGCACTCCTTGACCGCCATTAGCTCTCTTTGCTGCTTCTACAAGTGCGGTTCGTCGACCGCCCGTCCACTGGGCGATACCATACCCACCCCCTCCGCTTATTTCTTCTATGCCTGGATTAAAACCCGATTCGGCTTGGATATTCCCCATTACTCCAGCGGTTTGTTCATTAGTAAGACCCTTCTGAGTGCGTAGGAAATTCCATACCTTTTCGGCGTTTGTGTTGCCGACCAAGCTGGCAACGCCACCTTCGGTAGAGGGAGCTCCACACGAGGCATCCGGATCATAGAAAAGGATATCGTTGCTCGAGTAGTAATCAAGATCAGGAATGGCGAGCACCTTTGTCGTTGCGCCAATAGGATCAGCGGCGACAAGAATAGCAAAGAGAAGGCACAGGATTCTTAAACGATTTTTTTTGATAGAAAGTTTGATCATTAGACTATTCCGTATCACTCAAGTTTTCCCGATTACGAGCATCAATGTGGAGGTGTCCTCCACCGTCATCAAACAGATGGGACCCGTTAAGCGCGATTGAGCCTGGCGGAAATGTCGGATTAACCCCAAAGTTCTTTTGTCCAACTCCTCCTCTGTTGAGGGGCAGTGCCGCCAGAAAGTCGGTGGCATATTGATTCACGATAGGAAGATCGCCTCCATACGGTCCCTCAATTTCGCCCCCGGTCCCGGCTCCTCCGATTATTTGGATATCGTTAAGATCAACTGCTGTTCCTTTCGGATGTTGGTAGTTGCCACGTTCACATCCCACGAACCGATCTTCGCGGAAGCCGATATTATTAATGAGCACGCTGTACTTGGTAGCATTGGTCAGTAGTGCTCCTAAGAGATGCTTACTGACGGTCATGGGTTCGTTGCAGGCGTTATAGACTTCGACTCCGCGCGAGAATAGGAGTAATTGTTCCCTTGTCTTTTCACTCGTAAATCGAATATTAGGATTTGAGGCAACCTGCTGCGCCAGTGCTCTGGCGTCGCCCGTTACGGCACCACCCGGTTTCGTTGCACTGTTAGCTGCAACCTCACCCTCATCCATGCCTTTACTTATAGAAAGGTCAATGTAATAAAGCCGGAACATATTACGACGACACTCGGTATTGGCATTAGCATCACCCGACGTACAGTTGGGATCGCGGGCGGGATTGTCACTTGCGCTTCCCTGGATACATTCTTCCCCTGTGTTGTCATTGTCTTCGGTATAAGCACCAATTGATGTCTCGCGCTCCATGCAGTTCTTGACGTATTTTCCGTACTCATTATCAGAAGACAAAGGCTCGCCCGTGTCAGGATTAACAAATCCTCTTTCCATAAATGCAGCAGGAATATCTGGATCGGTGGAAAGTGTTTGCTTGCCCATGCCGTGTCGAATATTACAGAACGGGTCTGCCGCGATACTGAGGAGTTTGTAATCGGCATCTTGGCACTGCTCAAGTTCGGCGGCGGAATTGGTCTGAGCATTGGCATTTGGTGCAAGACCAGCAAAGGTCGAGAATGTCATCTTTGCCATGCTACTCACCCCACTTGCAACCGATGAGAATTTAGACGTGTATGGGATCAGGCTAGAGACAAATGAGCCCATGAACGTATTTGGATTTGTGGGATCAAACGGACTGAGCATGGCCCGGTCAACCGCAGCATATTGTGCTCGTGTGTCGTTCATCTGTGCGGCGACTAATGCAAAATCCTGTTTTTTAAGTGCGGGAATCCCCCTGCTTTGTGATGTCATGTGGTTCATGCCGCCCATGCCCGAAACTGCGGCATTTCCCGCTCGATTCCCGTTCTTGAGCTCGTCGTCACCGATGAGCGTGCCGGCGGCCATATCGACGAGCTTTGGTTGCAGCATGGCGATCGCCACGCCAATTGCTACCGAAACGCCGGCTTGTACAGCAGCGCCCCATCCAAGGCTGACACCACCGCTAAAGAATGCAACGACAGCACCAACGAGTGAGGCGCCGATGACAATCGTTTGTCCCCATCCACTTTTTACAAAATTACAGACCTCGTCGGCAGTTGAAGTGCTCGCCCCGCCCCCATCGACAAGCGAGATAATATTTGTGAGAAGGTTGTCGCTGACGAGCTGTCCGTTAATATATTTTGTAACCTCGTCATTCAACTGAACTTGTTGTTGCTGTTCGGCACTTAGCTGCATAGTTGTTCCATTAGCAGAAACGTTTTGTGCCTGAATATTATCACTTCGAGGCATGTTAGGGACAGCGTTGTAGGCAGCATACTGATAGCCGAGCGAATCAGTTGCCGATTGACCTTTTGAATTCATAGAGGTGAGAATATTACCAATGTATTCAACTTGCTCAGGCTTTAATACCTCATCATCTTCGCCGGCATCGGGCACTTCTTGTGCGGCGGCAGTTTCCCCTGGTGGAACGTAGCTTGCTTTTATTCGATCGGCGGTGTTCATAAAGACCTGGGCGAATCGGATGAGCTGTAGCATTCCGAGATACTTGGCGGCAAATCCAACCGCGCGAATGAGCGTGTACCCCGTACATGCTGAGTCAACCGCACCGAGCCCTAGTGCCGTCGAGGTCAGTGCGCCCTTGAGGGTTGCCTTGGCGATGGTCCCACCAGTGTCGCGCAATGTTCTTCGTGCTTCTAGTTCGGCGCGGATAGTATTCGCACCGTTGATTCGTCTATCGTATTCTTCTTTTGAGATTGGCTGGCCGGTTTCATCATCGATATAGACCGTACGTTTGCCGTCCACGCAATCATCGCCTCCACTACAGGCTTCTTCTTTCGACGAGACTTTCACATCAGCTTCGGCAGCCGCGGCTCCACTGGCTGCTTCGAGCACATTTTCTCGCATCTCATCGGGGGTAACACCACTGACATTCTTTTGCTTGATAATACCAATTCTCTTGGAAAGCTTACTGAATATATGATCGGCGAATCCAGCGAGCTTTGGGTTGTATCCCCGCATCCATGTTCCTCTAAAGAAGGGGTCGCCGCGTATTTCCTTCATGAAAGTATTAGCGTCGATAGTCTTGCCATTGAACTCCACATCGACAATTTTATTTCGGCCGGTAATAGTCTTCTCGCTATTAACTTTCCCGCCCTCTCTTGCAAAAGCATCTTCCAGTTTTTTAAGCTGACGATCGCTCATTGTTGAGAATTTACAGCGGATCGAAATCTTTGATGTACAGACGCCAGTTGTTGCGCCTTTGAATTTTTTGTGAACGTGAATGATGGTTCGCTCATCCATGACGGCAAGCTGATCATTAAATTTCTCGACGAGCTTCTCTTTGAAGTTGACAATCAGCATACCAGGTGAGAAGAGAATAGTAAGAACACTTCCCCCTCCTACAAGTGAAAGCAACAAAGCAACCAGGGGTCCCTTCCGCTTTTTACCGGTTGTTTTCTCTTCGTCAGCCCTACCGCCCTCAGCACTGTTAGAAGTATTGTTTTGCCACTGGCCACCGCTGCCTTGATTTTCCTGCTCGCGGGCCTGGTCGATTGAACCCGTAGTAGCATTATCCTTGTCATTAGCGTAAGATTCTGCTTGGTCAATACCGGCTTCTGTGCCGGGTGCTCGCTGTTCCTGTTCCTGAAGATGTTTAGCCGTAGAGCCAAACTTCTCGTCAAAGCCTCGCTGGATGGCATCTTGCTCAGGATCGTAGTTATTAGCAACGATGCGATTAAATTCGTCGTCTACCTCACTCTGGCTTTTCTCCTGATCAACTGCCATAAGATGTCTTCATTATACGCTAAACTCGCCCGGATTCATGTAGCCGTTATTGGCTGCTGGTTCGGTCGGCTGTTCAGGAGCTTGCAGATTGGCGGCGGCTGGATTGGTACTGATTAATCCCTGCTCGGTTTGACTGGCAATGATCTGGATGTGGACGTGGCTTTGACCGGCAAAGAAGAGGCCTTGCCCAACTGGGAAGTTTGCAAGACGCTTCCGTTCCTCTTCGGTGAGTTTAAAGACGTCGGAAAGAACATCAACCGCACTGGATGATTGTTTCAGGAGGAGCTGCATCGAAGAGTTTGCCACAATGGCGCGGCCCATTTTACTGCCCATGAAGTCCTCGACATCCTGAGTGATTGTTGTAAGACCGAGGTAGTATTTACGAGCACGCTTGGCGAGTGAAAAGAGGAAGTTTGCCGAGTCGTCGTATTTCATCAGCTGCCACGCCTCATCAACGATCAGCATACGCTTTCGCTGGTTCGAGCGCGTAATATTCCAGATGTGAGACAGCACGATGTACATGGCGACTGGACGGAGCTCATCCTCAAGGTCGCGAATATTGAATACGACCATGTGGTTATTGATATCGATATTTGACTGTTGACTAAAGATGCCGGCAAAGGTTCCACTGGTGTATTTGCGCAGACGTTGCGCGAGTGCTGGCCCCGTGCCGCCCATATGTAGGAGCGTGTCGTAGAGATCGGAAATAGTTGGCGGTGTTGAATGGTGCGTAAGCGGATCGCTGGTGATCCCGGCCCGCGCGTAGGTGTCGATAAGTGCCTGATCAAGGTCGGCTTCCTCGGCTGGTGTAAGCGCTGACATCATCTGCCCACTCGCCGTTATTTGGCTTCCTCCCAGCATGAGGCGCAGAAGACCATGGAGTGTTACCAGGTTGGCACGGAGTGCATCATCGGCTTCCTCATTATCAATAACAGTCGGGAGATCGAATGGATTAATGCGCGTGTCAGCGTTCAGGCTGAGGCGGATGTAACTTCCACCAACAGCATCGCTGAGCTTCTGATATTCGTTTTCAGGGTCGATAATCAGAATGTCAGAGCCAACCATCATACTGCGGAGCGCCTCAAGCTTGACAGTGAAGGACTTACCGGCACCAGACTTGGCAAAGACGACCATATTGGCGTTTTCCAAAGTGAATCGATCGAAAATCACGAGGCCGTTATTGTGCATGTTGATGCCATATAGCACGCCCTTTTCCTGGGTGAGGTCGGCACTCGTAAATGGGAAGCTGGTGCTGATGGCGCCGGTATTCATGTTGCGGCGAATTTGTAGCTGATCCATCATCTGTGGGATGGTGCTATTGAGTCCCTGCTCTTGCTGTGACGAAGCTACCTTGCTAAAGATAAGCTGCTGTCCAAAGAGTGTTTCGATCTTGTGCTGGACGAAGTTAAGCTCGTCCATACTGTCAGCATAGAGTGTCACGTAAAGGCCATAGCGGAAGAATCGTTCCGCGCCTACTTGTAGCTGATCTCGGAGTTCTTCGGCATCCTGCAATGCAGCCTCGAGTCCAGGATCGCGGGTGCGCCCCTTCTCGCTGTTGATCGACATGGTCGCTTCTAGTTGTGTCACCTTCTTGCGCAGGTTATTGAGCACCACTTGGCTCTCCACCGGATATACGAACATGCTGATATCCAGCACTTCGTCGATGTTGATAAGTGAACTGAGCCAGCCGGTATAGATTTGCCGTGGATATCCATAGACATAGAGGGTACGACCGTATTTTGTGCCGAGACGGAAGTGGCTGGAATGAATTTCGAGACTACTTGGAGCGATCAGATCGCGTAGGGTTGTCATCCCTTTTAGGAAAGCCTGTTCTACCTCTGCCTGTTCTCGAGCGCGTTGCTGTGCGGCAATATCAACTGGATCGAGCTTTTTCTTGGCCATTACATTTCCCCCTCTTGCAGATGTGGACGCGGCGCTTCCCCTTCTCCCTTTCGAACATACGTAGCGGTGACGCGTTCAAAATCACCAAGTGGTTCGCGCACGGCGGTATCGGGATTGTAAATATTGTAGTAAAGTTCGCCCAGTTCCTTGGTATTGAGCTGGACACTTTTCACGCCGATCTGGAAAAGTCCACTCGTGACGGCATCGACACGGTTCTTAATTTCCTCCTTAGCCTTTACGTAGGTGGCCTGGTCAATCTTTGTCGCAACAGTCGCTTGCTTTGGTTTAAAAATCCTGCCAAAGGCACCCTTACTTTGCTCGACGACATTGGTAATGTCTCCACTCGGGTAATAAGGCACGACAATGAAGAAGCTCTTATCCATGATGTTGGCTTCCTGTGAAAGGATATCGATAAAGTTAATGTAATCGTCCATCAGGACATTGAGAAGCATGTTGTCCTGGGAGCGCCTAATCGTGGCAAGTCGATCGAGATACGGGCCGATATCAACTCGCTGCGAGCGAATAAATATCTGCGCCGGGAAATAAAGTGCGTTAAGGAAATTCTGATAACTATATTCCACACCTTCCCGTTCGCGTGAGCTCATTAGGTCGAAGTTGATTGATTTACAAGCAATGACTGCGCGGAAACTACCGTCGCTCATAATGACCATTCCGTCACGGATTTCAGAGATGAGCAGGCTATTTTGGGTGGTGTTCTGATTTTGAGGTTTTGCGGGCACGTTAGCAGGAGCCGCCGCCGGTTGGGCTGGCGGTGCTACGTTATTACTCCCTACTACTCCTTCAGGCGGTGCCTGGGGCGGTTGTTGATTATTTGGAGGCACGTTCCCACTCTTCCTTGCCGACCAGTCTAACTTAGCGTAACGAGATCACCACCTCTTCTTCAGAAGCCTTTTGCTCCTTCTCGTGGATGCGGTTCGCCTCGTGTGCTATTGTTTCGATAGACAAATCGGGGTTATTTGCAAGGTTTATTATATCAGGCGATACCGGTTCTTCGCTAGTAGTTGTTGGTGTGGTTTGGGTTGTCTGGGGTGGCTCTGGGGCTGTGGCTGGTTGAACGACGGGAGCGGTCGGCTGAGTGAGAGGTTGTGCATTGCTCTGCTCTCCTAGCGGGTTGATAACAGTTTGATGAATGGAGGTTGGATATGGGTTGTAGGTGACGTGCGGCTCTGGCGCGGCTGCGGGAGTGATAAAGGGATTGTCGCTAGAAGTTGTAAGGTTAGCGTATGGATCGGCGATCGGTGGAGGCGTTGGCGCGACGGAGGCTGGCTGGCGCATCCTGTCCATCATTTCCTGGTGACGCTTTGCATCTGCCTGGTCGAGTCGGGTGTCAAACGCGCGGGCTACTCCACCGGATTCGTCGAGAACATCCTCTGTTTGTTGAGCTTCGAAAAACGCGTCAGTGCGCATAGGTGAATTGACATCAGGGGTCGAGACACCCCGAACCGCCCAACCACCGGTGTCGACGATGTTTGCAAGATAGGATAGCCGTTGCTCTGCCTCGGTCTGAGTGAGGTTCTTTGAACGTTGGATTTCTACTTCTTTTGGCGCGGTGATCTCGACGAGTGACTGGATGCCATCGGGTTGCCAGAGGCGTTTTCGCGGTTTCAGGTAGAACGAAACGATTGCCGCCAGGTAGGTCTCCATTGGTTGGTCTTTGCGGAGTGGTAACGCTAAAGCACCAAAAAAGATGATAATTGGTAGTGGAATGATAGCGAGCGGGATAAAGAGCTGACTCAGACCCCATGCAACCGCAATCGCAATCACGACAATGATAATGTAGACAAACTGACGAAAGCTAAACGGCCCGATGAGTTTATCGTCGGCTTCAAC
>CBIFWO010000021.1:0-15051 GCA_966186595.1 uncultured bacterium | reverse complement strand
AGCCTCCCGCTTTGGTTAATTTTTTCCTTGTTGCCATAAAACCAAGCGTTAATTCATACAAATGTCATGGAAGAATTACAAAGACTAGCTACATCGACTCGTATACACCTCGCTATCATGAACGAACCATTTTTAACCTATGTCTTCGAAGGTAAAAAGACGGTTGAATCGCGCTTCTCACTGCATAAAATCGCACCGTATAAAAAAGTACTTCCAGGAGATATGGTTTTTATGAAAGCTGGGTCAATTGTCGGCCGCTTCACTGTAGCTTGGGTGAAATATTTTGACCTGAACGAATATCCCATTGAAGAAATCGAGAGGCAATACGGTAGTGAGATTTGTGGTGATGCTGGGTTTTGGAAAACCAAGCGTACCAAGCGTTATGTAACGCTACTGGGTATCAAGAATGTAGAGAGATTAACGCCGTTGCATATCGAGAAACGCGATCGTACGCCTGGATTACGCCGGTTGCCTATTGAGTGGTCAGAATGTACAGTGAATGTATGGCAGATGACGACAAACAGCAGCAACTCGATCGGGTAAAACAAGAAATTATTGAGAAAAAAATTTGTCCCGAACTGGCTGAGACCGCTACAAATCTGGTGATGGGAGATGGCAACATCAACGCCGATATTGTCTTTATTGGCGAAGCACCTGGTAAGAACGAGGATGAGCAGGGCTTGCCATTTGTCGGTGCGGCAGGGAAGTTCTTAAACGAAATGCTAGCAGCAGCGAATATGCAGCGTTCGGACGTATATATTACAAACATCGTCAAATATCGCCCGCCGAACAATCGTGATCCTTTGCCTGAGGAAAAGAAGGCTTTCTGGCCATATCTCCTCAAACAATTACAGATCATTCAGCCAAAGGTAGTCATTACCCTGGGTCGGCACAGCATGGAATACTTTTTGCCCGGTATGCGGATCAGCATGATCCACGGCGAGCCAAAGCGTATTCAATTTGGCGATGAAAAACTGGTAATTATTCCGCTGTTTCACCCCGCATCCGCGCTATACAATCCTAATATGCGCCAGACATTAATCGATGATTTTTTGATGGTGCCAGAGATTATCAAAAAGATATAGCCACAGCATAAAAATACAATTATGCAATTTTATCCTTGATCTTATGGTGATCTTTTGCTATGATGGAACTACTGAATTCGTAGTATCAACCATTTTTGATCTACTGTCTCCTCGGGGAAATTTATTTTTGAAATTAATTATTCTTAGAAAGGTTTAATAAAAATTTATGGGACAACGACGACTTGGTAATGTCCAAGCTGACGACCAAAACAAGCGACCGAATGGCCAAAATAGGCAAAAGTCGCAAAACTCCGTTCTTAACAAAACGACGACACGCAAAGGCGAGGTCTTTCGTGCGCAGCGCCGCACCAGCGAAAACGTCAATCTTCGTGCTTCGCAGCACGTCATTAATGTGCCGGTGAACAAATCAATCTACAACGGCTACGGTGGCCGGCAATTTAGCCTAGCCGATCAGCCAAAGCGCCCTCGTGCTGCTCGACCAACGCTCAAGATCATGCCAATTGGCGGTCTGGGTGAGATGGGTATCGGTAAAAACATGATGGCGATCGAATACGACGAAGATATTATCGTGATCGATATGGGTTTCCTGTTTCCCGGTGCCGATTATCCAGGAATTAACTACATTACCCCTGATATTACATATCTGGAGGAGAACAAGCACAAAATCCGTGGGCATGTCTTTACCCACGGTCACTTGGATCACATTGGGGCTTTTCGACATCTTGTCCACAAGATTCCAGCCCCTGTGTACGGATCGAGGTTCACGATTGGGATGATACAACGCACGATGGAAGAGGCCTCAAGCGGTTACGAACCGACCTACAACATCATGGATCCAGAAGCGCACGAGCGTGTGCAGCTGGGTGATAGTTTCTCGGTTGAGCTTGTCCGTGTGAACCATTCGATTCCAGATGCTACCGCTGTCGTTATTCGCACCCCGATGGGTGTTCTGATCGACACCGGTGACTGGCGTTTCGAGGAAAATCCAGTAGACGGCAAGAAGTTTGACCTCGATCGTCTGACCGAAATCGCTACAAAAGAGGGAATTCTCCTTCTCATGAACGAGAGTACCAACTGTGAAAGTGAAGGAACGCATTCGCACGGCGAGTTCGAGATCCAGGAAAGCATCGGCGAGGTAATGGTGAAATATCCAAATAGTCGTTTGATCCTTAGCTGTTTCAGTAGCCAGATTCACCGTATGCAGCTGATCCTCGACGAGGCGAAAAAGCACGATCGTAAGGTTGCTTTTGCCGGTTACAGTATGATTCAAAATCTCGAGGTGGCACTGCGCGCTGGTGTGATCAAAATTCCAAAAGATGTCATCGTAAAGATGGAAGACATCATCAAATTGCCAGATGGTAAGGTGACGATTGTTTGTACCGGTTCTCAGGGTGAGTTCAATGCCGTCCTGAACCGCATGGCCAGCGGTGCGCACAAATTTATCAAGATCAAGAATAGTGATGTGATTGTCTTTAGCTCCAACCCAATTCCGGGTAACGAAAAGTACGTCGTTCGCACGGTCGATGGCCTGATGCGAGAGGGAAGTGAAGTCATCCAAAACGGCAAGTCGCACCTGACTGGTGTGGGCCCACTTCACCTTTCCGGTCACGGATACTACGACGATCACGTCAAACTGATCAATGCCCTTCACCCAACCTACTACATGCCAATCCACGGTGAGTTCCATATGTTGCACCACAATGCCGAGCTGGCTGAAAAAGAATGTGGTATCAAACGTGAGAATATCTTTGTTTGTGACGCTGGGGATATCTTGGAAATTACCCCAGAGGGCGCCAAGAAAGCTGGCCGTATCCCTGTTGGGGGAATCATGTACGACGATAGTGGTGCAGTCGTCAGTGAAGTGGTGCTAAAAGATCGCATTCACATGGCAACCGAAGGGATGTTTGTGGTTGTCCTGACCGTGCAGCGTGGCACGGGCCGGCTTATGACTAGCCCCGACATCATTAGCCGCGGGTTCATTTACCTTCGTGATAGCGAAGAGCTGATGGGAATGATTCGTCAGTATCTCAAGCAAAAGGTTGCCCGCAGCTTTAGCGGTAAAAAGATTGACCTCGACATCATCAAAAAGGAACTAAAGGATGAGATTACCCATATCCTTTATGATCAGACACGCCGCACGCCGATCGTGATTCCCGTGATCAACGAGATTGGTGGCGGTGGGGCGAATCGACCGCAGCCGCAGCAGCAGACTGAGGGTCGTCCGCGTATGCAGATGCCTCGTCCAAAGAAGTTCCCAGAACCGATGCAACCCGATACGGAAACAGTCGTTCCGAAAACAGAAAATCGCGCCTATTAGGGCGCGATTTCTTTTAGCTTTCGTCCTTTTGGACTCGTCAGTACAGTTACACAACTATAGAGCCTAACGTCGGCTCCCTTTCGGAATTGGTAGTTTCTTCTCTCTTGCTTCCGCCTAGGCGGTGCGGGACTCGACGTCCGCGCACCGCCCGCAGAGTTCGATCAGACCAGCTTGTCGCGGCCGGCGAACTGCGTGAGCTTCGGCTCCTGCTTGTTCGACCGCTTCTGGTCCTTGCGCCAGTAGACGGCACCGACCAGTGCGACGAGCATGAGGCCGATCGCGAGGCCTGCCCAGATCATCACGGGCAGCGAGGGGAGCATGGTGTAGTCACCCTTCGCCTTGCACACGCCGGTGCCGGTAATGTCGCAGATCCGCTTCGTGTCGAGCGCCTTCTGCTCGTTCGACATCCGCATCCACAGGAGGGTGACGTGGATGGCGAAGACCATGCCGGCGCCGATCATGAACACGCCCGCGAACGATGCCTGCCTCTCGGCGCGCAACCCTCCGCGGCTGTTCCAGCTCGCGACGTAGTAGCCCAGGAAGACCAGGATCAGTCCGATGACGGTGCTGGCGACCAGATTCCAGGTCAGGAACTCGATGCGTCCCAGGGTCGTCTCCGCGAGGTTCTCCCACCGGTTCATGGTGCGGAGGTAGTCCTGCGTGACGTAGGCCGAACCGAGGGCCACGACACCTGCGATGAGGGTCGTGAAACCCGTCTTGCCAGCGTGCCGGTGTTCGGTGAACATCAGCACGAAGCCGACGGCTGCCACGGTTGCGGACAGGACGAGCATCGCCGCGAGGGTCGCGGTGCTGCCGACGAGCCAGTCGCTGGGGTCGATCTTGCTGTTGGGTGAGAAGAGCTGCCAGAAGGAGTCCATGGTAGGACCTCTATTTCCTTCGAGGGATCCGACTGGTGATATATTGTACTATAAAATAGTAATAAAGTCAATAGTACGTGCAAACTGCTCATGCCAGCTTGCTTTTTGTAGTAAATTTTGCTATAATATGAGCATTCGAGAGAGAAGAGAATAAGCTTGCTGATTCTCTTCCGAGAACGTGATATATTAACGAAGTATAATATAGCCTATCAAAACAGTAGTGATGAGCATATAATAAAAACATTATGGCCAAAAAGCGAAAATCAACACGAGGGAAAAAAGCATCCGCGGCGCCAAAACATGCCTTGCCAGTAGGATTTTGGGCTCAGGTAGGGGCAGTCTTCTTGATTGCGGTGTCGATTTTATTCGTTGTCGCCTGGTTCAAAGCTGGCGGGCCTGTCCTGGAATGGTTGCACAACGCTGCCCTCAGTAGTGTTGGGTACGCCGTCTACATCATTCCGCTCCTTTTCGTTTATATTGCTGTTGAGATATTCCGCGCCGAGGAAAATAAGCTGCCATTCGTCGTGAAGCTTGCGACCGCGCTTCTGATCGTGTGGGTGGCGGGCCTCTTTGGCCTCATGAAAAATGCCGAGGGACAGACGACGGGCGGATTTATCGGCGACACGGTCAATAGCGGCATGCTGGCCTTAGTGGATAGTGGTGTTGCGGCATTTATTTATTCGCTTCTTATCCTGGTGACTGCGCTGTTTGTCCTTCGTGTCTCGCCGTTCACTGTTATTAAAAAGCTATGGGATCTGATGCGCCGTGACCTAGGCGAGCAAGATGAAAATGTTGCCGTTATGCGCAAGGCCGCTTCGGCGGACGCACCAAAATCGCAGATGATCGGCGAATTAAAACTAAACGCTGGTGTACCGACACTTGATCCAAATGAGAAAGAGAAGGGCAGTCATCTGTCGAGTCTTCGTGGCAGTATTAAGCAGGACAAGGCTGCGGAAGAACAAGCGGCGCTAGTCGCAGTGAATGATCCGAACTGGCAGGCGCCGAGCCTCGAGCTGCTTGAGAAAAAACAGTCACCAGCCGATGCTGGTGACGTTCAGCAAAATGCACAGATTATTCGCGATACCTTGGCAGAATTTAATATTGAAGTCGAGATGGAAGGGGCAAATATTGGTCCGAAGGTGACACAGTATACGCTGAAGCCACCTAGCGGTGTGAAGTTAACGCGAATCACTGCGCTCGAGACGAATATTGCGCTTAACTTAGCAGCGCAAAGTCTCCGTATCGAGGCACCTATCCCTGGTCAACGCGCCGTGGGTATCGAGGTTCCAAACCGTAAGGCTGCTGATGTTCGACTGCACGGAATTTTGACGTCAAAACAGTGGAAAAATACGCCGGAGCCACTCAGTTTTGCTATTGGTAAAGATATCTCTGGTGAGGCGGTCGTTGGTGAGCTCAATAAGATGCCGCATCTTTTGATCGCTGGTCAGACTGGTAGCGGTAAGTCGGTTATGATCAATACACTCTTAACCAGCCTTTTGTATCGTAATAGCCCGAGTGAGATGAAGTTGATTCTGGTCGACCCAAAGCAGGTTGAAATGGCACCGTACGAAGATATTCCACACCTCCTTACCCCCGTTATTACCGAGCCTGAAAAGACAATCAGTGCGCTGAAGTGGGCAGTGAACGAAATGGAACGTCGCTACAAGTTGCTGGCCGAGGAAAAGATTCGTGATATCAAAAGTTATAACCAAAAAATCCAGTCGGGTGGTAAGAAACTATCAGTCCCTGATGAGGATGGTAATGAACAGCGCGTCGACGAAGGTGCAATGCCTTACATCGTTGTTGTGATTGATGAGCTGGCTGACCTGATGATGGTGGCGGCTCGTGATGTTGAGGCATTGATTGTTCGCTTGGCACAAAAGGCCCGTGCCGTGGGCATCCATTTGGTGCTGGCCACACAGCGCCCGTCAGTTGATGTCATCACTGGTCTGATCAAGGCGAATATTCCGGCACGAATTGCTTTTACGGTGGCTAGCCAGATCGACAGTCGCACGATCCTTGATCAAGTTGGAGCGGAGAAGCTTCTTGGACAGGGTGACATGCTTATCCTCACCCCAAGCATGAGCAAGCCAAAACGTATTCAGGGCGCCTGGGTGATGGACGAGGAAGTCGTGAAGATTACCGATCATCTCCGCATGCAGTCGGCGCCGCAGTACAACGACGAGATCGTTTCTCAACCCGTTCAGCTGAACGGTAAGGGTGGCGTGGTGATGGACTTTGATGGCCATGGTGACGATGATATGTACAAAGATGCAGTTCGCGTGGTTGTCGAGAGCGGCAAAGCAAGCACGAGTCTCCTTCAGCGCCGTCTCCGTGTCGGCTACGCTCGTGCCGCCCGTATTATTGAGGAAATGGAAGAGCAGGGAATCATTGGTCCGGCTGATGGTTCGCGCCCACGCGAAGTGCTTGTCTCGAATCTGGACGAACTTGCTTCCTCGGATGTATAGTTGATCCATGAAGATATATTTTGCTGGTTCTATCCGTGGCGGTCGCGATGACCAGCCGATTTACGAGCAGTTCATCAACTTTTTGCAGCAGGAAAACGTGACTGTTCTTTGCGAGCATGTGGGTTACAAAGACCTCAGTGACCATGGTCAGGACATGAGCTCTAAGGAAATTCATGACCGGGACCTGGATTGGATCAATGAGGCTGATGCCGTCGTGGCCGAGGTGACGAATCCAAGCCTAGGTGTTGGGTATGAAATCAGCTATGCAGTCCAACATAAAAAACCTGTCCTAGTGCTATTTCGGGGAGGTGAGCAAGGTAAGCGACTATCGGCAATGATCGAAGGTTCATCAGGGGTAAAAGTATGTGATTATACATCTAGAGACCTCGAAGTTGCGCACTCTGCCCTCAAGGATTTTCTTGCTGTCGTCGATTCTCAAAAGGTCTAGCGTCCACCACTGTTATCTGGTATAATACATCTGTTATCAACTCAGCTCATTCTGTGAAATGAGCATCCACATGGATTCCAAAGGAGGAAACTAGTGAACGAATACGAACTAACTGTTCTGATTCATCCTGATCTAGAGGTAGATCTGGAGACGCCACTAAAGAAAGTGCGCGGCATCATTACCGGCGCTGGTGGTGAAATTACCAAAGAGGACAACTGGGGAAAAAAGAAGCTTGCATACAAGATCAAGCGTGAAGATTTCGCCGTGTACGTCTACATGGATGTCAAGTTGCCAGCTGATGCACCGCTAAAGATCAGCAACACATTGAACATTACCGACGAAGTGCTCCGTTACCTACTTGTGAAGGTAGACGAAAAGGGACGCAAGGCACTCGAGGAAGCAAAGAACCGCGCTGCAAGCAGCGAGGAAAGCAAAGAAGAGGAGTAGGGAAATGGCCAAAAGCATCAACCAAGTGATTTTAATGGGTCGCCTCACACGTGATCCCGAAGTACGCACCACAACAACCGGTAAGACGATTGCGAGCTTCAGTCTAGCGGTTGATCGCGGTGGCCAAGATGACGCAACGGACTTCTTTGAAGTCACTGCCTGGGAAAAGCTGGGCGAACTTGTTAGCCAGTATCTGTCAAAGGGTCGTCGCTGCCTCGTGCAGGGTCGCCTTCGTCAGGATAGCTGGGACGACAAAGAAACCGGTAAAAAGCGTAGCAAAGTCGAGGTCGTTGCAACTGATGTGACCTTCCTTGATGGCCCTAGCGGCGACAGTGCTGGCGGTGCGTCTAACTACTCAAACTCTTCAAATAGTAGCCCAAAGAAAAAGTCGGATGATGTTGTGATCGAGGATATTGATGACAAGCCAATCGACCTAAGCGAGATTCCATTCTAAGGAGAAATATGAACCCAAAGCGATTTAAAAAGGACAGCCCTGCATACTTTGACTACAAAGATGTCAAAACATTGCAGCGCTACATCAACGTTTACGGACAGATCGAACCAGTTGCCAAGACCGGTCTTTCTGCAAAGCAGCAGCGCCAACTAGCAGTTGCGATCAAGCGTGCTCGTCACTTGGCCCTAATGCCATTCGTGACATCTAACTAGTTTAGAGAACTCTGCAGCGCATTACGGTGCGCTGCCAAGCATTTCTAAAACCAACGAGGAGAAGTATGTACCAACCAACAGATCTTAAAAAGGGTGTTGTTTGCCAGATCGATGGCAAGCCATATCGTGTGATTGAATATGGGCAAAAAGTGATGGGTCGCGGTGGAAGTATCGTCAACGTGAAACTAAAAAACCTGATCGATGGGAGTGTCATTCCCAAGACATTCAAGGGTCAGGATAAAATTGAACGTGCCGAGGTGAGCAATAAAAATGTTCAATACCTCTATAGCGACGGGGATACCTTCCATTTCATGGATCCGGAGACGTTCGAGCAGTTCGAACTGTCGGCTGATCTGGTTGATTCGGCTGCGAACTACCTCAAAGAAGGGGACATGCTCAATCTGCAATTCTTTGGTGACAAGGTGATTAACGTGGAGCTTCCCAAGAATCTTTATCTGGAGGTAACGTACGCCGAGGACGTCGTGAAGGGCGATACAACGAGCAGCGTGCTAAAGGACGCAACGCTTGAGACCGGGATCACGGTGAAGGTGCCTGCCTTTATCAAAACCGGCGATATCATTTCGGTTGATACCGCGACCGGTGAATACCGCGAACGAAAGAAATAATTTTTAGGGAGCCTGCCCGCAGTGGGTGACCCACCGCGGGACTTGGGGCCTCCATTCGATTGTCCGCTAGGGACGAATCCTCGCTCGACGCGTTCGAGACATCAGTGTTCTCGTGATGTCGCTGACCTTTTGCTGTCGAACGATCTCGACAGCGAGGATGCCGAGCATCCAAGTGCGTTCGAGCAGGGCGGACAGGGTGGAGCTGCGCGGCATCTCCAGTTCCCAGGCTAGCACGACGAGATAAGCTTCTTTGTAGTGCGAATGAGTCCTGCAGAACCGTCCAAGCGTCCGTCGTGCACGCCTCATCGTGCTTGCTTCCTTGCAGTACCCATCTCGGCGCATGATGGTGCGCGCCAGATGTGCCTGCATGTACGCACGATCTGCCGTGAGGTCACGAGCGGGATCGGGCGACTGCTTGGCGCGAAGGCAGAGATGAATCGCTTTCTTGATCATCTCGACAGCTTTGTCACCCGACTCCATCGAGGCCTGATCATTGCGGATGTAGCTGGCAATGACGGGTTGGCCTGCCTCTAGCGCCAGCTCGTAGGCGGATTGAAACGCCTTCCGAGCTTCCTCCTCGTGTCCGAGATGACGAAGGGCGACCGCCACTTTGCACCCTAGGATGTAGGCATGTTTGCATGGGCCATCCTCAACCTCCTTTAGGAGCTGTTCGGCAAGTCTCAGCCCCAAGTCGTAGTTGGCGACCCCAATAGCACGGGTAGTGCTGTCAAAGAGTCGTTTTTCCCGTTCTGTCCACATCGTTCCCCGTTTCCTCGAATAGTGGCCTGATTGTATTATAATGCCATCTTTCGCAGTGCTATACTTGGACTATGGCTCAGCGGGCTAAAAAAGAAACACGAATTTGGCAAATAGCGGCAAATCAGCAGCGTGAATTGTGGGCACGTAAGACCCAGGCATTTCAAGTCTCACCCCATCGCCGAAGGCAGATTTTATTTTACGGAGTGTTGCCACTCCTCGGAATCATTCTTCTTTTGCAGCTGTTGTACCCCACTGATCGCGGCCTGCCATTTGCAAGTATCGCTGGAGAATCGATGTTTTGGGTTGAGCACGACAAGATGGCACAAGCTATAGCCAAGCAGTTTGATCAGATAAAGCTCAAGATAACGATTGGCAATGACAAATCGGTGGAATTTCTAGCAAAATCTGCCGGGGCCGAACCTAATACCGAGGTTATGATCAATAAATTGCGAGAATATCCACTGCTTCAGCGGCTTATCCCAGGTTCCATCTTGTGGCAGGCTGGCGAATTAAAGGAAGCGGACATTTATTATAGTGGCATGCCATTTCAGAAATTCCTGGAGGGAAAAAGTAAGGAGCTGAGCTTTCCGCCGCAAAACGCCAGGCTGACAATAGAGGATGGACGGTTAAAAGCAACCGAGGCGATAAAGGGCAGTACGGTAAGTACGAATGAACTGCTAGCGACAATTAGTCGTGCCAAGGTGCAACTTGGAAAAACGACGGTCATTGAAGCGCCATCAAAACGCCAAGCTGCTGCGCGGACGAGTAAGGACCTAGCGAAAGTGCGAGGTCAGGCAGAAGCGGCGCTGGCACATACTGTGGCAATTAAGGTTGAAAACTCGAGCTTTTCACCCGATGCTAAAGAAATCGCCTCGTGGATAGTGCTTGCCACGGGCGAGAATGGTGACGTTACGTTATCCATCGATAAGGAGAAAGTGAAGGCGTATTTATATGACGTCAACAACAAGGTTGGCACGCCGGCTGGACAGACGAACATAACGATTGTAGACGGACGAGAAGTTGGCCGCGTGACAGGAAGTGTGGGCCGTGCGATTGATGTAACGGCTTTGGCTGATCAAATTGCCAGCTCTCTTTTACTACCGCCAACCGAAGTAGCAGTTGCGGCGCAATTTATTGAAGTGCAACCAAGCATTATTTTTAACAGTAAATACACGGCGACACAGGCGGGCCTGCAAGCGTACCTAAATGACACTGCTCGTTCACGAAATATGCGGATCTCGGTTCAGCAGTTGGATGGCGAGCGCTGGACCGCAGGGGCGCGCGACTACGAAAGTATTCCTAGCGGCAGCACCTATAAACTATTTGTAGCGCTGGTATTGTTTGACAAGGTCGACAAGGGCGAAATTCACTGGGACGATCCGATGCTGGATACAACGGTGGCGGGATGTTTTGATCGTATGACAGTGGCTTCGACCAACCCTTGTGCAGAAAGTTGGATTGCGCAGTTTGGCAGGCAGTACATAAACGATTTTATCTATGCGCGTGGGTTTAGTAGTGGGACATCATTTACCACTGGATCAGCCAACCAAACGACAGCAGCCGATTTGACTAAGTACATGATTGGGCTGAATGATGGTACACTAGTGAGCGGTGCAAATCGCGAGAGACTTCTGAATAACTTAGGTCGCCATCCATACCGCTACGGCATCCCAACGGGTAGTCGAGGGCAGGTAAACGATAAAGTCGGATTTTTGTGGGATTATATTCATGATACGGCGATCGTTCGCCATCCGCGGGGCACCTATATCCTGACAATTATGACCAAAGGCCAGAGCTACGGCGCAATTGCTAGTGTGACGCGCGAAATTGAAAGAATTATGTATCCATGAAACAACGACTTGATATCGAATTGACAAAGCGCGGTCTGACAAGTAGCCGCTCGCAGGCTGAAAGCTGGATTAAGCTGGGCAAAGTGACAGTGGACGGTAAACTTGCTGTTAAACCAGGTCTATTTGTGCGGGACGATGCGGTAATAAAACTTGCAGCCGAAGAGCAGTATGTCAGTCGAGCGGGGCTAAAACTAGCGAGCGTAGCCAAACTTTTGAATCTAGATTTTAGAGACAAAATAATCTTGGATGTGGGGAGTAGTACAGGTGGGTTCACCGATTATGCATTGAAACACGGTGCCAAGAAGGTATTCGCCGTGGATGTTGGAACAGAGCAACTGCACCCAAGCCTTCGAGACAATCCGCGGATTGAACTGCACGAAAAAACAGACATTCGTAATTTTTACCTGGATGAAAAACCCGATATTATCGTGATTGACGTCTCGTTTATCAGTCTTCGTGAAATTTTACCGCATCTGGCCAAGAACTTATCCGGACCAAATACCAAAATTGCGGCCATGCTAAAGCCACAATTTGAAGCTGGTAAGCATCAGGTCAACAAAGGGGTGATAAAGAACGATGCCATCCGCCGCCAAATTCTCAAAGATTTCGAAGTGTGGTCAAAACAACATTTCGTTATTACAGATAAGCGCGACAGTGACGTACATGGTTCGAAAGGAAACCAAGAACGTTTCTATCTGTTAAAGACCTTAGCCTGAGCTGGATGAAAAAGTGCTCATGGTATAATGAGAGTTGACTTGTGAGCTAGCAGCAAGCCTTTTATCAACGTAGAGTTAAGAGGAAAGGGAAACGCTGTGAGTATTCGAAAGAAAGCTATTACTTTTCTTGTTGCAATTTTTTCAATCGTAGGAGGGGTGTCATATACCGCCATGGCCGAGCCGACACCTGATGATATGACGGTGCCAGCCGCAATGTTGGCGGTGGATGCGGTGAGTGATGTGGCGGAGGTGTCGCAAGAAGGCACTATTAATATTAACGTTCTAAAAAATGATCTAGGTAAAAATCTAAAGGTAACGAGTACGACGCAAGGATTGAGCGGTGCGGTGAAGATCTCGCCAGAGGGCGGCGTGCGTTACACGCCGAATTCAGGATTTAACGGAGTCGATTCGTTCACGTACACTATTTCTGATGGTCAGGCATCCGATTCGGCAGAAGTGACGGTGACAGTAAATCCCGTCGATAACCCTTGCCAGTCTAACCTTAATGGCTTAACGGGCTCGGTGTCATTCGATACAGTTCATCGCACGGTAACTTACAAAGTTATCTTGCCACATCCAACATGTAGTGCGGCGACACTTTCAGGTGATACATATACATTGCCAAGGGGATATGACCGATCTGGGGAGTTTAACGAGTCTGCGACTCCCGCTCAGTTTAGAGAGAAAGCTCGATCGGATATTACCATTCCACGCGGGTATCGAATTGCCGAAACGACACGGCCAGTCGGTATGATGCACAAATCAAAGGGCTGGGTAATGGGTGTTATCTACGCGGGCGCACATCAGGATACAGTAAACATGCCTGGCGTGCCTGACACTATTGCCAGCGAGATTACTAAATTACCACGCATTCATGCTTGGCATCGACGATAAATAGATTAACAAAAAGTCCTGCGGGTGCGGGACTTTTTGTTAGACGTTAAAACGAAACTCGACAATATCACCAGGTTGCATGACGTACTCTTTGCCTTCGGTGCGGACTTTACCGGCACTTTTAGCTGCCGCTTCTGAACCGGCAGTGACGAGATCGTCATAATTGACGATTTGCGCGGCGATAAAGCCACGCTCGAAATCGCTATGGATCACCCCAGCGGCTTGCGGGGCGGTTGAGCCCTTTTTGATGGTCCAGGCCCGAACTTCCTTTGGGCCGGCCGTCAGATAGCTTTGCAGGCCAAGCGTATCGTATGCGGCAGAAATAAGCTGTGAAAGTCCGGTTTCGGCAACACCATAGCTTTCTAGGAGTTCCATCGCGTCACTTGGATTGAGACCTTTGATTTCCTCTTCTAATTTGGCACAAACGAAAATAGTACGATTGGGAGCGGCGAGTGCAATCAGCTCAGATTTTTTCGCCTCATCGGTGAGCGTTTCCTCATCAACGTTAAAGGCGTAGATGACCGGCTTGGCGGTAAGAAGCTGCAAGCCGCCAAGTTTCTCTTGGTCGAGCGAATCGAGAGCCGAAAGTGGTGTGCCGGCTTCTAGTGTCTTTTTTAGCTCTTCTAGATATTCCATAGTGGGGCGGAGCGCTGCCTTAGCCTTAGCTTCCTTCGCTAATTTCGGTAGCTTGGTTTCGATCATCTGGAGGTCTGCTAGGATCAGTTCGGTATTGATAATCTCGATGTCATCACCAGGGTGAATGCGGTCGGCAACGTGAACAATGTCGCCGCTCTCAAAAGCACGAACAAGGTGAACGATTGCGTCGCATTCGCGGATATTCGCTAGGAATTTGTTACCCAGACCTTCGCCCTTAGACGCGCCAGCAACCAGGCCGGCAATATCAACAAAGGTGACAGTAGCTGGAATAATCTTTTGCGCATGATACATATCGGCAAGTTGCTGCAGGCGCTCATCAGGAACGGGGACAATGCCGGTGTTTGGTTCGATAGTCGCGAAAGGATAGTTGGCGGCAAGAATGTCATTGCTCGTTAGTGCATTAAAAAGCGTGGATTTTCCCACGTTTGGTAGGCCGACGATGCCGATAGAAAGTGAACTCATGCTGCTATTATAACAGAGATAACCGAGCGGCATATGAATTAGGATTCAATGCGCCACGCTTTGCCTGCAACTGGTCCGCTGGCCAAGTCCGATAGGCCGATGTTAGTACGTCGGCCTTTGGAATCTTCAAGGATGATTCGCATTTCTCTGGCCGCATTCTCTTTGACAGCACGAACCCTAAAGAGAACATCACCGCCTTCTTCGGCGGGGCGCACGCGACGGATTGTGGTGCCATTTTCTGGGAAACCCTCCGGGGTTTTTGCCTCGCCAGCTTCTGAGGTTGGGATCATTTCTGCGGAATGTGCTGCGGCGAGACGAGCCATCTCAGCCATCCCTCTAACACGATCAGGGAAGGGTAGAGTCTCGTGTGTCGGTGGAGTGTCTATATTTATACGGACACGCGATTCTGGCACGCCTGAACTCAGATTCATCTTTACTCTGGATTCTGGAAATTTTTCACTCATGATTTTTATCTTTTCGTTGTGATCTATATCCCTTATATCATAAATAATTAAAATATGCAATGCCTACCAACAGACAGTAACCTTGAATAAGCGTTAGCTTTATGTTATGATGATGAAAACGTAAATAAAATAAAAATGTCAGAACGAATAGTAGTAAATTCTCGTGAGCAACATCTTGACTCAGACAAGGCCCCTCTTGCTGACAATATTTTTAATGGGATATATAGATCTTTTGCAGATCGTGCCGTCAGTATGGGCACGAAACGTAAAATATATGAGCATGGAGGAGAGAAAGAAATCACCGTTGATCCCGCAGCGGAGTTTGTGCGAGCCCGCTTTGAGGCCGCAGCTAG
>CBIFWO010000020.1:0-15172 GCA_966186595.1 uncultured bacterium | reverse complement strand
CTCCGCAAGATGCGGGCCGTCGCACGTACTGGGGTCAGCACCCTGGAACTTCGCGAGCTCAACAACGACCCTCTCCGGGCCTTCGAGGCTATCGTCGGCGTCGAGGATGACTCGCGGCTGCTCTGGGGTGAGTTCCCCTACGGCGGCGCTGTCGTCGTCGAGTGCAAGGACGGTCGGTGCGTCATCGTGGGCGTCAGCGGCTTCACGCAGCGGCAGGACCACTGGGTGGCCACGACGGCTGCCGAGTTCTGCGCCATGCGGCTCGACGAGGCTGCCGAGGCCTCGGCCAAGGAAGCGGCCAACTTGTCGACCGACGAAGCCGTCCCGGCCCCTGGCGCGGTCGGCTGACCACGCGCTTCGGCGCAACCTGAGAATCGTCGCGGGCAACCGACGGTTACCCACCTGGCAGCCAGTCAGGTGGGGTTTACCCCTGAGGGCTTAATCACTGATTGAGCTTTGAGGGGTTTAGTGTTTCTAAGGGATATAATAGAAACAGTGAAGATTACCGCAATTACCGCTCAGCAGAAAAATTCCGACCGCGTTAACGTCATGGTGGATGGAAACTATCGCTTTAGTTTGGATATTTTTCAGGTTGCCGACCTGGGGATTAGAATTGGGAAAGAATTTACTGAAGAGGAACTTGCTGCGTTGGAGGACGAGAGTCTCTTTGGCAAACTCTATGCAAGGACACTCGAATACTGCATGATGCGGCCGCATTCAGCTAAGGAGGTGAAGGATTACCTCTGGAGGAAAACACGGGATACTCGAACTAAAGAAGGAAAGGTCCGAAAAGGTATCCCCCAGATGATAGCTGATCGGGTTTTTGATCGGCTGCTTGCGAAAGGGTATGTTGACGACGAGAAGTTCGCTCGCTATTGGGTGGAGAATCGTAACCTGCGTAAAGGGACAAGCATGCGGAAATTACAGATGGAGCTTCAGACTAAAGGTGTCGACCGCTCGATAGTAGACAAATTCCTTGCTAGCTCGCTGCGCTCGGATGAGGACGAGCTCGCCAAAATCATCGAGAAGAAACGCCGTCGTTATCCTGATGAACAGAAATTAATTCAATACCTTGCACGACAAGGATTTGATTATGATACCATCAAGACCGCACTGAATGATGAGGACTAGCCTACTTTTGATCGTTTGATCGAATGTGTTCAACCTGTGTGTTCTTTCGGAAAGGATTAACGTATGCGGTTCGAACGGATTGGCCGACCGGTTCAGGAATGGTGGCTTGGTCTTGGACGACAATTTCGTGGTCGTTGATCTCTGTTATTTGGGTGCGATGGACCAGTAGCTCGGGCTCGGTAAGGCTGTGGAGAAGGGGACGCCTCACGGTGAGCTGCTGAATAAGAAAGCCTGTTGTTTCGAGCGTG
Source organism: uncultured bacterium (assembly GCA_966186595.1). Taxonomy (GTDB): domain Bacteria; phylum Patescibacteriota; class Saccharimonadia; order Saccharimonadales; family Saccharimonadaceae; genus JALRBM01. Next base: position 13,793 of record CBIFWO010000020.1, on the reverse strand, counting down.
TAGCCTATTACTTTTCCAATCCTTTTGTGTTTTTTGTTAACGACGGCTTTACCATCGAGAACAAAGTTTTGTTTATATATTTCACCCAGCTTGATGACGTCACCCGGGGAAATAAATTCATCACTAGAGTCAATAATAACGCCGATATCACTAAATTCACGAACGTCAACAACCCGAAGAAGGGAAGGATGGACGTCGAGTAGGGGGCCGTTTACTTCGTACGCGACAATTTTTAGATTACTCGGATCAATAATCGGTCGACTAATTCGAGCAAGCTCGCTGCCTGTTTGCAAGCCCATGACCGGGGCGCCAATGAGTCTTGATCCAGCGAGCAACATATTTATAGTATAGCGGTTTTGTGCGACCTACTCAACAAACGGATTGGTTCGACCCTGTGAAAGATCCAGCTGGCTGCCCGTCTCAGTCCGAGATTTTAGTTGTTCGATTCGATTGATGGTGCTTTGGTCAAATTCAGCACTTACCCCACTAGGAGTATATCCCGCGCTATCGCTCGAGGTGAGGATGACATTGTTGAGAAGCAGAATGACGACAACGAGCCCGCCTAGAACGGTGATGACAAAAATAATAACGTGGAATCGCTCAATAAAACGAGCGAGTCCTTTTTTAATTGCTGTCAGTGATATGTCCATAAATTACCTTACGTATACCTCGATTGCTAACGCCTCACTCGATACACTACCCGAGGAATCTTTGACAAGTGACACTCTCGAGATTTGCATTTTTGTGAGATTTTGTTCGATGGAATTGAGGAAGCGAAGAAGTGAATTATAATTGAGTGGATTTTTGAGTGCGACTGAAACAGACATTGATTTTACACCAGAAGGTGGAGGGGACGAAGGAGTAGTGCTTTGTCCGGTACCGCCTGGCTGGGTAGGGGCAACTGTAGTGGCAGAGAAATCAATATTAGTAATCTCAACGCCCGCCTTTCCAGCATAGTCATTTAGGTCGGCGATGATTTGATCTTGATATTGATAGCTTTGACTTTCCGCGACAATGCTGCCTGCACGGCTGATATTTTCTTTCTCCTCCTCGAGCTTCTTCTGTAGCTGCTGCAAAATGCGCAGATTATTCTGGCTGGCATTGGCATCAAGGGTCGTGTGGCTAACAGTGATAGCTATTTCTTTGAGCCCTTTATATGAAATAAAGGCAAGGGTAGCGCCAATCGCAATAATGACAAAGAGCGAGATCGACAGTATAATGCGGAGGTTCGTGGGCGTCAAATGAATTTTTTTCATGTCTTTGCCACCTCTTTTTTGAACGTAACATACAGGTTGACGGTTACGGGATAGTCGGCGCTACCGCTAGAGACAATGGATTGAAAGTGGACATCTGTAAAAAGGCCAGACTGATTGAGAGCATCCTTGAGGGCAATTGCCTGATCGTAGCTTTTGGCCTGTGCAACCATGTTGGTTTCCTTGCCGAATGAACTTGCATCAAGCGTAAGATTGGTGAGGACTGTGCCGCTAGGAAGGGTATTAGAGATCTTGAGGATGACCTTGGTGTAGTTAACCTCGCGGTCCAGGATTTGTTTGGCGGTCGCGAGATTCTGACGGAAAAGCTGCGCCTCTTGTTCGGTGGCAATAAACCCTGCGACCTTTTCCTTATTTTCCTTGATAGTGGTTTCCGCACCTGCCTTTGTCGTTGAAAGATAGAAGTAGACGATGCCAATCGCGAGCATGAGAAAAGCTAGAACACCGACGAGGAGAATATTGTATCGGATGAGTAGCGTATTGGCGCGGGCTGCCCTGATATCGCGTTTGTGCTCGGGGGGGAGAAGATTAATCATCTATCGCCTCCTGCGGACCGACGCTCGCGAGGCCTGCAACAGTAATGTAGCGTGGTCGAAGTTGTTTGGTCGGCTGGGGAAGCTTGCCAAAGTCAAGCTTTTGCCACGGGCTCGCTACACGGGCGGGCATAACCAGCTCATTGGTAAAGTAATCACCAATACCAGGGACATTGCTGCCTCCGCCTACTACTAAAACCTGCTCCAAAGAGCGATTATTATCGGTAAGACGCTCGTTGTAATAGCGCATCACCTTGCGGACCTCGGCCAGGATACGCTGCAGGCTAGGAAGAAGTGCATTAGTGATCTTGGCTTGGCGAGGACCAGCGCTGAGGCCATTCAATACTTTTAGCTGGTGGGCATTTTCCAGGGGAACATTTAGTTTCTTGGCAATATCAAGAGTGAACGTGTTCCCTCCGATACCGAGGCCTCCATTGACACGGATAGCACCGTCCTCGAGCACGGCTATATCAGTACTGGCAGGACCAATGTCGACGATCAAGGTTATGAGGTGACCTTCCTCAGTCGTTTCGAGAACGCGCGCGACGGCGTTGATACCCGGCTCGATCATAATTGGGCGAAGGTTTGCAGCGGCGGTAGCGATCATGCAGCTGTCAATGAGCTTCTTTGGCACGGCGGACATGGTAACCGTCAACTGATCTTTGGTACGTTCGATAATTTCGTAGTCAACATACAGCGAGCTCATGGGAATCGGAATATACTGATCGACCTCTATCTCGACAGCATCTGCCAGGGAAGTCTCGGTCTTTGGGGGGACTGTAAAGGTGCGTGAGTATGTCCGGCTAGTAGGAATACCTACGATGGTGTGATTGCTGGGGAGTGTGCCAATGAGTTTCTTGCTGAGAAGAGTCTGGATGCTCTCTGTGAGATATCCGCCGTTACCCTCAAGGGATTGCTGCACTTTTGCGGGATCCAGATCAATCGATCCATAGCCAAGTACCAGCCATTTTTTGGGATCAACAGCCATAACCTTGATACTCGTTTGACTGATATCAAGTCCGATAACTGGCTTGTCCTGATAAAATAATTTTGCCATTGATGCCCACTAAGGTTTATTACCAGTATAGCATGAGCGAAATGGTTTGTACTCTGTTTAACCCTTAATATTTTGAGCCAGGCTGGCAATCGGAACCATTACGCTGGCAGCTATCAGTCCGACCATTCCGCCCATGAAGACGATCATGACTGGTTCAATGATGGCACTTAGCCCGTCAATGGCAACATCTACTTCTTCTTCGTAAAAGTCCGCCACCTTCACGAGCACCGTATCTGTCTGCCCTGTTTCTTCGCCGACGGCGAGCATTTGAGCAACAATGGCGGGGAAGAGCGGATTTTTTTCGATGACAGAGGAAAGGGTCGCACCATTTTTTACTTCCTCCGCGGCATCAATCAGAGATTGTTCATAGACAACGTTGCCGATAGCATGTGCCGTTACCTCCAGGGCTTCCAGGACGGCGACACCTGCGCCCATCAGTGCAGAAAAGGTGCGGGCGAAACGAGCTACTGCAACTTTTGAAGCAATGGCCTTGATCCCCGGTATCTTCAGGACGAGGTGGTGCAGCTGGCTTTTCCCTTTGGGTGTTTTAATATAGCGGAGCAAAAGGAAGATTGCACCGAAAAGGGCAGGGAAAATAATAAACCAAAAATTTGTAAAGAATCCACTAACGCCGAGCATAGCCTGCGTAATCCCCGGCAGCTCTGCATCTGGCCCACCTAGATCGGTAAGGATTTTCCCAATCTGGGGAATGACAAAAAGCATCAGTCCAAAGAAAGCACCGATAGTGATGACGATCAGAACTGTTGGATAGGTCATGGAACTTTTCACTTTTTTGCGAATCGTCGCGTTTTTTTCTTGCTGAAGGGCAAGGCGCTTCAGGATCTCGTCCAAAATACCTGCGGCCTCCCCCGCCCTGACCATGTTGACATAAACATCACTAAAGGTGCCGGGAGATTTCTCGAGAGCATCCGCCAGGGGTGCACCCTCCTCGACTTCCCTGATCACTATTTCCAGTACCCCTTGCAGGGCTGCACTTTCAGAATGCTGCTTGAGTGAATTTAATGCACGAAGAAGAGGAACGCCCGCGCCCACCATTGCACTGAGTTGCCTGGTAAACATGACGAGGTCATCGGATTTGACCTTACCTTTTCCCAGGAGACCGCCTAGGCTCATGCTTTTTTTGGCGCGTGAGCTTTCCTTGATACTGATAGGTTGCAATCCCTGTTTTCCCAGTGAGGCAATAACGGCTGTCCGATCGATGGCCTCGATAGTGCCACTGACCGTTTTCCCAAGTTTATTCGTTGCAATATAAAGAAATTTTGGCATGACTAATCCTTGGTGACGCGAAGTACTTCCTCAATAGTGGTATCACCGCGGAGGGCTTTGATAAGTCCGTCAAGTTGCATGGTGATCATCTTTTCGCTGATGGCTTGGTCCTGAATTTGCGTGCTCGTCGCGTTATTGATGATCAATTTCTGTACTGGAATACTGTTGTCCAGGACCTCGTAAATACCGACGCGACCCTTATACCCCGTGTTATTGCATTCATCACATCCTTCCGGGGATGCACGCCACAGATTCGTCACCGCGGTGTCTGATGTACTAAGGGGGATGTCGCCTCCGACATGTTGCTCTGCAGCCTGCTTTTCTAGGGTATGAATGGAGGCAATGTTGCTGTCTTGCAGGTTAAACAGGCGCAAGATTGCCTCAACTTCCTCTTTGGAAGGAGCGGAATGTTGACGACAGACAGTGCAAAGCTTTCGCACAAGACGTTGTCCAACCACCGCACGGACTGTACTGGCGATCAGGAATGGTTCAATGCCCATATCGAGCAGTCGGGGCAAGGAAGTGGCGGCATTATTGGTGTGGAGGGTGCTAAAGACAAGGTGGCCTGTCAGGGCAGCCTGAATCGCCAGATTGGCTGTTTCCGAGTCGCGGATCTCTCCGACCATGATAATGTTTGGGTCCTGACGCAGAAGCGCTCGGAGGCCGTTGGCAAAGGTCATGCCTGCCTTGGAGTTGGTCTGGGTCTGATTGACACCGGATATTTTATATTCGACAGGATCTTCGATAGTGGAAATATTGACATCGGGCGTGTTGAGCATCGTGAGCACGCTAAAAAGCGTCGTTGACTTACCTGATCCAGTCGGGCCCGTGATCAGAATCATACCGTTCGGTTCAGTCAGTGCATTAGTAATCACCTCAAGTGAGCGCCCCCAGAACCCGAGTTCGGGCAGCCTGACCGCCTGGTTGGATTCGTCGAGGATACGCATGACGATCTTTTCTCCGTCGGTCACCGGCAGGGTGCTGACACGAAGCGCGTATTGCTTTCCTGTTACTTTGATCTTAAAACGACCATCTTGTGGAATACGTCGTTCGTCGATTTTCAGATTGGAGAGAATTTTGACACGGCTGACCAGGGCCCCGAGGACATTTCGGGGAAGGCGGTTTACTTCCTTTAGTACACCGTCGATGCGGTAGCGCACTTGAACATAGCCTTCGCGTGGCTCGATGTGGACGTCGCTGGCGCCCGAACGAATCGCGTATTCCAGAAGAAGGTTAACGGTCTGGGCTATCGGTGAATCTTCAGAAACATCAGCTTCGGTGATCGCCTGTTTTTCCCCCGAATCTTCGCGCTGTATGTCGATGACCTCTTTGAGCTCTTTGTTGACATCGCCGCGGTAGTTTTCGAGGCAGGCAAGGATGTTATTGCGCGTTGCGATGTAGATTTTGACGTTGTCGCCGATCTCTTTTTTGATGAAATCGACGGCCTGGACATCATCCGGATCGTCCATGGCCAGGTGCATTAGTCCATCCGAATCAATCTGAAAGAGAACGGCATTATATTGTCGGGCGATTCGTTCAGGGATTCTCGTGAGGACATCCGCGGGAATATCTTTAGGATCAATTTCGACAAATGGGATTTGAGCGTAGGTGGCAAAATTTTGCGTTAGGGTCTTTTCGTCGATCAATCCATTTTGAATAACGAGGTCTTGAAGTGGACGCCTCGAACGAGAGGCCTCTTCCTTTAGGACCTCAACTTGCTCCGGAGTAGCCACACCACTGCGTTCGAGCAATTCCTCAATGGTAATATCAGAAATACGCATACTGCTTACGGTCTATTGTACGATAAAACCTGAGATATGCACACAGCCTACGGCCTCTCTGGTATACTTGATTTATCTGATGCAACGGGAAGTAAAAAGTGAGGCAGAGATGAAGCGCCTGGGCGAAAACCTTGGGCGACTTTTACATGGTGGCGAAACGATTGAACTTGTTGGCGATGTTGGTGCCGGTAAGACAACGCTGGTGAAGGGAATCGCAAAAGGCATGGCAATCGATGAGGATGTGCAAAGCCCGAGCTTTACGATTAGCCGTGTGTACGACACGCCAGAAAATATCCGTCTAGCACATTACGATTTTTATCGGCTTCACGATGCAGGAATTATGACGGACGAGCTGTATGAGGCAGTACACGATGCTTTGACAGTGACAATTGTTGAATGGGCTGAAGTGGCCGTCGGTGTACTCCCTGAGGATCTTCTGACGATCAGCATTACGTCACCGACAGAAGTGACACGACATGTTGTGTTGAAAGGAAATGGCGAAAAAAGTAAGAAGCTGCTGGAGGCTTTAGCATGATTGTGCTTCTCGATACGTCGACCCCGGTATGTAAATTGACACTTGTAAATGACGACTGGCGTTATGAAAATGAATGGCAGGCTGATCGCGAACTGGCGAGGGGGCTACTCGCATACCTTCAGGATCAATTGCAAGAAAATGGAAGGTCACTCCATGATCTTAGTGGCGTGGGTGTCTTTAAAGGCCCCGGCAGTTTTACGGGTCTTCGCATAGGTCTGACTGTCCTCAATACGCTCGCGGACACGGAAGGTATTCCGATCATTGGCGCGACCGGCGATGATTGGCAAGAGGAGGTCCTGGAGCGGTTAGGTCGGGGCGAGAACGATAAAATTGTCCTCCCACTCTATGGATCACAAGCACATATCACAAAACCACGGAAATAAGCTTGCTGTAACGACGTAAAAAGCGCTACAATAAAATTAGTCTATTAAGACACTGATGAAACTTTTGAAATTTCCTATGCGCTGCCCGCTCGTCTTGATGATGTGAACGGTGAACCTCCAAAAGGGCGCCATGGAGAAAGGATGATCTATGATAGAAGGTTTAGTTGCCGCAGCGCTCGGGGTTATCTTTGGCGTGGGAGGAACGGTCGTTTACGAAAAGCGCCGTACTCTTGAGGGAAAAAACAAAGCCGAAAAAGAGGTGGCTGCCGCCCATCGAAAGGCCAGCGATATAGTCCTAAAAGCAAAGGATGAGGCGCTCGAACTAGATAACGAACGTCGTAAAGAATGGAAAAAAACCGAGACGCGCCTCGCTGATCGTGAAGCGGCCCTTGTCACCAAATTGGACGAGCTTGATAAGCGGGCGGAAAAACTTCGCAAGCATGAGGATGAAGTCGAAGGATTAAAGCAGGAAATTCGCGAAATCCGCGTTCGCCAGCAGGAAAAACTTGAGAAAATTGCAGGCTTAAAAAAGGCCGAAGCAAAAGACAAACTGATGCAGATGACCGAACACGATGTCAAAAACGACCTCGTAGGATTGGTGGCAAAACTGCAAAAAGATGCGATGGATGATGCCGAGGAGCGTGCCCAAACTATCTTGGTGAGCGCGATGGAACGCATGGCTAGCGAGGTGACAGCGGAGCGTACAGTGACTGCGATCAAGCTGACTGACGATGAAATGAAAGGTCGCATTATCGGCAAAGAAGGGCGCAATATTCAGGCACTGCAACGAGCAACTGGTGTGGATATTCTCGTAGATGACACGCCGGGTATGATTGTACTATCCAGTTTTGATCCAATCCGTCGCCAGGTAGCGCGCCTGGCGGTCGAAATGCTCATGAAGGATGGTCGAATCCACCCGGGCCGCATCGAAGAAGTGGTGGCAAAAGCCGAAAAACAGATCGAAAAAGAAATCATTCGCGCTGGCGAGGATGCCGCACGTGAAACCGGCGTCGCAGGGATTCCAAAAGAAATGCTGCGTCTACTTGGTGAGCTAAAATTCCGCACCAGCTATGGCCAAAACGTGCTGTTGCACAGTGTTGAGATGGCGCATATGGCTGGGCTCATTGCTGAGGAAATTGGTGCCGATGTTCGCATAACCAAGATTGCGACACTCCTCCATGATATTGGCAAAGCGGTCACACACAAGGTTGAAGGCAAGCATCATCATATCGGGGCCGAAATTGCACGTAAAAATGGCATGGACGAGCGGATTGTTCATGCGATTGAAGCACACCATGACGATATCGAAGCCACGACGCCGGAAGCGTTGGTGGTTCGTGTTTGTGATGCGCTCTCGGCTGCTCGTCCGGGGGCTCGAAACATTAGTGCTGAAAACTTTGTCGAGCGTATGCGTGACCTTGAAAATATCGCGACGAGCTTCCAGGGAATCGACAAGGCGTATGCAATCAGTGCCGGTCGCGAAATCCGTGTGATTGTCAGCCCGAAGGTAGTGGATGACCTGAGTGCGATCAAACTGGCGCGAGATATTGCAACTAAGATTGAAAGCACAATGCAATATCCTGGTACGATCAAAGTTAACGTAATTCGCGAAACACGTGCGATTGAGTTTGCTAAATAGGCATGCGATTCTTCTGGGCGGGACGGCGTAAAAATTGGATGGATGCGCAGCCAAAGCGCATGTCGAGCAGTGCCGTCTTGCTTGAAAATGAAGCGGGCGAACTTCTGATTGTTAAAGCAAATTACAAAGAATACTGGGCGCTACCAGGTGGGATTATTGAAGCCGATGAGACTCCTCGGCAGGCAGCGGTGCGCGAGACGCGCGAGGAGGTCGGGGTAACACTTAATCCCGATGAGCTGACATTTGTACTTGTCGTCGATCGTATGAGTGGTTCTGCGCAGACCTATCAATTTGTTTTCAAGGCCCCGCTGCCGACAGATCAAATCAAACTACAGAAATCCGAACTTGATGAATTTACATTCGTTTCTAAGGATCAAGTGTTGTCGAGCGATCGTCGCTATGCCAAAGTTATTCAAAATTGGGCGCATAATCAGGATGGGTATGTCGAACAGGCATTTGATCAAGACAAAGAGGGAATAGAATAATGGCACTTGAGCTTCGGGAAGAAGAGAGTCATTGGCGTCGAAACCTCATTATTATTTTTGCTCTCGCTCTCATTTCAATAGGAGCTTACCTGATTTTTACTGCCTTCTCCCCTCTCTTTAATACATCAATTGTTGCGGGACGCGATACTGATGCCACGCTCAAAAAACTAGGTAGACCAGTTGGGTCGAATGGTGATCGTCTGTATATTCCACAGATCAATGTCGATGTCGCGATTGCTACCGGTGATAGTAGGGCACTCCAGAAAGGCGCCTGGCACCGCAAACCCGAAAATGGAGATCCAGAAAAGGGCGGAAACTTCATCCTTAGTGCCCACCGCTTTGTGATGGATATCACACCACAAGGAACGGTGGAGAAGTCGCCTTTTTATAACATAGATCGCCTGGCAATTAATGATCGACTGGTGGTGGATTACAAAGGCAAACGCTACGAATATGAAATTAGGAGAAAATATGCCGTTCCGCCGACTGCCACGGCAATTGAGGGAAAAAGCGATACGCCCAAAATGACATTATATTCCTGCACATTACAAGGCAGTGCCGATGGTCGCGATGTTATTGAGGCGGTTTTGGTGTCTCCTCGTGCCGAGGATTCTTGATTCCGATAGCTGAGATTACTCCACCGATGATTAGTAGGACGGCGGTGTAAATTAATCCACGATGAAACGTCTCGACAGTAATCGTCGTCGATCCAATAGCGAGGCCGATGGTTGCAACTGCGATTAACCCCGCGACACGGGCCACGGCGTTGTTAACGGCCGATCCGATGCCGGACTGGCCTGCATCGATTGATCCTAGAATGGCAGAGGTAAGTGGCGCGACGGTTATGGAAAGACCCAGCCCAAACATGATAATACCCGGTAAAAGATCGGCCCAGTAATTAATGGAATCGTCAGCTGTGAGCATTAACAAAAATCCAATGCCGGCGAAAATAGGCCCCACGGTCATGAAGCTACGCGGACCATATTTTCCTGCCAGTCCTCCGAAATAGCCCGATAGAAAGAACATGAAAAATGTCACCGGGAAAAAGCTCAGTCCGGCCATAAAGGCGGAGTACCCGCCAACTTGTTGGAGAAAAATCGTAATAATAAAACTCGAAACAGACAGACCGCCATACACGAATAGGGTCGCAATATTGCCTGCGCTGAAGTTACGATTGTTAAAAAGATGCAGGGGAAGCATCGGTCGTATTGCGCGTTTCTCGTGCCATACAAAGACACTCAGAAAAACTACTCCGATCAAAAAGGAGAGATATACTGTGGGATGGCTCCAGCTAAGGTTCGGTTGCTCGATAAGGCCATAGGTAACCCCGACTAGTCCAATAGCACACAGAAATGCTCCAATTCGATCAATTTTAGTCGAAGCTCTCTCTTCCTTTTCATTTCTCAGGGGACGCATGAGCCACAGTGTAATAAGGATTGGGACGATGTTGATAGCAAAAATAAATCGCCAAGTCGAGGTGTCAACGATCAATCCCCCCAGCAGAGGGCCTGCAATACCTGCCACCACGCTCCAGGCCGTCCAGATCCCAATAGCTTTCGCCTGCTTTTCGCCCGCAAATCTTGACATAATAAGTGCAAGCGAGCTAGGAACAAGCAGTGCTCCGGCGGCACCCTGCAGCGCGCGTGCGACGACCAGAAAGACCCCATCGGGCGCAATGGAACAGAGAAGCGAAGTAATGCCGAAGGTGATTAGTCCTATATAAAGAATTTTAATTCGCCCAAAAATATCCGATAGCGACCCGGCAACGAGCATTAATGAGCCGAGCGCCAAAAGATAAGCATTCACTGTCCACTGCTGTAAAATCAACCCGCCGCCGAGTTCGTCGGCAATGGCAGGAAGCGCCACGTTCACAATAAATCCATCCAGAAAAGAAATAAATGAAGCGAGGATGCTGATGATGACAACCAACCGCTGTTCTTTCGAGAACTGTTTCATGCAAGTAGTATAGCATCGGGTGTATAATTTATCTCATCGAACTCAATGAGGAGATTTTGTGCAAAAACGCTACGTGTTCATGATGCTTGGCTATCTAGGTTCCGGCAAAAGCTACGTTTCAAGGTGGTTAACACCCCATGTTGGTGCAGTTTACCTTCGGGTGGATGAACTGCGTCTTGCGATGTTCGGCGAGGATAGGCCCGAGCTTTACATTCCCGAGAACAAAGCACTGGTAAATAATGCCAGTCAGTATGCAATGCTACAAATTCTAAAAAGCGGGCAGGCCTCTGTGGTACTTGATGCTAACCATAACGCAAAAAATGTGCGTGAAAGTATTGCAAATAAGGTAGTCGAAGCTGGTGGGGCCGCAGTTGTCATATGGGTGCAAACGCCGCTGGATATTGCCAAAGAACGAACAGAGATTCGTAGGGAGACGGAGGGTCACGTACTATTCGAGCCTAATCTAGTAGAAAAAATGGCAAAGCGTCTGGAAGAGCCCGATGACAATGAAATCGTTATTGTGATCGACGGCCAGGCGTCGGACCTGGAGCAGCAGAAGAGTTTCGATAAACAATGGAGCGCTATGCAATTAGAGCCTCAGGAAGGAAATGATCAAAGTGAATAGGATAGGAAAAAGTAGAGTTGTATTTGTCGTAGCATCGCTAGTGGCGGTTTTAATTATTGTTATAGTCCTGGTGGGCTTCTCAAGAAACAATGCTGATCAAAAATTGAAAGTGTCTGAAAAGACGCATGAAACGAAATCATCAGACTCAAAAATGGCAAAGAACCATGCACCAAATATGCAGCCATGTGTAGGGAATGAAGAGAGCCAATGCCCCACTCCACCCTCTATTGATTTTTATCCAAGCATTGGTGAGGGATCTTTTAATACATCGTTTGATCGCCGTTACAAAAACATAAAAGAAATCGGTGGAAAGATCGCCGTCGTTAACGGAAATAATCTCGAGCTTCAGACGTCTGACGGCAAGACATTTACAATTAGCTTTCCAGTCAACGCTGTCGATGAGTGGAATAGCCAGCGTTCACCGAGCTACCATGACTATAAGGTTGGGATTGGGGACACTCTCATTGTTCGATATGGTGAGGCGAAGGAGCAATCTAGTAGGACGATAGCGCCATCGCAAATAATGACGAGTGCAATAGCAATACGACTAACGATTGATGGTAAGATCGAGCGCTTCTAACTAAAGAACTAAAGTAATTAATGGAGGGGAAGTATGACCAAACGAAAAGAGGATATTTTTACACGATTTACGAGCGCGGTCTCGGCATGGTTGGGAAGGCCGTGGATTTTCGTGACTGCGCTCGTCGTACTTATTTTATGGGGGATTAGTGGTCCGATACTGGGATTTTCGGATACATGGCAGCTCATTATTAATACCAGTACCACTATCGTCACCTTCCTGATGGTATTTATTATTCAAAATACACAAAACCGTGATAATCTTGCAATCAATATCAAGCTAGATGCGATTATGCACGAACTTAATATCAATGACGATGAACTTGTCGAGGCTGAGGATCAAAGTGACAAAGCGCTCGAGAAGGAAAAGAAGGGGGTACAACGATCGGCAAGGAAGAAGCCCACTTCCCGAAAAACGAAACGCCAGTAGCGAAGAAGCGACGTTGTAGCTATAGTGGAATTATGAACAAAAAGCTTTTATTTGCTGCAGCCCTTCTACTACTCGTTATAACGTCGGGTGTGGTGTATGTTCTATCCCAGAAAAATATGAAAGGGAGCCCTGGTGAATCTGCTACGAAAAGTGCAAAAGAACAATCTCCCTCTCCGAACCTCGAAAAGGGTAAGTATGTGGAGTATACGGAGGAGGGCTTCGTTTCAACTCAGGGAACAAGATTGCTGTTTTTCCATGCTCCGTGGTGTCCACAATGCCGGGCTCTGGATGAAAGTATCAAGGCGACTGAGTTGCCAAGTGGTCTGACTATCTTTAAAGTGGATTATGATTCAAATCAGCCATTGCGCGCTAAATATGGAGTAACACTGCAAACCACAGTTATCAAAACTGACGAGAAAGGCGACAAGCTTGGAAGTTATGTGGCCTATGACGAGCCAACATTTCAGAGTGTAAAGCAGGCGCTTCTACCATGATCGAATTTATTATTATTGCATTTATTGCAGGCGTACTAACGGTTGCCGCACCGTGCATATTGCCGCTCTTGCCGGTAATTGTTGGTGGGAGCGTATTGCATGGCACGACCCCACATGAACGGTCATCGCTAAAGCATCCTCTTGTCATTGTGCTGAGTCTAGCAATTTCAGTTTTTGTTTTCTCTCTACTTCTTAAGGCCACTACCATTTTTCTTGACGTACCGACGGCTGTCTGGAATTTTATCTCTGGTGCCATTATCATTCTTTTCGGTATTACGCTCCTGTTTCCGACTGTCTGGGAGAAGCTAATGATCGCAACAGGCTGGCAGGCTGGGGCAAATCGACTGATGGCGGAGTCGCAAAAAAATGGCGGCGTGGCAAAAGACATCCTGCTGGGGGCAGCTTTAGGACCTGTTTTTAACAGTTGCAGTCCTACCTATGTGCTCATCGTTGCAGTGGTCCTTCCGGTGTCGTTTACTACTGGCGCTATGTATCTCTTGGCTTATGCCCTGGGCCTATCGTCTGTTCTTCTCCTTATCAGTCTCTTCGGCCGCGTCTTTGTTAATAAATTGAAGTGGCTCAGTAATCCAAATGGACTGTTCAAGAAGATAATGGCAGTGATTTTTATCATTGTAGGACTTGCGGTGCTCTTTGGACTTGATAAGAGAGTCCAGACATATGTCCTGGAGAATGGTTGGTACGACCCAATAATGAAAATCGAGGAGTCGTTTAGAAAAT
>CBIFWO010000019.1:0-15542 GCA_966186595.1 uncultured bacterium | reverse complement strand
TTGGTCCCGCCCCGGCCCCCCCGCCCGGGGGGTCGCCACGACGATAGACCCTGGAGGGTGACATGAAATCAAAAGAGAGGATCCTTTTCCTCGGCGAGGAGACGGATCCTCACCTCCAGTACGTGAAGCCTCATCTCGATGAGGATGAGCTACTGGTTGTGGATACGAGGCGCATCATCTTCGGCGATCACCTGACCTACTGGACGGGTGATCGTGGAAGTGAGGTGCTGTACAAGGGTGAGCCCATTGGGCCGGTGCGGAGCGTGTGGTCCCGGGAGTTCTCTTTCGGGCATGCACGGTTCGCGCCTATGCTTACCCAGGAAATCGAAAACGTCGGCGAGGCGAAGCTGGCCGCTCTGGGCTTTCATGAGGCATTCTACGGCCTGATGGGAGATCTGAACAGTCAGTACTGGCCGGAGATGATTCCGGTCGACCCGAAGCTTCGGGAGTACTGTCGGAGTGGACTCGATCGCCAGGCTTTGGCACTTGCCTTCATGTTCCCCGAGGCCTTCTGGATCTCGCGGCGTGAGGCAGTCGTCAGGGCATCCCACAAACCTCGCCAGCTTCAGTTGGCACAGGAGTGCGGGTTCAAGGTTCCGGAGACGATCATCACGTCCGATCCGGCCGCTGCTCGGGCGTTTTTGGAGCGTCTGGGCACGTGTGTGGCGAAGCCGCTTTCGGTGAGAGCACCGGACGGCGTGAACCAGCCCACTCGCGTGTTGAGTGCAGATAATCCTCCGGAGTTCGAAGGGCTGCACTTGTCGCCAACGATTTTCCAGCAGTTGATCGTGCCGGCCAAGGAGCTGCGGATCACTGGCATGGGAAGCCTGACGTTCACCGCGGAAGTAGGTGACGCGGACGTGGCTAGCGAGAGGGCTCGTGGCGTCTTCGACTGGAGAGAGGGTTTTACCAAGGAGACCTTCTTTGCGAGGCCGTACGAGTTGCCTCCGTCGATTCGCGAAAAACACGTCGAACTTCTTCGACGCGCCGGTCTGGCTAACGGCATGACTGACGGGATCATCGACGAGAACGGAGAGTTCTTCTACCTGGAAACCAACCCGAGCGGAGCTTGGGGCTTTGTCGAGAACGCCACCGGCTTCCCGATGGGGCGAGTCCAGGCGGAGCTGCTCCGTAGTGGTGGCCACTGGAACAGTGTGCCACGGTGGGCGCAACAGTTCGCGTAAAAGACCAGCCTGAGCTGGGAATTACCGACTAATGCGATACCAAAAAAGACGCGCACGCCCCTTCTCTTTGCTATTCCAGATATGGAAGGCAGATGATGAAGGGGCTGCGCAGAACGACTAATCCATGCAGTGGATTATTTTTTATGATCTCGCATCAGTGTGCTGAGCTTGAATCCAATGATAAGCCCAAAAACAGTGTTGCTAATGCCGTTGACATAGGTCATGCCATTATCGCCAAGTGCTAGATTGCTAGAGATAAAGCCTAGTATCGCTGCCAGGATGATAGAGATGAGGGCAGCTACAACGATTGTTATTAAAAGTTCGGTAATAAATTTTGAGGTATTTTTCATAATTTTAGTATACGTCGAGCATGTTATTTGTAAAACATTCATAATTTCTGACACCGAGATGGGTACACACGGTTATGATCGACCGTGTGCACCCATCTGCACGTGGGTTTCGCGAGGACAGTTCAGCCTTGCCGTGCCAGCTTCAGAAGCGATAGAGCACCCAGAGTGCCCGCAGACTCACCGAAGGCAGAGAGCATGAGCTTGGGGCTTCCCTGCATTGGGTGGGTCAGTCGCCCCTCGATCACTTCCAGGAGCCACCCCTGCTTGCAGATCAGGCCGCCGCTGAACACCAGGTACTTGACCGGTTGGACCGCTAGGACGCTTCGGAGTCCGAGCACCATCTTGTCGATGATCTCGTCCCACTCACTGCCCCTCAGGTCCTCAGCTCCCTTGCCGCGGTGGTCACGGATGCCGTTCCCACCGACGTACGCTTCGAGACATCCCTGTTGTCCGCAGCGGCATTCGTTGCCGTCCGGTTCGAGGCACAGATGTCCGAGCTCTGTGGGAATAGCGATGAACTGGCTGCCGAGGCGATGAACCCCGCAGCCGCCAACGCCGGTTCCCCAGATCATTTCGAGGAAGTTGGCACCTTGCAGTTCCCTGCTGCCCAGGCCGTAAAAAAGTTCGGCCAGAGCAGCGGCTTCACCATCGCCGCCCAGTACGACTTCGGCACCGATTTCCGCGCTGAGCATCTCGCCGACAGGTTTGTCTTGCCAGTGGCCGAGATTGCCCGCCGTCGTCAGCGCCGAGCGCGCCTCGTTGAGCTTGCCTGCAACAGCCAGCCCAACACCTTCGATAGACCCATGCCGGGCGCGCATGAGGTTGCACACCTGACGGAGTTCCCCGAGGTCCTTCTCGAAATCTCCTGGGCTCTCCTGCGTGTGCTGTTGAACCTTGAAGCGAACAGTACTTAACGGCTTTGGGTCGTCTAAGCTGCCGTAGGCGACAAATTTTGCCTCAGTGCCGCCAACATCACCGGTAATAATTGCCACGAGCCTACCCCTTTGTGGAGAGTCCTGGATCGGTCGTCTGACCGACCGCCTCTGGGTGGGTTATCTACTCGCAACCCACAATTACCTACCCTACCATAAAAATATGAAAGAGCAAATGACTCAAGTGCTTCTCAGATTGAGAAAATTAGCGTAGAATGAGGTAAATTACTTATGTTCAAAATCCTAAAACAAAAACGGATACTCATTCCAGTTGCTGTCCTCCTATTGCTCGGGACGGGTGTTGCAGCGTATTTCGTTGCAAGAAATTCTGGTCAGCCATCCGGAGATTCGGAAGTAACTTCAACAGAATCTTCGCGGAGTACGGATAAGAAAGGGAATGATTCAGAGGCCGTCCCCTCCGAGGAAAAGAAACAAACTAAGGATGAAAAAAAGCCAGAGAACAAGCCACTAGCAGGAAACCAGCCCTCATCGTCCGGTGGTGGTGGACAGAGCTCGAGTGGCTCCACTGGTGGCGGTTCTCCTCCGCCAGCAGCCGGGCTTATGGGTTGGCAACTGACAGCACAAAATACTGGACTAGCCCCCCTTGGCCTGAGTTGCAATAGCCTTCCCCTCTATACAGGGTCAGCCAAGCCTGCTGCCGGAACGACGATCAGCCAAAAGCGTATCCAAACTGCTCTCGACCTATCGGACGGCAACATTACAATCGAAAAAAGCTGTATTCGCCCCACCTCGGCTGGGCTGGGACTGCCTATTCTGACGACGACCGATTACAATGACTGTAACCCAGATTGTGCTGTCGCGCCCAACCCAGTAACGATTCGAGATTCTGAGATTGACGGATCACTTCTTGACGCACAGGAGAGTGCTTTTGCGACTGCTTTCATTGGTGTTGGCAGTTTGTATCGTAATTTTATTCACGGCATGGGAAGCGGAATCGCTATTGCGAATGCGGGGGTGTCCGCCAGCGTCACGATAGAGGGTAATTACGTGACTGGTTTGACCGCGTACGGCGATCCCGGTACGACAGGCAACCACAGCGACGCATTTACGATTCGTGACTTTATTACGACTAGTAATCCGAATCGCCGTGCGGTGGTAAAAAATAATCGTTTTGATTGTAATTCGGGCAATGACACAGGCGCTTTCTTTATCCAGCAGACCTGGGGTGATAATATCGATTATGTTTCGATTGAGGGTAATCTACTAGAGGGCGGTGGTTATCAACTATCCCTTGAGGGCAATACGTACGGCATGCATATGTCAGCTGTAAATAACCGTTTTAGCGGGACTGGTTATGGGCCCGCAACGAAGAGTGGTAGTGGACCTGGGTGGGGCACGTGGTCAAGTAATTATATTAATAACCCATCAGCTGCGAATAATCAGGGTGCAGTTGTTCCTGAACCGTAATTAACTTTGGGTATAGGCAGTAAATTTTCTAACGTCTACTTGGGTCGCGACCGAGGGGTATATTGACAAAAATAGCATAAGTGATATAATATTCTACTAGGCAAGTCTCATCGAGAGACTTACGGACGAAAAGAGTTGACATGACAGACAAGCAGTGGAGCTTCTTCCAGCCGGGAGAGCTTCGCCTGCCGAGCGCCATGGACGAACCCGTGGGTCTCCTGACGTTGGACTGTCCCGAAGAGGGCCCGACGAGTGGAGACCACTGGGTGAGACATGGAAGCGATGAGCTGCCCCTCATTGGCGTCCTCCACCTCGACGGCCTTGACAACTTCTGGTTGCTGCGGCCGTGGGCGGGGCACTACTGCTGGGTGCAGGGCCGGCCGGTGAAGTTCGTCTCGCGCTGGCGACCAAGCTTCCGAGAGCACGTGAGCAAGTACCGACACTCCACCCTCTCCAGAGGGGAGGTGGTGGATGCGGCAACCGCGCTCCTCAGCAAGCACCAGCGCTCCAACGATGCGCAGACTGATTCGTTTCTGCGATTCGTTCGCTGCTCGGAAAGAGGCTGCGGGTACAAGATCGCCTCCAACCTCATGCATGTGATGAAGGGCACCGCGGTGCCATCGGGGACGTTCCACGTCGAACCCCAGAGGGGCCAGTTCATCCAGGACTTCCTGGTTGAGAGCAACGGCCACTGCATGCATTTCTGACTCTCTACGCGTCCGACGCGGCCGGCTGACTCATTTCCGAGTTAGCTGGCCGCGGCCGATGCAACCCAAAAGAACCCTTAGGAGGGTTTATTTTTTGCCCTAAAAATCGCTACTCTACGCCAAGGGTAGTTGCTTTTTTATTAAGTTTATGCTATAATTAAATCAATGCGCAGAGCGTCTGTGCACGCAGTTTCTGGAGGCGAATAGAATGACGTCCGTTAAGACCGAAGTCATGATCAAGCGCTCTGCTTTTGCGGAGCTGGGGTCCAGACTCGGTGCTTTCGCGGATTGGTTCGAGGAGCACAAGTGGCGGATTGCTGCAGTGGCAGCGTTCTTCGTCCTTGGCTTTCTCGGCAAGTTGACGTACGACAACCTTCCCCTGATGAGTTCACCGGTGGAAGCGGTCAGCCCGACAACTATTGTGGAGACCCACGAGGGTTCTACCACGATCATCACCCAGGTCATCCAAGCTCCTGCTCAGCCCACGGTTTCACGCCCGGCTGAGAAGAAAGAGGCGGCAGTGGTGGTTCTCACGACGGAGGCGAGCTCAGCTCCCACGCAGGTGAGTTCACCGGCAGCCAGCCTGCCCAGCATGTCCCCATCCAAGAGCGCGAGTGAAGACACCTCCGCTCCTACGACTTCGGAGCTTCCGACGGTCACTACTAGTGCATCGTCGGCACCGACTACGAATGCGGTTCCCCCCGCGTCAACGTCGGACACTCCGTAGTAAGCGGACGCGCCAGCTGGTACCCTCCAACTGCAGCCAGTTCTTCGGTCGAACAACGATCGAAGAACTGGTACGTCCACCTTGAACAAAGATTGATGCCTAGTGGCATCTTTTTATTTGCGTGAAGTTACCCTCCCTCGTTTTTTATGGTACAGTTAGGTTGCTCTTTAGGCTGCCCTAACACAGTGAGGGTGATCGTGAAAAGATTGATCGCGGCATTGATTGTCGCTGGGATGTGTCTGTCCCTGACACTTCCCGTCCAGGCATCCACGCCGGGGTCGATGCGAGTTGTCGCTCTGGGCGACTCGTACGGATCCGGTGTAGGCGCAAACGACTACCGGGTGGGCACGGAAGGAGCCTGCTGGCGGAGTTCGAACAGTCCTTCGGAGGCGGTGGTACGAAGGCTCCGTGCTGACGGACTGACGGTGGCGTTCACCAACGTCACCTGTTCCGGGGCGGTGATCGATGATCTGTACCGCTCCTATCGGGGTGCCGTACAGCTGGACGCACTCCGTCCGGACACTGATCTCGTCATTCTGACGATCGGTGGCAACGACATCGGGTTCGCTCCGCTCGTGGCCCAGTGCCTGCAGGGAAACTGCGCGGGTACTCCGACCAACCTGGCCATCGCCAGATTGCCGTGGATGGCACAGAAACAGTCCAAGCTGCTGCACGAAATCAAAGTGCGCAGTCCGCGTGCCAAGATCGTTCAGCTGGGCTACGGCCGACCCATGACGCCAGGGCCCAATGGGCCAGGAACTCCTGGCGTGGAGCTGGATCCGATCTGCGCACCGCAGTACTTCTCACCAGAGGAGCGGCAGGATGGGGCTCGGCTGTCGGCCGATCTCGATCTGACACTCCGCCTGGTGGTCGGAAGTGCGCGGCTGAGCGGTGTGCCGGTGACCTTCGTCAGTCCCTACGACAAGAACTGGTGGAACAGGCAGCTCGGCCCGCGCTTCACGGGGCATTCGCTCTGTGAAGCTGTGTTGCCGGGACAGTTCTACCGTGGGTTCGATGCACTCGCGCCACTCCCCTACGGGGATGCGGCCGGGCAGACCGCCATCCTGCACATGAACAAGGTTGGGTACGAGCAGCTGGCCCAACTGGCCCTCGCAGAGGCGTTGGGCCGCAGCTGACACGGAAGTCGTAACCGAGGCAACCTAAGAGAGCATCCCGGGGGTCGTTTAGGGAACTAGACGGCTCGCGGGCTCTCCTAGTAGGAGGTCTGATCGTAGTTTGGAAAGTCGTCTCGTTTGAGTTGTGCTGGCGGCAGGCCGTGTGATACTAGATCATCAGACAGCGCTTGGACCATGGGTTCAGGGCCCGAGACGTAGACAAGAGCAGAATTTATTTCGGGATATGTGGCAGCAATTGTGTCATGTGTAAACGGCTCGCCAATACTATAAATGACTTTGAAATTGGCGTCCTTCATTTGCCATTCGCCCATCTCTTCTTTAAACGGGAGTGTATCCTTGCTTCGTCCCCCATAAATAAGCGTTGCTTCTAGAGGGAGATCATCATGGGCGCGTTGCTTAAGAATACTGCGAAATGGGGTCACCCCAATGCCGCCCGCGATAAATACCTTGGGAAGGTCGGAATCTTGCCATGTGAAGTCCCCTTCTGGCATTCCAATAAGTTGCAAAGCATCTCCTGGCTCCAGCTTTGAAAGAGCTTGCTTAAACGTGCTATTGGTCACACGTGTGGTGATTTGCACGATGTTTTCGTATGGCGCTGCCGAATTAGTGAACCACCGCTTGGTTCCCTCCTGGTCGGGTGCGTCATGTAAAAGCTGGACGCGAATGTATTGCCCTGCATCGTAGTCAAGCGGTTCGCTGGGCTTAAAGCGAAATGCCCATACGTTGTCGTTAAGGTGTTCTTTTTCGATCAGTTGTAGCTGCATGAGCCCTCCTCTTTATTTCAATAGTATCAGGTTTTGAGGGAGTTGAAAGAGCGGGTCCTACAAGAGGACCCGCACGTTCATCGGCCGAGAAGGGTGACTTCCACGGTGCTGTCGACGGGCGGGCTAGTCATGCCTACGCCGCGTCGATTGCTGGCTCCACCAGGGCGATCAAGCACCCAGTCGCGCAGGATCATCGCCAGAGTTGTGACGCCAAGGCGATTGGCAAGCGGTGCACCGATACACATCTTGTTGCCCCTTCCGTAGGGCAGGTGCCCCTTCCTTTCGCTGGCGGTGAGCCCTTCTGCAAAGTGCTCGACGGTGAGGTTTTCACCGCTCCAGTACCGCGGATCTTGGTGTGCCGCGTGCAGTGCCAGGAGCAATTGGTCACCAGCCTTGACGTCCTGTCCTCCTAGCCGACAGTCCACACGTGCGTTTCGAAAGATGACCCGAAACGCCGTGTGCTTGTGAAGCATGAGCTCCCAAAACGCGGTAATCTGCTCCAGTTGTGCGAGCTTTTCAATGCGGATGGGCCCGCGATCGAAAACTTGCTCAACCTCGCCTCGTAGCACCGCTTGTAGCTCATGGTCCTGCGCCAGCTCTATGCCGGCCCAGGTCTGGACCACTGCCGTGCTGTCGAATCCGGCCAGAAAGAAGGTTCCGATACTTCCCCTGACAAGCTGGTGTCCGGCGGACGTACGAGCGTCGAACGCGGCCAGCAGGTGGCCGAGCAGGGTGTTCTGGAACGGTCCGGGTTTTTCCTGCGCCTCCTTGATGATCTGATCCAGAAGTTCGCCGAGCTCCGCGCCCACCTTTTCGTACGTACTCCAGCCCGTCAGTTTGCGAGTCGGTGCCATGCCGAACACCAGCTGCCAAGCCATCATTTCGAAGTACTTGGCGGCTGCCTTCGCGATGCGGGCCGAGGTGTGCGAATCGATCTGTCCCCCGAACAGGTGGTATGTGAGCACCCCCATGGAGATGTCCTTGAACATCGGGAGTAACTCGACTTCCCTTCCTGACCTCCAGTCGTACAGATGGTCTCGGGTGAGGTCGAGCGCGTGCAGCGTTGCACCACTCAGTGCTTCGGGGCGGAAGAACGGATTGCAAATTTCGCGCTCTTGCCTCCACAGCGCTTGGTTGGTCTGGGTGAACATGCCGCCGTTCAGGATGCCGCCCGTGTCACCTTGAAGGTGGCGCTGGGCGAGCACGTTATAGATGGGACCGGCCTTGTCGAAATACCTCGCCTCCACGACGAGAATCTGATCAAGCAGGGCCGGGTCACTCACTACCCAAAAGTTTCGTTCTCCGGGCAGCGGAAGGCGCGCGAGGCCCTTGCCGCGACGGACTGCACGCTCGATCATGAACATCGGATCAAAGCGAACGGCAGCACCTAGCAGGTCAAGAACCGACACGGTTACAGGACAAGTCATGGCTCCTCCGATGAACGACTTGGTGACCCAAGTATGCCACCACTATAGCATGTCAGGTTAGCTTTTTGCGTAATGGGCAAGTTTGATTCGATACGATTTTTGATTAAAGCGGCCCGGATAGTCAACAAGCTCCTCGTTTAGGACGACGAAGCCTGCCTCTCGAAGTGGCTCGGCTGCCTCCTCGAAAACGTTGGATTTGATGAGGATGATTTTTGTGTCCTTGCCGGTCAATTTCCTCACCCGCTTGATGATCTGAGGAATGCTCGTGCGGATTAGTTCCTTGCGCTCCTGTTTCGTTACTTCGTGCACTTGTGATTCCTCGAGAGCTTCAATCATGTAAAAGCCATCGCGTTGAAACTTTCGCAGCCATGTCTCTTTTGCGTCTTCAAGCTGTGATTCTGGCGTATCCATTGTTTCCGGGTAGAGTGCACGGATGGTGTTAGTAAACAGCCGGTCATCTTTTCGAATACGGTCGGTGTAATAAAATTGGCGGCTGCTCTGGATCTCGGGCGCGGGTGGTGGCGATTCTGCGATCAGGAGGAATTTAATGTGGGATGGTTTGTATTTTTCTCGTACCGATTCGTAGGATGTCATGTGCAAATTATAGCCTACATTTTTGCAGTACAGAATAATCGGAATGTGCCTGACCGACATTATGCATCGGGAGGACTTTTCGGTGGCGCTTAGGCTTATGCTAATTTGCTCACGCCGTACGATTATTTAAAGAGACTACGGGGCGCTAAGGTGCTGTATTGATGAGCCGGGTAGATATTATTATCCTTTGATCATAACTTCGTGATCTCTTGTCGTATGTTCCTGTGCAGGTGATGAGGTTGAGCTGGCTTTTAGTGGCCGGATCTTGAGAAAATAGGACACCTGCCGCCTCGCTTGTTTTAACGGTTTTTGTTGAGGTGACCTCGAAGATCAGAATTTTCTTGTCTCCGCGCTCGATAGTGAGAGTATCCCCTGGTTTCAATCGTGCTAAATCCCAGAAGACGCCTTTTTTGCTTGGGCCATCAAGGTGTCCATCGATAATGCTCAGGCCTGGTTCTCCGGGGATAGCACCATCGACGAACCATCCGGTGAGATTGATATTACTTGGCACGGCGATTTCACCATGTTGATCGATACCAACTTTTTGAATAGGCGCATTGACATTGATGGCAGGAATGTGGAGGAGGGCTGGTTCATTGCCCTGAGCGGTTTGTAGGGGCTTCAGATCCACGGGTTCTTCGTTTGGAACGTCGGTGGAGTGGGTGATGACATCTGGCGAGTAACGTGACGTGGTTGGTCCTGAATATTTTGATGCCAAGTAACCAGATAGGCCAGTAATCGCAAGGGCGACTATGGCAGCTAAGATGAGCTTCCGAACAATTCTTCGCTGATTCTTGAGACGCATTTGTTGCTAAAGTCTACCACCGCCAAGTCCGGTCTGAGGTGCGCCAATGATGGCTTGGCCTAGACCGACCGGGTCAATGATAGTGCCATTTGTGCTGCTGTCTAAGTCAAGTACGCTGCCGTCTGTGATTTGGTATATTACTCGCAGGACGTTCCTGCCGCCAATTGTTGTTGCGGTAACCATTGCACCTTCGATAGTCTGATAAGAGTTTGAAATGTTATTAAACTTGCGAAGTGTGGGGCTAGAAACTGCATCGTAAAAGAATAGTGTGATGGTTGCTGTCGTGCCAGGGCTGGCACATGTGGATGTGAAGGATAGCAGACCAATTGGATAGTTGAACGCGATGTCACTACTGCTCGTTGATTCGGCACCAAGGCTGACATTGGAGTTTGAAGTACAGCTAGATTGGAGAGTGACAGGATTGCCAGTAATTGAATTAGTAAAGCTCGTGACATTTGCTTGTATACTGTCGGCAGTGCCATCGTTATTCGCGTCACCGCCATTTGGTCCCGCCGCCTCGACTGCATCATCTACGCCATCGGAATCTGTATCTCCGCTAGGACCGCCGCCCCCTCCGGTGGTATCGGTGCCACCCCAATCTGGGTTGGTATTGTAATTAAAATCGGGCGCAATATTTGTTAGCTGCACCTCGCCGGTGCCGTTGGCATTGATGCTGTAGATCTCGTCGCCATTGGTGTCTCTGTCGCTAGCGAAGGCTATCTTTGCACCATCGACCGACCAACTTGGGTAATCATTTCTAATAGGAAATGTGACATTGGTAATTGCAGTTTGCCCACTACCATCAGCATTCATGACGAAGATGTTCGAATTAGGAATGACGCCTCCTGTGAATGCTATTTTTGTGCCATCAGGCGACCAGTCAGGTTCTGTATCTGGATCTGAGTTTGAGGTTAGCTGTTGGAGATTGGTTCCATCGGGGTCCATAGTAAAGATATCGGAATCGCCACCACTATCACGCTCGCTGACAAAGGCGACCCGATCGCTATCTGGAGACCAACTTGGCAGATAGTCATCGGCGCTATTGTTTGTTACTCGAGTTTGATTCGACCCATTGGTGTTCATGCTGTAGATTTCTTGGTTACCGTCTCGGTTCGAAGTGAAAAGGATCTTGGAGTCATCAGGTGCCCAAGCAGCAAAGGAGTCATCGCTTGAATTATTCGTAAGCTTCACCTCATTGGTACCGTCAAGGTCCATAACAAAGATCTCTTCGTCACCGTCTCGGTCACTTGTAAACACAACTTTAGTAGCGTCTGCCGACCAGGCTGGTTCGTATTCGTAATCGGTATTGTCAGTGATTTTTGTCTGGTTGGCACCATCGGCATCCATCACATAGATCTCGTCGTCATTGCCGTCAAGGTCACGCGACCCCACGTAGAGTATTTTTCCATTCGTGCTATCAGCCTTTGCCGGCTGACTGACATACAGCCCAAGACAACTTAGCCCAAGAGCGGCCGTTATCGATAAAGCAACAAGGCGGGAGCGATTTTTTGTAAGCTTTTTCTGTACATTTTTACGCATATGTTCCTATCCCTCACGAATAAATTACATGCAGTGTATAACTACCATTCTATAGTATGTACTGGTTATGTTTCAACCGGCTGGCTATTTGCTGTACTTATCAACGACAGTGCGAGCAATCGGCAGTGTTCGCGCGGTAAAAGCAGCTTCATCATTATCTTTTGCTTCGCCGCTACTTCTAATGGTGAGTGTGACGTTCTTGATTCGGATGACGATACTTCGTCGTTTTGTGAATCCTTCGGTAATGGTATAGGCCTCATCACCCAGATCCTTTAGTGGTGTTGCGGTTGTTTCGCTTCCACTTTTTAGCTCGCTTAGATTCGCTTTGGCTTGGTCTTCGGTTCGACTTTCGCTAAGGCGTATGTTGGTGCTACTAATCTCCCCTTCCTTCAGGCGCTCGACTTCAATGCGAGTACATTCGCGTGCTGCTGTTTTTGGATCGAGCTCGGTAAGACCTAGTGTCTCGGTGGTAATCGCACTGGCAGGTTTCCCAAGAGCACGCTGAAAGTCATCGGCAGTAAATAGCTGACAGGTGTCGGTTAGTTGACTGTAGGCGCCTTTGTAGGTTGCGGTTAACGGACCGGCGGGAGATTGTAAATTCTTCACGATTTCCTCGCTCGCTGCCTGGATCAATGGAAAGTTAAGGCTTTTTAGGAAGACAACGACATCACCTTTTCTAAACACGGCGATATTAGCCTCATCGCCCTCTTTAGGTTCTTCGATAAAGACCTGAACACCCTGCGATTCGATCGCCATTCTTCCCTTTGCTTTCATCTCATCAAGGTAGGCGACAAGTTTGGGGTGGAGTGGTTGCGGCGGCTGAATGACATAGACTGATGCAAGATTGGAATTGAAGTTTTCTCCCTGGGCGTATTGGCAGTGGCTATCGCCAATACTCATGAATGATCCGGCGCGTACCGAAGTGTCGATTCCTGTTTCGCTGACGAGCGTGCCGGGTTCACGTGCTTTATCATCGTTCCCTTGAATATTTGAAACTGTGCGGTCTACGTACCCATGTTCTAGCATGAGGGGGTCTTTTAGGCGTGTATCAGTTCCTAGTTTTTTAAGACTGGCTTCGAATTCTCCAACGTGTGCTTTCAAGATAGAGATCGGCATGAGGTTGCAGGCGTCGTACATCTTGTTGCCGACGTAGGTAGGTGTGTCCTTTTCTGTGCCAAATTGTATGACGGTAGCTTCATTTTTGGCAGGTTGATCCCCACCTTCTTTTTTGGAATTGTCTCTCAGAAGGAATGCGACGACACTTATAATTGCGATTAGGACAACAACTGCACCGATGGCTAACCAGAGCCTCTTTTTATTTTTTGGCGGTGCCGGTTGCGGTGTGGGTGGCGTTGGGGCTGGAAGTTCATTTGAAGTTTGAGGATTCATAGTTCATACCTTTTATGGTTGTCTATTTGAGTATAGCAAAGTATGGAGGTGGGCTGGACCCGAATAGGGCATCTGCGCTCCAGGTCTATTTTGCCGGCTCATTATCTAGCATGTGCCACAGATGCCAACATGCCACAGTTCGATATGGTGCCCAGCGCTCAGCTAATTGCATGAGTTCGGTACGCTTTGGAATTTCTTTGAGGCTATATAAGCGTTTTATGGCCTGTTGGAGACCAGCATCATCCGGTGCAAAAATATCCAGCCGAACTAATGTGAACATGAGAAACATCTGCGCCGTCCAGATGCCGATTCCTTTGACCTTTGTGAGCTCCTCGATGATCTGGTCATCAGAGAGGCTTTCGAGGTGGTTAAGCACGGCGGAATCTTTTACGAAATGCGCAGCGAGATCTTTGATGTAACGGGATTTTTGCGATGAGAGGCCGATGGCTTTGATTTGCTCGTCGGTGAGAATTACGACCGACTCTGGTTTTAGTTGAGTAGTTTCCTGAAGCCTCCCGAAAATCTTGGCCGCAGCCTTGACGGAAATTTGCTGTCCTATGATCGCTCGTGCAAGCGAGGCAAAATAATCCTGGCGTGGTTCGTGGTGGAGCGAGCCGTGTCTAGCAATTAACTCACCTATTTTTGGGTCTAAGCGCGCCAGCTCTTTTTCGGCAGCAGAAATCTTCATCTCCACTATTATAGCTCAAATAAGAGCCACTCTATTTTTAAGAGTGGCTCTCGTTGTTTATTTTATTAGCGAATGTTTGCGAAAAAAGCGCGTACGTCGGTGATGATAGTCTCGGGTACTTCCATCGCGGCGAAGTGGTTTCCTTTTTCGTATTCCGTCCAGCGAACGATGTTGTTACCCTGTTCGCCAAAGCGGCGAATCGCTATGTCGGCCTGCTGGAAAACGGCAACTCCTGTCGGTACGCCCGAATTTTCTTTTGGCGTCCAGGCATTTGGATCGTGCATATCTTCGTAGTAAAAACGAATGGATGATGCTGCAGTGCCACTAAACCAGTAGACCATAAAGTTGGTGATGAATGCTTCCTTTTCAATCATGTCTGGCTTGTCACCAAATTCGGTAAACAATTCACTCATCCATGCGATTAATCCAGCGGGCGAGTCCGAAATGCCGAATGCAAGTGACTGCGGCCTGGTCGAGTGGAGCATGTTGAAAGCAAAACGTTCGCTCATGAATTTCTGCATTCGCTGCATACGCACTTTTTCGTTGTCGGTCATGGTTGCGATTTCTTTTTCATCAACCGGGCCCATTGGAATAAAGCCCATCGTTGCTGCGTTAAGATGAACGCCGATGACATTTTTTGGAGCCTGACGTGCCATCGAGGGTGCCACGACCGCACCGGCATCGCCACCCTGTACTCCATATGTGTCATATCCGAGCTGTGCCATCAAATTATTGAAGGCTGCCGCGGTGCGATCGGTTGTCCAGCCAGCCTCATGAGTAGGGCCGGAAAAACCAAAGCCTGGCATTGATGGAATGACAAGATGGAAAGCATCTTCTACTTTGCCGCCATACTTTGTTGGATTAGTCAGTGGTTCGATGACACCGAGAAACTCAACGAAAGATCCCGGCCAGCCGTGGATGAGCATGAGCGGGGTTGCATTCTTTTCCCTAGATTTGATATGAAGAAAGTGAATATTTTGACCATCGATTTCGGTAGTGAACTGAGGGTATTTGTTAAGCTCGGCTTCATGCTTCTTCCAGTCATATTTGCGGAGAATGTGTTTTATAATTCCACCGACATGTTCAGTTGTTGGACCATAATTCCAACCGGCGCCTTTGATCTCGCTCGGCATGATTGTCTTTTCCAGACGCTCGTGTAAATCTTCGATCTGGCTTTGTCTAATGTTGATTGTGAATGGTTTTATGGCCATGATTGATCTCCTTTTGTTTGTTGGTCATATTTTTATTTTAGGCGACCTAATCATGAATGTTTTGTAAAAAAGCGGCAATATCTTCGTTTATCGATTAGTCTCCAGAGAGGTTATTCGAGTTTTTAATTCATCAATTTGTCTTTGTTGTTCTTTGATGGCTGCTGTTAGATATGGTAGTAGCTCTTTTGTTGAAATAAATTTCCGTTCGGTCCCATCAATCCAGGTGTCTTTGTATACCAAATCAGGCATGATCTTCTCGACCTCTTGGGCGATAAATCCATACTTGCGAGTATTACCCAGGGACTTGTCCTTCCAGCTCCATGTCACGGGACGCAGCGCAAGGACTTGCTCCAGTACATTTGGCAAGTCCACTATGTCCTCTTTCAGCGTGAGGTCGGACCCACCGCCATTTGGCATCTCCTGCAGAAAAACAATGTTGGACTGTGCTGCCGAATGAGTGGGATCTATCTTTTTGCTCATACTCTAATGTTACGGAGGTGGAACATCTCAAACAAGAAGAAATGTGTTATAGTTGGTTACAAAATTTGCATTTTTTATGTATAATTATGCAATCAATTTATACTATTAATTGATCAAATTATTCTCTAACATATAACTTACATTAATTTTTATGCAAAAAAAGAACATCAAGTATCATACC
>CBIFWO010000018.1:0-18300 GCA_966186595.1 uncultured bacterium | reverse complement strand
CTACCTGCACTATCCGTGGCAAAAGTTGCGCTACACTCTGTCGTGTCTGACGAATCAACTCACTACGATCCGGTACAAGGATTTGCGCCGCATTGCTTGGGGTTGCCGCGCGTACATCTGCTGCCATATCCGCTAGACTCACATCAATTTCATGCCCCACACCTACCAGGGTCGGCACGCGACTGGCGGCAATTTCGCGCACTAATAATTCATCGTTAAATGTACTCAAATCATCAGCACTTCCACCACCCCGTACCAGCACTATTACCTCTGGAAGTACTTCGCGCGAATTAAAATAACGAAGCGCGCGGATTATCTGATCTGGCGCCTCCATCCCCTGCACCTGAACATGTGCGACTTCGACATGCAAGCCTCCCCAGCGATCATCTAAAATCTTGATAAAATCCGCATATCCCGCCGCCTGTGTACTGCTAATGACCGCGATGTGACTTGGGAGCTCTGGCAATGCACGCTTTCGTTCCGGTGCGAAAAGTCCTTCTTTATCCAGTTTTGCTCGCAGCAGCTCGAAACTCTTTTTCAAACTACCCTCACCGCTCGGCCGAATCGCCCTTACAGTCAGACTAAATTTGCCCCACGCCGTTAATTTTGGTGTTGCAGAAACAACCACCTTCATCCCATCCTCAACGGGCACGCGCAGCTGCCACGCCATCATAAAACACCCGACGCTACTCTCGTCATCCTTCAGATCAAAAAAGACAAACTTGCTTTGATTGACCTTAAAGCTGGCGACCTCACCCTCCACTTCCACCATCGGAAAGGCATACTCTAACGTCTGGTTGAGTGTGTCGATAAATTGGCTAACTGTCAGTCGAACGTTTTCCATATTTCACCAGGGCCAATTGATAAAATACGTACCCAAAGACAATCGTTCCAAGGAGAAGGATTACGCGCGTTAAGACAATACCGGCGATTGCAATGCTTCCACCGAGCCCCGCAACTGCCAAAAACGCCACCATGATTGCCTCGTACGCGCCTGCACCGCCTGGTGTCACCACAAAGAATCCAGCCAGCGCAGCCACACCATAGGCAATCAAGATTGGCGCAGGATTCACCGCCACGCCGAGCGCCCAGAACGTAATTACAAAGAGTGCCACGTCAGCGAGCGTAAATACCAAGCCCCACAAATACGGCTTCATCAAAATACCCTTATCTTCACGAAGTGCCAGATAATCATGGTGCATCTCCATAAAGAAATGCTCGACCTTTTCCTTGGTCAGGACGTCATTTTTGCGACCAAATGTCACCTTCCTGACCAGCCTGTTTGTAAATCGCGCCAGCCAATTACTAAACCACGCGATGCGCTTCATACTACTAATCAAATAAATGCAGCCAAATATCGTCGCGATCATCGAGGAAACCAGGATTGAACTTACAAAAATAATCCACCTGTTGATATTGCCGTCAATCGTCACCACGATTACTGCAAGGGCGATCAATGTGATAAATGCCGCAAACTGTGCCGCAAAGCGAACCACCTGCGACATCGTCGCCCGACCAGGTGTCACGCCGAACTTCCCTAGCCGCCACGTCATATAGGAAATCCCGCTCACCCCACCACTAGGAAGCACATGATTCACAAAATTCATTTCAAGCGACATTTTGGCGAGCTCCATCGGCTTTACCGCCTCGATCGATTTTTTCGCCCTTAGGTACGAAAAGATCATCTCGCCACCCGCGTAATACACCAGCAACTGACCCGGAACTAAAAGGAGCAAAATCCAAATATTCACCCGGCCCAGAAGCTCCCACGCATGCGCCAATTCGTGCCGCGCAAAATAAATAATCACCCCCACAAGGATGAGCGTCACAACACTAAGGACAGCTCGAAAAGACATGATCTTAGTATACTGGATTTACAAAAAATCCCCTAGCCCCTAATGATCGAGTATACTAGAGGCATGTATATTGCTATTTTGGGCCGTCAGCCAGCACTCGGTATCGCCGAGCTCGAGCGGCTTCATGGCTCCGAAAATGTCAGTTGGTTTTCCGCTCAATCGGCCGTTATCAAGACGGATTCTTTTTCGATTGATCACCTGGGCGGAACACAAAAGGCAGGAAAAGTCATCCACGAACTCCACGGGGATTGGCGCCAAGCCAGTGGTAAAATCATTCAAACATACACAAAGAAATGGTCCGATTTTCCAGGAAAAATTACGGTAGGAATTAGCGCCTACGGATTTGATGTCGCACCTCGCGATGTACAAAAAGCCGGTATAATCCTTAAACAAAATTTAAAAAAATCCGGCGTCAGCTTGCGACTTATTCCCAACGTCGAATCTCATCTAAACAGTGCGGCGTCACATCATAACAAATTAGGGCTTGCTGGCAACAAAGTTGAATTAATCATCGTTCGCGCCAAAGATGGTCGAATTATTATTGCCGAAAGCATCGGTGCCCAAAATATTACCGCCCTCGCTCGTCGTGACCAGGGTCGCCCAAAGCGGGATGCTTTCGTTGGTATGTTACCCCCAAAACTAGCGCAGATAATGATTAATCTTATTTCGCAAAAAAATGATCGAAAAGATCTCAGGCTCCTCGATCCCTTCTGTGGTACAGGTGTTATCCTCCAGGAAGCCGCTCTGCAAGGTTACTCTATCTACGGCACCGACCTCTCAGAAAAGATGGTCGATTTCTCTCAGGCCAACCTTAAATGGCTTGCCGACTCGCATCATCTCAATATGGATCTCACCATTCACCAAGGTGACGCCATGACTACAAAGTGGCAACCCCCTATTTCAGCCGTCGCGTGTGAAACCTATCTCGGACAACCATTCAGCGCCCCACCTTCTCCTGAAAAACTCGATCAAGTAAAGAAAAACTGCGATCATATCATCTCAGAATTTCTCAGAAATATTGGAAGCCAACTGCAACCCGGTACACCACTATGCCTTGCCGTTCCCGCCTGGCGCGACAGCGAAAGCCACCTTACTCACCTTCCTCTGATCAAAAAACTTGCGCAACTAGGATTTGTTCAACCAACATTCAAAAATATCCAGATCGAAGAACTTCTCTACTACCGTGAAGACCAGATTGTCGCCCGCGAGCTTTTAGTGCTTACAAAAGCTTGACGTATTACATCTGTTGAAGTACAATAATACAGATTGTTTTAGAAACTATAAGGAGTTAATCCATGTCACACGTCAAAGCAGGTGGTTCTAGCAAGAACATCCACAACAACGCCGGACAGCGTCTTGGCGTCAAACGTTTTGGCGGCCAAAAAGTCTCTACCGGAGAGGTTCTCGTACGTCAGACCGGTAGCACCAAAATTGCAGGTCCAGGTACCTTCATGAGCAAGGACTACACAATTCACGCCGCCCAAGATGGCACGGTCGCCTTTAAAAAGGTGAAAAAAGGTCGCTTTACTGGCAAGACAACAAAACGTACTCTTGTTGTTGTAGAATAGGAACTCAATAAAAATCCCGCACACAAGCGGGATTTTTTGATTTGGTGCATGTTAGCGCATATAGGTCACTTTGCTCATGTCGTCATCATCTATCTGCGTACGCTCACGTGCGCGTCGTTCCCTCACAGCACGATATTGAACACCAGGATCATGCACGTCAGATTGTTGGGCTACGGTCTCAGCTAACTTTTTGGCTTCTTCCCGTGCTTCAAAAACTTCTTGTAAGGCATTACCATTTTCCGGCAGCCCCATTTGAGCACTACGAGCACGATAATTGGGATTGTTCAGATCAACATCCGTTCCCAGATCTTCGTTACTAAGATTGACCACCTTAAGCGGTGTCTTCTCTCCCGTTTTTGGATTTGTTCTCGTCACGACTCCAAGCAGCTCGCCCTTCTCAGCCAGCAACTTTGCCGCGTGTTCGCCAAGCATCTTCTTACGCCAAAAGTCGCCAGCACTAACCTCTACCATCCTGCCCTCGGCATCAAAGTCCCGCTCTTTCTGTCCAGGTTCAAGGTTAGCCAAGAACTGATCGTGTCCTTCGGGGACTTCTACTACTGGAGGAAAT
This sequence comes from uncultured bacterium, assembly GCA_966186595.1. Taxonomy (GTDB): domain Bacteria; phylum Patescibacteriota; class Saccharimonadia; order Saccharimonadales; family Saccharimonadaceae; genus JALRBM01. The sequence goes on along the minus strand of CBIFWO010000018.1, from coordinate 14,308 downwards.
GATTGTCTACGCTCATTCATATTTGTTTTTACTTATGGTTATAATATTATCTTAGCAGGATATTTATTATATGTCAATAAGGTGTTTACGCTAAAAACCGCATCAGTCGATGCGGCATTTTCGATATCTTCCTTTACTTATCAAGTTCTAGATGATGCTTGACGCGCTCAACCACATCACCAATCACCACTTGTGACTTCACCAGATAGTCATCAACGCCAAGTGCTTCGGCACGTTCTTTATCCTTTGGCTGACTAAGTGCAGTCAGCATAATCACACGAATATTCGTCGTTTCAGGCGTATTGCGAAGAATATCCAAAACATCAAATCCACTAATCTTTGGCATCATTGCATCGAGGAGAATAAGATGCGGCTTGAATTCAATCGCTGCCGACAAGGCTTCTTCACCGTTATTAACCTCACGAACCTCAAAGCCCTCAAGCTCTAGGCGAGATTTATAGACAGCGGCTAACGCCGTATCGTCTTCTACGAGTAGGATCTTTTTCTTTACGTCCATATTATCTCCCATAGTACTGAATATCGTCCAAAAGCACAAGCGCTACCGGAGATGCTCCTTAGCAGCACCAAGCTGCGGATCACGGCCAGCGTTGGCATCTTCTGCCGTCAGCTCCACCTTTATATCTGGTGCGATCCCCTCTTTGGTAATATTCTTGTTATTTGGCGTGTACCAGCGCGCAATCGTTACTTTCAACTTTGCACCTGCGCCCAGACTGATAATTTTTTGCACCGATCCCTTGCCAAATGTCTTCTCCCCAACCAAGATAGCCGCCTTGTGATCCTGAAGGGCACCCGCCACAATTTCACTCGCACTTGCCGAACCGCCATTCACCAGTACAACAGTTGGTACATCTTTTAGTACAGCCTCGCCCTTAGCACGAAGCTCTTCGGTCATATTATTTGCCGCTCGCTCTGTTGCGATCACTTTCTTGTTATCGAGCCAGAGGCTCGCCACACCCTCTGCTGCCGGCACCGTTCCGCCGCCATTACTCCGAAGATCCAGGATCACCCCCCTGACACCCTTGGACTTCAAATCTTCCGCCGCTCTTCTGGCAAGATCTGCCGTCTCATCATCAAAACGAGTAATCGTCATAATGCCAATGCCGTCTTCAACCTTACTTTCAACGCTGGGATTGCTGACGTTTTGACGAGTCACAGTAAACTCTTTTTCTTCTGATCCACGCGCCACAACAAGTTTGACTGTCGTTCCTGGCTCGCCTCGTATTTTGCCAGCAGCCTTGTCGGCGGTCCAATCACGTGTCGATTCATCGTTGATCGCAACAAGGATGTCGCCCACCCTTAAGCCAGCGCTCTCCGCCGGGTTACCACTAATCACCCGAACAATCGTAGGCTGATCATTACGCACGCTTATCTCGGCCCCAATACCGCCACCAATCTGGCCACTCAGTTCCTTGTCGAACTCTGCCGCCTCCTTAGCATCCATAAAGACAGTGTAGTGATCGCCAGTTGCTTCAACCAATCCACGACTTGCTCCGTCAATCAGTTTCTGCTTATCAAGGTCCCCGTCATAATTAGCCTTTAGCTCACGATACGTCTTCTCCACACTGGATAAATCGATCGAGCCCGTCGCAACTTTCAGGCCAAATATCGGCCCTACTACCCCTAGGATCTCATTACTACGCGTGCCCGCAACAAAGCTAATCAAGGCAACAACGACAATTGTCAAGAAAAAAACATTACGCGATATACCCCCGCGCGACTGCTGAGTCTCTACAGCCATAGATTGTCGATTATCGGCCACCCGGTTCCCTCATACATTTAATGCTTATACAAGTATAGCGCACCAGGAAAAGGTACGCTATAGAGGTTGTACTTATTACAAGCTAGAAGTAAATGTACGTATCGTAGGTAGCGGCGGATACACGCATTTTACTATAGTGTCCCCAACCCGAACCACCAGCATTGAGATAGTTATATTGGCTAATATCGATCGTCCCGTCACCATTAACCGCTTCCACCCATACAACGTGTCCATACTGCCCTGCAGAAATAACACCAACAGAATCAACTCGAGGAGTACTACCAGTAGAAAAACCATTATTGCGGGCACTTGACGGCCACATGTTAGCATTGCCCCAATATTGGAATGCCCTGCCGGTTTTCTGAAGCACCTTCCATGCCGTATAGCTTACACATTGTCGGCAGCCGTAGCCGAGAGGATCCCTTCCGACTTGATTAGGATCGACGGTGCCCTCTATTGAACCTGCAGGAATTGGAATATATCCTCCATGTGAAATCGCATTCGAATCAACCCAACATGCTCCATCCCACCTATATCCACCTTTATTTGGATCTCCTGGGAGCAGATTATAGCTTCCACCGCCAGCACGACGCATTGCTGCTTCGATTGCAGCCTGCTGCTGTCGCTGAACTTCTAGCTTGCGAGCGTTACTTTGCGCAGCAAGACCCTGATACGCAGCCTCTTGACCCCGTGTTTCATTTACCAACTGCTGTTGCTCCGCTTCCTTTGCGGCAAGCGCGTTGCGAGCATTGGTCTGATCACCTAAAATACGTTCTGTTTCTTTTTTTTGCGCCTCAAGCTCTTTCTTAAGTTGCTTGATCTTATCAATTGTACTCGTTAAACTATCACGGATCGATGATCGATATTCTTGCTTGTCGACATAGTCACCGATATTCTTACTGCTCGCCAGCATTTCAAGGGGTGAGATCTTGTCATCGACATAAATATTGGCAATCGTTTCGCCAAGTGCATCCTTATTGCTCTGGATATCCTTTTCGGTCTTAGCAATGTCAATCTGTAATTTATCGAATTTTGCCTGACTAAGATCAACTTGCGCCTGAATCTGCGCCTTCTCATTGGTTATAATGTCCAGCTGTCGCTGTAATGAATCGGCTTGACTCCGAAATTTTTGTGCTTCACTCTGATAAGCATCAATTTCGCGCTGAATGGCACGAATTTGATCATCGAATGGATCAGCATAGACCTGTGGCACAATCGAAAGAGGTGCTGCAATCGCCATTAAAGCAGCGGCCGCCACGAGTGTAGAGCGCGTGACTAACCCTTTTGAAACTGGTGTGGTGGACCGTCGCTTCATTACTTTTCACTTTATCATAAGCGGTATAGGCCGTCAAGGCCATAAACATCGGCAAATTTATTAAATATGGAGGTATCGACGCGTTGCAAGGAGTGACGAAATAACGCCAATCAAGGCTCCGAGAAAGATCATACCAAGAAGCACGAACCCGATATAGATTGTCAGAAAGTTGATCGTTCCCGCAACGATAATACCCTTCTCTGTTAGGGTATCACTTGCTAAGTAAAGTATTCCTACGCCAAGAGCAGTCGCGATAATTGCTGCGATAAAGCCGTACACGATTGCTTCAACCACAAACGGTCCGCGAATAAAATTACGATCCGCCCCAATAAGCTTCATCATCTGGATCTCGTCCTTGCGGTTGAAAATTGCCATTCGAATGGTATTAAAGACGATGAGTGATGAGATTATCACAAAGATCGCGCTTGCAACCAAACCAGCCTTTTCAGCAAAAGCGACCCAGCCACCAATTTCCTGGATGGCAGCACGGCGCTGACCAGCAAAGGATGGCTCACGGTTAGGCGCAACGTTCTTTTTGTATGTCTCGTCTGTTTCGACAAAATGGCGAAGTTCGTCTGTCTGGTTGATATCCTGCAAAACGATTCGAAATGTCCCAGGAAGAACGTTCGTAGCCACATTCAACGCTTCCAGCGTGCTTCCATCCTTTTTATGGTCCGTCGCAAAATCTCGACGTGCCTCTTCTGGACTTTTGTAGGTTACTTCCTTGACGGTCGCTAATTTCTCGAGATTTTGCTGGATCTTGTTGACGTCCACCTGCCGAATATCGGTCTTAACGTAGATCGACATATCAACTTTTTTTTGAATCTCTGCGACAGTATCAACCAGAACATTACGCGCAACCAACGTCATTAGAATAACAAGCAGCGTAATAGTCATCACAGCGGTCGCTGCAATCGTTAGCCAGGCATTACGAGTAAAGTTATTTATACCATAGCGGCACATTCGCATAAATGTAATCCACTGTCGGCGCTTGCGTTTTTGTTGCGCGAACGCTTTGGCGTCAAGTTTTTTCTTGCTCATTGCCTATAACTCCCCTGCACCTGATCACTCGTAATCTTGCCGTGCTCTAGCGTAACAACACGGCGCTTGAGCTTGTTCACAATTTCGACATTATGGGTCGTCAAGAGGACCGTCGTTCCGTATTTGTTAATCTTCTCAAGAAGCCGTACGATATCCCAACTGTGTTTTGGATCCAGGTTGCCCGTCGGCTCGTCGGCAATCAAGATTTTTGGCTGGCGAACGACAGCACGAGCAATCGCCACGCGCTGTCTTTCACCACCGGAAAGTTGGTGTGGAAACTGTTTTTCCTTCCCAGCCAGACCGACAAGTTCAATGACTTTTGGAACGGTATTTTTGATTTCTTTATTCGTCATTCCGGCAATTTCTAAGGCAAACGCCACGTTTTCAAAGACCGTTCGTTGTGGCAACAGTTTAAAGTCCTGAAACACCACACCAATCTTACGACGAAGCAGCGGAATATGTTTATCCTTTAATGTATCGTAGTCGATTCCACCTACCACAATCTTGCCACTCGTCGGCTTTTCCTCGCGAGTTAAGAGACGAAGTAACGTCGTTTTTCCAGCACCACTCGTCCCGACGAGGATCACAAATTCTTTTGGCTCGACATGCAAACTGACGCGATTAATCGCAGGCTTCATATCTTTGCCATATGATTTTGTAACCCTATCTAACAGAATCATCTTGGACTATTGTAGCATACCGCCTACGCCTAGACGAGAGTACGTGCCTGCCTGGTTTAATCTTTTTTCATCTCAAGAAATGCTGTGATAAAATTGTCGATTTTGCCATCTAGCACCGCTGAGGTGTCACGCTCCTCATACTTGGTCCGCGTATCCTTCACCAGAGAATACGGGTGCAGCACATAGTTGCGAATCTGACTCCCCCAGCTCGCGGATTCGCCCGCTTGAAGATCAGTAATCGACTGCGCATGCTGTTCCATTTGGAGCTGGACGAGTTTGGATCGTAGAATTTTAAGCGCGGTTTCCTTATTCTGAAGCTGAGAGCGTTCGTTCTGAATCGCCACAGTGATACCGGTAGGAAGATGCGTCACACGTACTGCGCTATCGGTCGTATTAACGCTTTGCCCGCCGTGGCCACCTGCGCGATACACATCAACACGAAGGTCTTTGTCATTGAGCTGAACTTCCTCAGGCGTATCAATTTGCGGCAGCACCTCGACCAGCGCAAAGCTCGTCTGGCGAAGATTATCGCTATTAAACGGGCTGAGCCGCACTAGCCGGTGAACGCCATGCTCGGAACGCAGCTTGCCGTAAGCATACGGGCCGGCAATTTCAATGACGCTTGATTTAACCCCTGCTTCCTCGCCTGCAGATCGTTCAATGATTGACGCTTCCAAACCTGACCTTTCAGCCCAGCGTAAATACATTCGCTCAAGCATCTCGGTCCAATCCTGGGCATCCGTTCCACCCGCTCCAGCACTAAGGCGCAAAATAGCATTATGATCATCATATTTGCCATCAAAAAGCAGCTCTTTTTTTCGCTCGGCAAATTCTCGTTCCAATGCATCGATTTGCACCTCGAATTCAGGGAGTAGACTGTCATCTCCCATTTCCATAAGTTCACCTATATCGGCCACCTGGGCTCTGAGTGTTTCCCATGGCGTAATTGCCGCATGCAGCGCCGCAAGTTGCTTGCTTTTATTCTGTGCGGCAGTAGGATTATTCCAAATTTCTGGCGCGGTGAGCTCCTTCTCCAGCGCGTCAGCAACCCGCTTTTTATCATCAAGAGTGAGACGATCGTACGCATCACCGACTGCCTTCCTTAAGGTCTGGAGACGTTTAAGCAGCGGCTGCATCATGCGCCTTCAAATCACGAACCGCCTCAACAAATTGATCGCCACGATCGCTATAGCTTTTGAACATACCAAAACTTGCACAGGCTGGACTGAGGATGACGACATCGCCAGAATTTGCGACATCTCGGGCGGTGCGAACGATTTGCGTCATCGTCGCCCTGCCCAAATTCGTCAGAGGAATCCCCACTTTAGTCAACTCCCGCTCGATCGCCGGCGCCTCGGCGCCAATCAAAACTGCATGTGTCACATTATTTTTCACGGCCACTTTTGCTAGCTCGGAAAAATCCGCTCCCTTGCTTGATCCGCCTAAAATAATTACCTTCGGTATATTAAAAGATTTTAGTGCAGCGATTGCACTTCCTGGCGTCGTCGCGATACTGTCATCGTAATACTTTACCCCCGCGATTTCCTCAATGAATTTCAAGCGATGCGGCAGGCCAGTAAAATCACTCATCCCTTTTTGCATCAGGGTAAGATCGCAGCCCGGTAAAATGGCCATGACGGCATTAATTGCCGCACAGGCATTCTCTATATTATGTGCGCCGGGCAATTTTAATATAGACAGTGGAAAGAGCTCTTTCTCTCCATACCAGAATGAACCCCCCTTCGCATGTGTAAAATCGCGCGTGATATAAGGTCGCTTCACTGCCAGTGAAGATTCACCCAATTCCTTTGAAAATCTATTTATAGGATGATAGATAACCACATCACCCGCACCCTGGAAGCGAACAATGTTCTTTTTGGCCTCAACATATTCATCAAGATTAGCATGAACATCCAGATGATCGGGTTCGATCATGAGCACAACGGCAACGTGCGGTGACATCTCGATATCCCATAGCTGAAAACTGCTGAGCTCATATACTACAATGTCATCGGCAGTAACTTTCTCGAGTTCATCGAGTGGAGGCACGCCTATATTTCCGACCAGATGAACGGTCTTTCCAGCAGCTCGTAACATACTCGTCACCAGACTGGCCGTCGTTCCCTTACCCTTTGTCCCGGTCACGCCAATAATTGGCGCTGGACATCTTGCGAAAAATTCGTTTGCTGCTGACCATATCTTACGTGCTCCAGCCAGTTTTGACGGCGCAAGGCTCGCCGTGCGGACTACCATGTCAAAATCATCCAGATTTTCAAGGGCTTCATCGCCTAACCTCGACGGAACCCCTACCGGAATAGTGGTGAGATTTGACCGCTCATCAAGTATCGTCAGCTCGTGACCTTGCCGTGAGAAATAATCAAAATTCGATTTTCCCTCGATGGCATAGCCGGCGATAGCAATCTTCATAGTTCTATTTTACCGTTTTTTCAAACAAGGTCGCTAGTTTGTCATTGAGCGCGACGATTTCTTCTTTTTCACCACTGCTCACGCCCGCCATCACCCATGCATCACTGGTGATAAATTCGCGGGCGGTTGTTACCATTTTGTCGCGCGTCACCTTGCGAATAGAATCCGGAACCTTTTCATAATCTTTCACGAATCCATCAGCAAAATACCGACCAGTATAAAAGTTGCTGATTTGCGCCACAGTCTGCGCACCCATTTGATAACGTCCCAATGCGTACGATTTTGCTGCGCCCAGCTCTTCCTCGGTGATTTTGCCATCTAGTACATGCTTCATTTCACGCACGATAATGTCAAAAAGCCCTGCGGCTGTATCCAGATTCACTTGGCCACCAAAATCCCAGGATGAGTCATGAAATCCAACTGATGTGTCGGAAAAGACACCGTAGGCTAGCCCTTTCTTTCGCGCAGCCCCATAAATTCGCGAGTGCATTGTGCCTGTTAAAATTTGATCCAGACACGCCATCGCCTCCGCTTCGTCATCGCTGAGTTCACGCGGCATCATCATTGACCAGCCAAACGTCAGATTCGATGCTTCCTTACGACGAATAAGTGTAGGGTTGGCACGAGATAGCTCATCACGCGGCACTTCGAAACGTTCGCCAGCATGTAGCTCCCAATCTTCCAGCTGGCGCTTGATTTCCGCTTTGCGACCATGAAGTTTACCAGCAATAACAAAGCGCATATTGTTTGTTGTGTGTGTACGCTTATGATGCTCGCGAATATCAGCCAGTGTTACTGTTGAAATGGTCTGCAGTCGCTGCCAAAACGTATAGATATCCTCACCAAGTAGCTGCTGGATTTTTGGCCAAAGCACGCGGTTGTGATTATTGAGATACCCGGTCAATTCGCTTTTGACATTGCCTTTTTCTGCTTCAAGTTCAACATTGTTAAACTTTGGCTGACAGATCGCCACACGTTGCAAATCAAAAATTCGATCCCATTCAAAATCGGCACAGTCGGCCACATACACCATAGAAAGATCACTCGTATAGGCATTATGATATGCGCCGTTTTTTGTGAATTCTGCCTCGTATTCGTGCTCACTTTTAAATCGAGCATTCGCGCCAAAGGCCATATGTTCCATGACATGTGCCGTCTCGTAAATATCCTTATTTTTGACGTATCGATTGCCTGCCCGAAATTGGAACTGAAAGCTCATCACAGTCGCATCGGGAATATCAATCAACAACCCACGTGCTCCATTTGACAACCTTACTTCCTCAACAACGTGTTTCAAAACCCTCTCCTGCTCGCTAGAAATTACTAAAAATACTGGTGGTTATTTTATCACTTTTAAAGTGTCGTTTCTAGCGGTGTTTTTTGCGGTTTTGACGCTGGGCTTTCTTTTTCTTGCGCGCTGCGTTCTTTTGTTTGTTGGCGTCCTGTGTCGTTTTGGCTTTCTTGGTTTTAAAGTCCTTGTCACGATTCTCTTCGCCACTAGTGATCTCATTCACACCCTGTTCTACCGCGCCTTCAGCGAGGCGTGTTAGTTCAGTATCGTGCTCTTCCTCTTCGTTCACAATGACATCATGTTTGTGAACATGCATAATCGTACGAAGTACTTCATCACGAAGTGTCGCCTGTAAACTCTCGAACAATTTTTGAGATTCACTACGATACTCGACTAGCGGATCACGCTGGCCCACACTACGCCAGTGAATTCCTTCACGCAGGTGCTGCATGTTTTCGAGGTGCTGCATCCAGAGCGTATCAAGCACCTGCAAGTACACCTCGCGTTCAACCTTTCGCATGATTTCATCGCCAAGCTCATCTTCCTTTTCTTTGTATAATTCCAGGGTTGCTTGCAATGCAGAATCTAGACGAAGTTTATCTTTCTTTTCTTCGCCAATGGTCATGATCTTCTTGTCATCAAGTGGGAATACGCCTTCGAATTCCTCGACAAACTTTGGATTGTTTTTCGCCGGAATGGCAGTAAGATCCTGCAGTTTCTCGCGAATCAGGCGCTCAATTTCCGGCTTGATGTCATCGCCTTCCAAGATCTTGCGACGCATCGTGTAGACAACACGGCGATGGCGATTGATCACATTATCATACTGAACAACGTTTTTACGCGTATCAAAGTTGTAGCCTTCCACTCGCTTTTGTGCAGCTTCGAGCGTTTTAGACACCGCCTTATTCTGAATTGGCTGGTCCTCATCAACACCTAGACGATCCATAAGCGACGCAATTCGTTCACCCTGGAAAATACGCATCAGGTCATCTTCGGTTGAGACATAAAACTGCGTCTCACCCGGATCACCCTGGCGCCCACCACGACCACGAAGCTGATTATCAATACGGCGAGACTCATGCCGCTCACTGCCGATCACCACCAAACCGCCAAGCTCCTTCACGCCCTTGCCAAGCACGATGTCTGTACCACGACCGGCAATATTTGTTGCAAGTGTAATAGCACCCTTCTCACCCGCTTTGGCCACAATCGCCGCCTCACGCTCATTGTTCTTGGCATTCAAAATTTCGTAAGGAATTTTTTCTTTGTCTAGGTAATCCGCGATCAATTCGTTCTTGGCAATCGACGCCGAGCCGACCAGCACTGGTCGACCTTTTTTGTGATATTCCTTGATAGCATCAGCAACTGCCTTCAGTTTCGCCTTCTCCGTTTTAAAGATCAGATCTTCGTGATCTTCACGCACAAGGGGTTTGTTTGATGGAATCTGAATCACATCCAAACTATAGATCTGCTGGAACTCCTCAGCTTCGGTGAACGCCGTACCTGTCATTCCCGACAGTTTGTTGTATAAACGGAAATAATTCTGGAACGAAATTGTCGCGAGCGTCATGCTTTCCTGAAGCACCGGCACACTTTCCTTGGCTTCGATTGCTTGATGAAGCCCCTCGTTGTAGCGGCGTCCTTGCATCAAACGACCAGTGTGCTCGTCGACAATGATCACCTCGCCGTCATTGGTTACGACGTAATCTTTATCGCGTTTAAATAGCGTCTGTGCACGCAGCGCCTGGTCCATGTGATAGACAGAGCGAACATATTCCGGGCTGTACAAATTTTTTATTCCCAGCAGTTTTTGCACCTTCTCGACGCCCTCATCAGTAAGAGCGACACTGCGGCGCTTCTCGTCCAAAACATAATCATCCGGCACGAGCTTAGCCGAAATTTTAGCGAACTGGTAGTAGCTTTCTGGATTCTCGGCAGCTGGTGCGCTGATGATGAGCGGCGTCCTCGCCTCATCAATCAAGATCGAGTCAACCTCGTCCACAATCGCAAAATTCAGTTCCCGCTGACGAAGTAGCTCGACTTCATTCACCATATTGTCACGGAGGTAGTCAAAACCAAACTCGTTGTTTGTTCCATAAGTGATATCCGCTGCATATGCTTCCTTGCGCGTCACCGGGCGGAGTTTTCGCATACGAGGATCATCGTGTGCCTTGTTGTCATAATCCTTATCAAATACAAACGAGGCATCATTAATAATCACACCGACACTGAGACCCATAAAGTCATATACCTGCCCCATCCAGCTTGCATCACGCTGCGCCAGATAATCATTCACTGTCACGACATGCACACCCTTACCCTCGAGTGCGTTTAAATAGCTCGGAAGTGTCGCAACGAGCGTCTTTCCTTCACCGGTTTTCATTTCGGCCACATTGCCCTCATGAAGCGCCATGCCACCGATCAGCTGCACATCAAAGTGGCGCATCCCAAGCACGCGATCACTCGCTTCGCGTACAGCCGCGAAAGCTTCAGGCAGCAGCGTATCGAGCGTCTCTTTTCCTTCCAGGCGCTTCTTAAACTCCTGCGTCTGCTTCTTCAGCTTGGCATCACTCATTTTTTTGTAAGTATCAGCAAGGTCATTAATAGCCCCTACCTTTTTCTGAAGGGCTTTCAACTTCCGCGCTTGCGGATCACCAAATACTTTTGTCAGTATCTTTTGACGACTAACCATCATTCCCTCACTTCTCTCTAGCAAATTCTGTAAAACACTGTTTTACATTATACGCCGTTTTTCTAAGAGAGAAAAGGGTTACTGTTCGCGTGCATAACTCCGCTTAAATCGACTCAACATTCCGCGGTGGCCGATATGCGGAATAGTCGCTTCCTTGTATTTATGAAGCTGAGTCACCAGCTTTGCCTCGACAATATCAACGGCAGCCAGCATATTTAACGTTGAATCCTTCGCAGTCAGCGTTTTCTCTGGCAGATAGAGAATCACCTCGGCCTCATATTTATTGCCATGATCCGCATTGATCTGACGAAGCTTTACCTCAGCACTCACACTTTTCCTAGCATGGCGTGGCAAGTAGCGATCGAGCCGTCCGACCTTTTTCGTGACATACTTTTTGGTCGTCGCGTCAAGTTCATACTTAACACCGGTGATGTCGATGGCTGTAATCATGCTACCTCCTTCCCTTTTCGAGGGCTTGTTCTTTTATTATACCTCTGAACTGAGGAGATATTCAAATGCCCTGTCCTGGGCCGTCTGGATCCCACCATCCGCCATATCAAAAAAGTTATATCCATACTTTTGACATAGCTCAACATAGAGCCGACTCCGCAGCAGATTAAAGTGCGCCCACTCCTTTAGACGTTCGTCGGACCAATCTTTCATCCAATTGTTTTCATTCATATCCGAGTCGCGAATAGTTATCAAATGATGAGCCTGAATTTCGGGTGATGAGGTGTCGACCATAAATGCCGCTCTGTGATGATGTTCTAGCTGAGAAATAGCATCCGGCCAAATATTTCCCTCAACCAACACAGAATCTCTTACTTGATTTGTGTGTCCGATATAGCTCATTAAAAATGGCCACATGGCTTTATCACGTCGACGGAGACGCTCAAGTTTTGCTGCATCTCCGGAAAGCTTTTTGATCGGATCGATCTCGTGCACAAAGATATCCGGTGTCCATTCGGGTTTAAGATTTTTGAGAAGGCTTTCTATAAGAGCATCGCTACTAATAATCTGACCGTCAATCTCACGACGTACCCTTTTCGCTAAGGTCGACTTACCGCAACGTGCCGGCCCACCAATCAGGTAAATCACCAGCTACAAAACCTCTCGCCCACCGAGATATGGACGCAGAACTTCTGGGACTACAATCGATCCATCCTCCTGCTGATAATTTTCCATAATGGCAATTGGTCCGCGACTCAGCGGAAGCGCCGTCGCATCATTCGTATGAACCAACTCGACCGTTCCCTCAGTCTTTCGCACGCGCGTTTTAAGCCGGCGAGCCTGATAATCTGTCATGTAATCCGCCGTGTGCGTCTCGCGGTACTTTTCCTGACCAGGCAGCCATGCTTCGATATCAACCCCGCGCGCATTTGGCTTGCCAATATCAAACGTACATTTCATCAGTACCTGATACGGAATCCCGAGGAGCTGCATGATTTTTTCCTGGATGGCAATCAGAAGCAGATGCTCACCGAGTCCAGCCTCTTTGCTCGTCAGACTTTCCATCTCTAGCTTGTCAAATTGGTGCATGCGGAACATGCCCTCCATATCCTTACCATACGTTCCGGCTTCGCGTCGGAAACTGGTCGCATAGCCGATATAGCGAACGGGCAAATCTTTCTCGTCAAAGATTTCGTCAGCATGCATGCTACCCAGGACATGCTCGGCACTTCCCTGGAGCCATAGCTCTTCGCCTTCGATCTTATAGCGATCATCCCTCGGCTCTAACCGATCCATCGCGTCGTAAAGTTCCGTTCGAAGCATCAGTGGTGGCAGCACGGGCAGGAATGGTTTGTTGCTCACCTGCAGATTATTTTCAGCGATTACTTCGTCCAAGAATGCCTGATCACTCAACTTGTCCATGATGAATTGGATGAGCGCAAATTGCAGTTTTACTAAATCACCTTTTAAATAGGCAAAGCGAGAGCCAGTCACCTTAGCGGCATGCTCTTTGTCGAGCCAGCCTTTCGCCTCGGCCAGTTCGGCGTGGTTTTTTGGCGTAAAGTCAAAAGATTTTGGCTCGCCGACCCTTTTGGCGACCACGTTTTCATCTTCGGTTTCACCGTAGGGCACATCTGCCAGCGCCATGTTCGGCACCTTCTTTAGGAGATTCGTGAACTCTCCGTCGACCTGCCGCAGCTCATCCTCAACACCACCAAGTTGATCCTTCACCGCCTTGCCTTCGGCGATCAGCTCCTCGGTAGGTCGAGCGCCCTTCATTTGTGAGGAAATGTTATTGCGTTTTTCGCGTAGTTCGTCAGCCCTAGTTTGCAGTTCACGGCGCCGACTATCTACCCGAAGAAGCTCATCAATATTGACTTCATAGCCTTTGGCACGAGCATTTTCAGCCACGGCCGCGGCATTCTCACGGATAAAACGGATATCTAACATACCCACCAGTATACGTCATCGCCTCTGGTACGACTAGCCCCGGTGAATCCAGGTAGAAAATGCTTCCATGTATTGTTTAAAATTCTTCTCCCAGCGCTCGCTTTGGACTTGTCCGCTTTCGTCAAAGACTTCCGATGCATTCGCTACATAAATTTCCGGCTGACCAAGAACCTTTGCATTTTGAAAAAGCATAATTCCCCGCAGGTCCGCCTGCGCAGCCGCCGTTCCAACTGGCCCAATTGACGAACCGACAATACCAACCGGCTTGCCGGCAAATGAACTTTGCCCATATGGCCTCGAAATCCAATCAATGGCGTTTTTCAAAACACCCGGCACACTGCGATTATACTCCGGCGTCACAAACAAAATTCCGTCAGCAGCTTCGACTGCTTGCTTTGCCTGCTGCACTTCCTGTGGAATTCCGGCATATTCCACATCCTCGTTATAAAGCGGCAAATGAATGTCAATATATTCAAACTCCATTTCGTCCGGTGCGACATTTACTAACGCCTCTGCTAACATTTTATTCGTTGAATTCTGACGCAAGCTCCCAACAAAAACAGCAATTTTTGCCATAAGTTCCTCCTTAATACTATACAAAGTATAGCATTAATTCCAGGGTCATGTCTATGACATTTTCTAAATCGCTGTCGTGCGGCGCTGCTCTGGTAGAAAACCGGGC
>CBIFWO010000017.1:0-20620 GCA_966186595.1 uncultured bacterium | reverse complement strand
TCCCTCATAAACATGGATGATCTGTCGCACTTTCTTGTCGTCCTCATCGTTTTTGAAGCTAAAATCTCCAATAAGCTTCAGGGGAGTTGACACGCCAATTTCTTCCTCCATTTCCCTTAGAGCGGCCTCGTCCCAAGTTTCACCCTCATCCACGTGACCACCCGCAGCGACGGTCCACATTCCGGGATAAAGATCCTTCTTCATACTACGTTTTTGAGAGAGCATTCGTCCATTTTCGTCTCGAAGCACAATACGAATATTGCGGGTATAATAGCCCTTCGCCCAGGCTTCTTTACGATCACCAACGGCAATCGGTTGATCATTTTCGTCTACTAGAGTAAGTCGTTCTGTCATTTCCTTATAATAGCAAACTAAACAGCCGCATTGACATACGTAAACACATATGCTATATTAAAACTACATAGATGCCCGTCGCGCAGGCATAACTCTCTACAATTAAATAACTAAAGAAAGATTTTTTATTTATGGAATTAATTCATATAGCAACCTTTATAGTTGCTTTCCTATCAAGTATCCTAAGTGGAGTGGCTGGAGGTGGCGGAGGCTTTATCATGGCCCCTTACTGGCTACTGGCAGGCATGACTCCCGCCCAAGGTGCCACCACTGGGGCATTTATGGCTCTTGGGATGGGTGGCAGCTCTCTGGCGGCATTTCACGGAAGCAATCACATGCCGCACGGCAGGAAGTTCATTACACTACTTGTAGTCCTCACTCTCGGTGCCTCACTAATGGGGCCGTTCTTTTTGCAACACATCTCCACGGAAGTATTCAAGCCTATTCTCGCGGTTCTTACAATCGTATCGCTCCCTTTATTATTTATTCGCCGAAAAGACATACATATGGAAAGAAGGGGGAAGATACTTGGGATGATCCTGCTCGGCACTTTACTACTGGCAAGCTCGTTCGTCACTAGCAGTGCCTTCTCAATATTTATCGCTATCGTGTTGATGCAAGTATTTCATCTGAACACCCTGCAGAGCACTGCAATCCGCAGAATCATTGGCTTGGTACAATCTACCGTTATCTTCATCGTACTTGTGTCGTTTGGAAACTTCCTATGGCCCCATGCGTTGGCGGGAATTATCGGCGGCTCATTGGGAAGTTATATCGGCACGAAATTTGCTATCAAAAGAGGTGAAAAATTCGCGAAGTATGCCTTGGCAGCCGGCGCCACAATAAGTTCCGTCGCATTACTGGTTTAAATAGGAGATAAATCATGAAAATACATCTTATATGCAGAGGCAATGTTCTACGAAGTCTCATTGCCGAGACCTACCTGCGCTCGCTACAAATCCCCAACATCGAGGTCAGCTCTAGTGGTACTAATGTCGACCTAGACAGTGCCGAGGAGCGACAATACTTTGCTAATACAATCTCGCTGCTAGAGACGCACGGGATTGAAAAATATGCGAAGGACACATCTCATCAACTCACCCAAGAACGCACCGATGCACAGGATGTTACTATCTGTATGAATCAGCGGGTGATTGATGAAGCAGATCAATTCATTACCCTACCTCAAAATACCCTCAACTGGAGTATTGTAGACATTGGCGAGGGGCATCGCACCGCCATAAAAAATACCCAACAGTACGAGGGGGAGATATTTGACGAGATTGCCGGCAAAGTTGATGAGCTAGCTGGGCAAATCTGTCATTTATCTTGAAAGGTGCCCATCTTTTCTATGAGTTTTTCAACATATGTCATAGCATTTGAATCAAATTCACTTGGAGCCCACGGTGCAAATTCTTTGTCAGTAGAATCGTATCTATCGGGCCACAGAGCCATTTCCATAAATGCCCACTCGTTTGAAACAAAAAATACAGCGTGCCATGTCATCGGCGGAACTTCAACGTATGGACATTCGCGAAGGTCGTATGTATGCTTAATGGAACCATCGTCGTGGAATTCCACTACCACCAAATCACCTTGAACATAGGTAAAGACCTCGAACTTTGTAGTATGGCGATGCGGTGCGGCATACGATCCCTTTACACCAGCAATAAGCATGCGATTAAACGCCTCGCCATCACTATGGAGTACATGAAAAGCACGTTTCCGCTCATCCGTGCGAGCCTTGTCAGTTAATTGCCGTATTAGATCCGGTGTGATTGGTCGCATTGTACTTCCCCCTGGTTATGGTGAATTCACATCGAACATATAACTTATCTATGATAGCATGCTACTAAATTAAGCATTTTTCAATACTATATCCAAGTTTATGTTTTTTAGCCAGGGCATGAAAAGATTCACCAAATAGACATGAAGAGTGGAAACACACGACAGATGAACTACTTCTCACATTCCCGTACGAAAAAACACTCGCACAGCTACCATTATCTGATTGATGATAGGCGATCCTAAAGACACAATATTTCAAAGGGAGGTAGATTGAGTAATGAGCATGACTTGAAGCCTCTATATATCATTGTCTAGCATTAATAATACTGTCACTCTTGAAGAGAATGTAGGCATATACTATTCGTAGATAGATACTAAAATGAGAACTGAATTAACAGTTCTCATTTCATAATTCCAACTTGGCAGGGGCACGTGGAATCGAACCACGATCTAAGGTTTTGGAGACCTTTATACTAACCGTTGTACTATGCCCCTTTATCTCCAGAGAATTATACCACGAAGCCCTCTCTAGGGGTAGGCTTACTTTCGATAGAGGAGAGCGGGTGATATGTCTGCGAGATACAGCGGAATGAGGTGGTTGGCATCAGCACTTGCGCCTGTATTAACGACATCAGCCACCGCATCAGAAACTCCTAACAGTGGCATTGCCTCCATCGATCCGGACGGGGTAAACTTTGAGATTACAATATTCAATCGTCGGCTCTCGTCCTCGATCTTTTTCAAACACATTTCAAGGAATGTCGGATAGGCAGTCGACACAGAAAGCGGCTGAAGTTTAAAATCATGAATACGCTCAATGAACTCATGGTACATTTTCTTTGGCACAAGAAGGCAAAACTGCAACCGAGGGGAACCGATAATATCATAGGCAAGAGAGGGTAGAGTAGATAGCTTCTCTAAACAGATATCTGTGTAAATAATACCAACATCACCAAACCCAATCCGTAGCAGTTCAGGCATGTCTCGACTTTTCACCTTAACGAATAGCCTACCGTCACTTTCAACCGTTAGCTGCCTCTTGGAAAATCGTGGCACCGCAATACCAAACTTTTCCTCAAAAACACTGACACAATGTTCATAGTCACGCCCGCTTGGGACTAGAATTTTCTTCCACTCGTCTTTTATAGTCATGAGAATAATCCAGCTTATCAAGTTGGTAATTTTATTATGACCTATTCCAAACCAACCTACAACATGTGTAAGTAGAAAGGTGTTGTTATTTTTTCACTTGGAGCTTGTTATAGGCAATAGAATGGACTATTGATAGCCCGATAACAATAATTCCGATAAGACCCGCCACCACCTCTGGAATTTCAAAGAAGATACCAATCAGCAGAGTGATGGCCAATATACCAATAACATAGTGGGCACCATGTTCCAGGTAGCGATAGGTATGGAGTACCTTACGGCGAACGATGAAAAGTGTAAGCGATCGAACCCACAACGCTCCAATACCCAGACCTGCCGCAATCAGAACGACGTCTTTAGTAATCGCGAAGGCACCAATCACCCCATCCAGGCTAAAACTGGCGTCGAGCACCTCCAAATAGATAAACGAACTAAGTCCCGCGAGTGTGACTTGACGGGCAGCCTGCTTGCCAACCTGCCGCTTGGCTCGTTCGTATTGCAGAGTGAAAAGTTCCGACGCCCCATGCACAATCAGATAGGTGAAGATACCCACTGCACCGGCCACAAGCACTTCTTCTGGATGCTTGTTACCAGGGAGAAAGACAATAACTAGAAGAAGAGCCGTGGACACCACTGCATGCAACCACTTGCGACCGATCAACTGCATGGGCTGCTCCAGTTTTGTAAACCAATGAATAATCTTGCCGGGGTCGAAAAAGAAATGGAGCGCAAGCATCAGAAGGAACATACCGCCAAAGGCTGCGATGCTAGGATGTGCCTCGTGGAGTACCTCAGCGTACTGTTCGGGGTTTTTAAGAGCCAAATTGACTACTTCATTCCAGCCCAGACCAGATGAAAACATAACAATCAAAATCGGAAAGACAAGCCGCATCCCAAACACCGCGATAAAAATACCAACTGTCATAAACATCTTTTGCCAAAATGGCGTCATTTTCATCAGAACACGAGCATTAATGATGGCGTTATCGAAACTAAACGTCAGTTCGATCACCATCAGCATCAACGCGACGAGTGCCGCTTGCCAGCCTAAATATCCCAGAACGAGGCCAAGAACAAGGAGAGTAAGGACGGTTGAGGTGATAAAAATACGGAAAGGTGAGTAGGAATGAAAAAGTGAAGACATATAACTAAAGTATACAGATCGGAATGCGAAAAAAATACGCCCGAAGGCGTATTTCATTTGTTTTAGCGGCTCATCCACGCATCGAGCAATCCGCGTCGACTCGCATACCAATATCCGGTAGCAGCGACAAGTGACCCGATACCCAGTCCTCCACTGATCATATCCATTGGGCCTGTTTTTGGCAGTTCCTGGACAGGAGGGGCACAACGTGCATCGCCAATGGGCAGAGATGGGTTGTGAGGACAGACCTCTTGGCCGATTTCAATCGACACCTGACATTCGTCACTCTTTACTGCCGCACCTTCATCACCCGTTTGGAAATGCAGAGTAGCCTTGGCGGTGTAGTTTCCCGTCTTTGCGTAGCTATGAGATACGCCATCTAACTGATCCGGCGCTACACCTTCGCGACCCTGACCATCACCAAAGGCAAAATCAACCGTCTTCAACTTGGCATCGCCACTGGTGGTATATTTCAGATCGAATGCATACGAGCGATCTTCCTTCTTAATCAAACGAGCCGACAGGCTATCACAGGAGTACGCCGCTTCAGGCGCAATAGTGACTTTCACCTGACATCCTTCGCCAGTCACTTGCTTTACCTCATCACCAACCTTCACATCCACAATTACCTTTGCGACATATTCGCCCGACTGAGCGTACGCGTGGGAAATTGTGTTTGCCTGGCTCGACTCGCTCTTTCCATCACCAAAGTCATATCGATAGCCAACAATTGACGCGTTCTGAGCCGTAGCTGCCGCTGTAAACTTGTAAGCCGCGCTACTGATTTTGTCAGCCTTTAAGCTGTCGCATTTATAAACCGGCTTTGGCACTTTCACCCCACGCACTGGATTACCACAAGAGGTGAGGATCGCTGCAATAAACTCGCCGTTTTGATCGAGGAATACAAATGCGGCAATCGACTCGCTCCGAAATGCGCGATCATTCGGCGTTTCATAGTAGTCACGACCACCAATATTAATCTTTGTACTGCCAGAAAAGATATTCTGACGCCCAATACTCGTCGAACCAGTCGCAACGGTTTTGCCATTAACAGTCACCCGACCATCTTTGTGCACTTCGCCGTTCACCGCACCGGCAGTAATCATCTCAGCAGACACACCATAGTGACTGTAAATTGTTTTTAGGTCACCCGTTTGGTCCTGATTGTATTTAGTCTTGAGCTCATTCGGATCAACTGCCCCACAGTTAATAATCGAATTATCGTCACAGTCCCGCGGAAGCACCGCCTGCGCCGATCCACTAAAAACGTTGATAAGTAGAATGCCGCTCAGCACTGTTGTCAGCACGGCAAACAACATATAGAATTTCTTCTTCATTGTTAACACCTAAAATCTCCCTGCTCCCACCAGCACCACACTGTTTTACAAGTTGTATCGTATCAGCTATTTTCATGGGCGTCAATTTTACGTAGTGATGTATTTTTTAGGCTACGTCCTTCAACATATGTTTGCTATACTGTCATATATGAAACAGTTGAGCTTGGCCAAGCCTCATGCGATTGTCATGGTAGGGATCCCCGGAAGTGGAAAGACATTCTTTGCCGAGAAATTCTCCGAGACATTTCGAGCTCCCTTTATTAATAGAGACAAGTTGCAAGCTTACGCTCCCGAGCGGACGGACGAGCTAACCGATTACCTGCTGGATGAGCTGCTAAAAACCGGGCAATCTATCATCATTGAAGGCAATACTGACACCCGGACTGCCAGGTCCGAATTAGGCCGTAAGATTCGGGCGGCCGACTACGAGATACTTCTCGTCTGGGTACAGACAGATCTAGGTACCGCAAAAGCACGCGCCAGCAAAGAGTCAGACATCAGTGGGGAAGCTTACGACAAGGCAGTTAAACGCTTTACCGCCCCAGCAACGCCCGAAAAATCAATCGTCATTAGTGGCAAACATACGTATGCATCTCAGGCAAAGGTCGTGCTCCAACGCTTGTCCGCCCCACGTGCTGAAATTTCCGCTCACAGCAGTGCGCCCCTGCGTCCCGAACGACCATCCAAACGCAGTATCACTATTCGATAACAGGACAAAGCATGCCCACAATACACGACGAAGAATTTGGAACTATCACTCTTCGCCGGAGCGTGAGAGCATCGAGCATTCGGATTCGTATCTCGCCTGATGGACGCCTGCGCGCTTCCTTACCCCTGTATGCACCAGTATTTTTAGTAAGGCGACTCGTCAAATCCTCGCGACACGAGCTGCGTCAGCTTCTTTCTCAACATCGTACTGACGTCATCTTTACCTCCGGCATGCAAATCGGAAAAAGTCACACGATCACCGTCAGATCAGCGGGCGCGAGAACTACTACAGCAACCAGACATGGACAGCAAATCGTAGTCTCAATTCCTACTCACCAGACAATAGAGGAGCCATCCGTTCAGCGAGTAATCAAGGATGCGATTATCAATGCTCTTAGAATCGAAGCCAAAAGCTATCTCCCAAAGCGGCTCGCGTTCCTCGCTGAAAAACATGGTTTTCGATACGAAAAAGTCCGCTTTTCGCATGCTAGCGGACGATGGGGAAGTTGCAGCAGTAGCGGAACGATCAGCCTCAATATTGCCCTCATGAAACTTCCTTTCGAGCTGATTGATTATGTCCTTATCCACGAGCTAAGCCACACCATTCAGATGAATCACTCTGAAAAATTCTGGGACCTTGTTGCCACCGCCGACCCGCGCTACAAAGAGCACCGTCGCGCACTTAAAAAAGAATCACCACATATTTAAATACAACAAGAAGCGCTGTATACTAAGCTTAAGCATGTTCAAGGGTGAGGTAATTATCGATCCAGTGACTGGTCGTATCATTCGGTACGCATCACTTATTATTCCTGTTCTCCTTACCATCTATACCTGTACAATTCAGTTCACCGGCATCGATTCATTCCGATATCCGACTGATGACTGGGTCATTCTCGCCATTATGTTTCCTTGGGTGACGGTTGGTCTCATCCAGTTCTTTTTGCCAATTACAAAGCAGTGGGGAGCATGGCTTTACCTTGCCGCCAATCACTTCTTTGCGATGCTTAGCCTGCTTTTTATTGCGAGTTTTAGCACCTCACTATCTCCACTATGGATTGTCCTCTTTCTCGCCTCTCACATCTACCTCCCCAGGGCAGGTATCTGGTTTAGCATTAGCTTGCTTTTCGTCACCAGTCTATTGGATACGGCGCTGCACTTCAATCTCGGCACACTGGCAACAAATATGGTAATCGCCTTTGGGGTGACGGCGCTTGGTCTGACCGCAATAGAGCTCGGTCGTGTCCAGGAAAGAAACAGTCTTCGCAGTCATCTGCAAGAAGCCCTCCAGCGTGATCGAATCCTCACCATTATCAATAATCTCGCAGATGCAGTGCTTAGCACTGACAAGAATGGAATCATCCAGGTTTATAACGCCGCCAGCCTCAATTTGCTTGATACGAACAGCAGCCTAAACGGACGACATATCAATGATGTTCTGACGCTTTTTGGTTCGAACGATAAAACAATCAACCTATACGAGATGCTTCAAAATAGTCACAGCGTTGTGGTACGTGACGATCTTAATCTGACACTTGAGGGCGAGACTCTACGGCTAGAAATGACTTATTCGCCAATTCGCAGCAGTTACAGTCGAACAAAAAAGGCCGAGGCCCATGATGGATATATCCTTATTTTGCGCGACGTCACTAAGGCAAAAAGTCTCGAAGAGGAACGCGATGAGTTTATTAGCGTTGTTAGCCATGAGCTCCGTACACCTATCACTATCGCGGAGGGGACAATTAGCAATGTACAACTGATGATGGAGCGATCGGATATGCCAAAGAATGTTCTGCAGGAAGGGATAACCACCGCTCACGAACAGATTGTTTTCCTTTCCAAAATGGTTAATGACCTCAGTACGCTTTCTCGGGCTGAGCGCGGAGTAGCCGACGCACCCGAACCTATCGATGTCCGGGAATTGATTGAGGGGCTTTATAATGAATACGCTCCGCAAGCAAAAAAGAAAGGCCTTCATTTTAACCTCGACACTACACAATTATTGGGTCAAGTAAGTGCCAGTCGACTGTATCTTAAAGAGCTCCTACAAAACTTCATTACTAATTCACTCAAATACACAAAAGAAGGCTCGATTACACTACATGCTGCTCGTCAGGATGGCAAACTGCTTTTGGAAGTGAAGGACACGGGCATTGGTATCAGCAAATCCGACCAAGCTAAGATCTTTAATAAGTTTTACCGCTCTGAAGATTATCGTACTCGAGAAACAGGAGGGACAGGGCTTGGCCTTTATGTTGCTGCCAAATTGGCCAAGAAACTAGGAACACGTATCAAGGTCGAGAGCCGCCTCAACCACGGTTCGTCGTTCAGTATCTCGTTACCCGTACAGGACAAATAAATGCAAACCGTCATTTTTCGTTTGAAACCGGGCACAGACCTTAAGGCAGCGATCGAGACTGAGATCAAAAAACAGGAGATAAAAGCTGGCTTTATCATCACTTGCGTCGGCGGCCTCAGTCAGGCAACAGTGCGAATGGCCGGTGCGACGCCCGATGAGCAGGATATTCGAACATTCCATGATGATTTCGAGATTGTTTCGCTCGTCGGTACTATCTCAATCAACGGAACACATCTCCACATGTCATTTTCCGATAAAAACGGTGCAGTTCATGGTGGACACCTCAAGGAAGGAACTATCGTTCATCCCACTGCGGAGATTGTGCTTGGCACCGATGAATATGTCGAGATGAGACGTGAAATGGATGAGGAAACCGGCTTTGCCGAGCTAGTCGTATCTAAGAATCAAGCTTGATCTCATTCACACGCAGAGGCGCAGCCTTGATAGGTCGACCTTTCCAGGTAATCGTACCCCGAGCGTACCCCCAAATACTGAGAATTAAAAGAATAAGCTCCTGAAAAATAATAATTGGCCACAAAAGTCCCCCGAGCCACCATTTGCTATGCCATACTCTATTCGTATAGAGGCCGTATAGCGCCATGAAAGCCAAAAGCAGCCAAAGCGCCTTTGCATGAACGATGGTCCAATCCATAAACAGCCCGCTCAGAACAGTAAAGAAGGGGAGATTGAGCACCAGCAGAAGCATTGTCGCCCCTAGACCCCGCCACCATGACCCGCCTGTCATTGGATAAAGAAGTCGTCTTGCTGTTTCCATTTGAGAGCGCCACTTCTTCTCGTAAGTAACCCCCAAGACCTTGTCGCTAACCAGACAATGGTAAGCACGCGTGCCGAGTATTGCCGCCAATTGCGACTCAGGCTGCACATTCGACCTATAGGGTGTCAGCCCACCAAGCGCGTCCAATTTATGACGCGCAATAATCCATAGCGCCGTTGCCGTTGCGGGTGCAGCCTCTCTGGAAAGGATCAGCTCCCAAAAATAGCGTAGATGCCCAAAAATCACACTAGCCCGCCACGTATCGCTGCGACTAGGAATCACCGACACCATCTCTACCTTTTCGCCTAAAGCATAATTCACCAGCTGGCTAATCGTCGTCGGTCTGATAAAGGTATCAACATCCATAAACAAAAGGTACGAGCCACTGGCTTCTTTCGCTAGAACGTCCAATGCGTGATTACGCCCCAGCCAACCCTCGGGGAGTGAGGTTCCAGGGACGAAACGAACGCCCGCATGCGCGAATGAACGAATGAGAATCGACGTATCATCCTTGGACCGATCATCATAGACAATAATTTCGAGTTTTTCGTAATCACTAGCAAGAACACGCTCAAGGCACTGTGTCATAGCATGCGTTTCATTCCTCGCCGGGATGCATACACTCACTGCAGGCAAATCTGTAGGCGCACGGTGATTCTTCCGTATCGTGAAACGATGAAGCGAACGCCCGAGTCCTACCCCCATAAGAAGGAGTAGCGTGGTTAACCCTACCGCCAAAATGATAAAAATAGGCATAATCATTAATGTCATTATCGTAACACGCTTGACCACAGCACACCAGTGGAGTATAGTGAAACTTGACAGTCTGCCTACGAGCAGACTTTTAAAATTGGAGAAAACAATTTTGGCAGGGAAGAGTAAAAAACCAGCGAAAGAATCGGGCACCAAGATCACCCGAATCACCGCTAGCGAATCAAAAAAGGTAGAGAAGCCAGTCAAGAAGACTTCGACTGCGAAATCCAAGTCCACCAAGGCCGTTTCTGTAAATGAAACACCGAAGAGTGGGAAGAGCATCGCCAAACCATTCGTGGCACTTGGAGGCTACTTTAAAGGCGCATGGTACGAGCTAAAACAGGTTCGCTGGCCAACCCGCCGCGCCACCTGGGGCCTGACTGGTGCCATTTTGGCATTTACCGCCGTCATCACCGTAATCATCCTCCTACTTGACGCTCTGTTTAAATATTTGTTTGAATTAATGCTAGGATAAAGGAAATGGCAAAGAACCGATACGACTCAACTAGACAATGGTACGCTGTCCACACTTACAGCGGATACGAAGAAAAAGTAGCCGAAAGCATTCGTCAGCGTATTAATGCTGTCGACATGGCGGACAAGATTTTTGACGTCATGGTGCCAAAGGAAAAGCAGATCGAAATCAAGAACGGCAAGCGAAAAGTTGTCGAGAAGAAGATTTTCCAGGGCTACGTCCTTGTCGAAATGAAACTGACGGACGAGACATGGTACATCGTTCGCAACACGCCAGGTGTGACTGGCTTTGTCGGAAGCGGCACCGAACCAACTCCTGTTTCAGACAATGAAATCACCAAGATCAAAAAGCGCATGGGCGTGGAAGATCCAAAGCATCAGATCGACTTTAGCGAAGGTGAGGTGGTCAGTATCGTCGACGGTCCATTCAAGGGCTTTGACGGCGCGATCAGCGAGATCGACACTCAAAAAGGCAAGATCAAGGTCATGGTCAGTATGTTCGGAAGAGATACCCCAGTCGAGCTGGACGCACTTCAAGTCAAAAAAGTATAACGAAAATAACCCGGATCGCCGGGTTATTTTTTTGAGGAGATAAGATGCAACGCCACGAACGAATACCACGAGTAGTCGAAGCCAGTCCCAGTGACCCTGAAGCACTTCGTAGTCAACTAATGCGTGCGGCAGTACGACTTACTGAAGCTGGAAGCCGACTCCACCCTGAAAATACAGAGAAATTCTCCCGCGATGACGCCATAGAGTACATGCTCGGAGTGGTTGAAGACATCAATACTACCGCAAGGCATATTGCCGCCCGGGCGCTCACACCAGAAAATGAAACTTTACCAGAGCCTGCTGATATCGATCTTAAACCGGCGAGCTAAAAACGTTTGAAGCAAAAACAACCCAATTGTCAGCGCGGATAGTGCGACCGTTCCCCCATACATAGCCGCGAATGTAATGTCGTCCGGGCGGAAAAATAAGTAAATAAACATTAATCCCATCACCGGTATTGTCGCAAGAATACCTCTCACTAAGAGGAGCTGACGACGAGTCATATCTATTCGACACAACTTCATAAGAGCTTTCACGAGTCGCGAGCCCCACCGTCCAATAAAGTACGGAAGCATCGCAACAATTGCCACTGTGACTATCACCACAAGCCCAGTGATGATATAGCCTGCCACCCAAACAGCTGTGCTAGGGGGGTTTGCCACTGATTTTGCGGGTGAGGGATGTAGGATTCCACCTGATTGTCCAGCGCTATAACTATCAAACCAGAAAGAGAGCAAGACGGCCAGAAAAAGTGTCCACGCTGCCACAAGCACCATATAACCCACAGCACCGATGAGATTTACCATCACTTCGGGCTGCAAGATTCTCTTCATGGTCATAGTATATCAGATCTCTTAGCCTTGCGATAACGAGAAAGTTACGCTATAATACTAGGGTTACGCACTCGGTAATACGAGGCAAAGAAGGAAAAATAATATGGCAAAGAAAATCATTGGAAATTTGAAATTCCGTGTTCCCGCTGGCCGCGCGAGCGCAGGTCCTCCTGTTGGTAGCACCCTTGGTCAATGGGGTCTTAACATGATGGACTTCATCAATCCGTTCAACGATGCGACCAAAGACATGATGGGCAAAGACGTGATCGTTCACCTTCAGGTATTCGAAGACCGTACATTCGCCTGGAAGTCTCTTGGTCAGCCAGTGGACGACATGATCCGTGAAAAAGCTGGAATCAAGAAGGGCAGTGGTAAGCCACACACCGACAAGGTTGGCAAAATCACCCGTGCCCAGCTAGAAGAGATTGCCGAAGTCAAAAAGGACCAGCTTAACGCAATCGACATGGATGGCCGCGTTAAAGTGATCGCCGGAACAGCCCGAAGTATGGGCGTCGAAGTCGTCAACTAAGACAGCTGCACATACTAAAATATCCGCTAGAACAAGCGGATATTTTTATGTTCACAAATACGTATACGGACGCAAAGCAGGCTTCGGTTGCGGTACAATTTTTAATTAAGGTAGTCAATGTTATGCTACCATAAGAACTATGCGAGCATTATGGAGCGGATCAATCAGTTTTGGACTAGTCAACATACCTGTCAGGTTATATAGCGGTGTTAATCCACGCGAAGGTATCGACCTGGACATGCTTCACAAAGATGATCATTCGCCGATCAGATACGCACGGATCTGTCGCGAGGACGGTGAGGAAGTGCCATGGAAAGATATCGTAAAGGGCTATGAGTATCGTGACGGGGATTATGTCGTTCTCACCCAAAAAGACCTGGACAAGCTAGACACCGAAAAAACCGAAACGATCGATATCCAACATTTTGTCGACGAGGAAGAAATCGACGTCCGTTATTTTGAACATCCGTATTACCTTGAGCCCATCAAAGGTGGAGAAAAAGCTTACGCACTGCTTCGTGCTGCGCTAGAGCAGTCAGGCAAATTAGGCCTCTCGAAATTCGTCCTTCGTCAGCGCGAACATCTGGGCGTTCTTAAACCCATTGGCAAAGCCCTCGTTCTCAATCAAATGCGCTTTCCAACTGACCTTCGTGAAGCAACCGACCTTAAATTTCCGGCCGAAAACAGTGTCTCATCCGATGAGGTAAAGGTGGCACTAAAATTCGTCTCGCAGGAATCAGCCCATTTCATTCCCGAAGATTATAAGGATACTTACACCGAAGAACTTGAAGATCTCATCGAGTCGAAGACAAAGGGTAAGAAGCCGAAAAAGCATGTTAGCGAAAAGAAACACGACACCTCCTCGAAGGATCTGATGGCAGCACTCAAGGCCAGCCTCAAGGATTAGGCCGTGGGACTTGGGAAATATTTCAAGAAACGTTCGTTTGATAAGACCCCTGAGCCGAGGGGAAAGCCCAGGACCACCAAGGGTAAAAAACTCGCCTTCGTCGTACAGGAACATCACGCCTCGCGCCTCCACTATGATTTTCGCCTGGAATTAGACGGAGTCCTTGTCAGTTGGGCCGTGCCAAAGGGCCCATCCATGGATCCGCATGATCGCCACCTCGCCATGAAGGTCGAGGATCATCCTTTCGAGTATCGCAAATTTGAGGGTACAATCCCCGAGGGTAACTACGGTGCCGGTAATGTCATTATCTGGGATGAAGGCACCTACGAACCATATCACGATGGCGATGATGACCAGGCGATACTGCGAAAGCAACTTAAGAAAGGTCATCTCACTTTTATCATGCATGGTAAAAAGCTCCAGGGGGAATTTGCGCTTATTAAAATGCATGGCGAGGATGAAAATGCATGGCTCCTCATCAAGAAAGGAGATGAATTTGCTTCAAAAAAAGATATCACTAGGCTCGATACCTCAGTAAGGTCTGGCCGCAAAGTAGATGATCTTGGTGCAGGCGATCTCAAGAAAGTCCTCAAAGGCTACCCCAAAAAAGAACATTCTTGGCGTGTAAAACCGATGCTCTGCACTCTCATCGACGATCCTTTCAGTAAAGAGGGCTGGCTGTTTGAAATTAAATGGGATGGTTACCGGGCAATCGCCAGTAAAGACGGCGGTGACACTGAACTTTACTCTCGGGCAAATAATGATTTCAAAGAGCATTACCCAGCAATTGCCGAAGCGCTCCGCTCGCTGAAACATAACGTCATCCTGGATGGCGAGATCATGGTCATGGATAAAAACGGCGTCCCACATTTTGAAGCGCTTCAAAATTGGCGACGCGATCCACGGGGAAACCTTTACTATTATGCATTTGATATCCTCTGGTGTGATGGCCATGACCTCCGCGACATGCCACTCATCGATCGAAAAAAGATATTAAGAGAAGTCCTCCATGATACGGATGTCATTCGCTACAGTGACCATATCGAAACCGAAGGCACACGGCTCTTTGAAGAAATGAGGAAAAAGGGTCTGGAAGGAATAGTTGCAAAACGAGCAGATAGTCCGTACCGCGAAAACAATCGAGGCGAAGCATGGTTAAAGATCAAAACCCACCTCCGTCAAGAGGTGGTAATCGGGGGATTTACCGAACCACGCAAGGGCCGCAAATACCTGGGTGCGCTTATCGTCGGCGTTTACGAAAGTGACCAATTGGTATATACCGGTCATTCCGGAGGCGGCATTCCTGACAATCAGCGAAAAGTACTTCGCGAAAAACTTGAGAAGATCGAGCGAAAAACCTCACCGTTCACCACCGAGCCAAAACCTAACGCCCCAGTTCACTGGGTGCGACCAGAGTTTGTGGTAGAAATGAGTTTTAGCGAATGGACCAATGACGGCCGTATGCGTCATCCTGTCTTTGAAGGTATGCGAACCGATAAAAAACCGGCTCAGGTTCACCGCGAGAAACCGAAAGCACCGAAAACTGTCATCAAAGAGGAGGGAATTATGAAAGGTAAGGTCGCATTTACCCATCTAGACAAAGTCTTTTTTCCGAAACACAAATATACCAAAGGCGACATTCTAGCGTATTACGAATCGGTAGCGGAGTATATTTTGCCGTATATCAAGGATCGGCCCTTGTCATTGCTACGCCAACCAAACGGCATTACGGGCGAGGGATTTTTCCAAAAAAATATGGAGCATTTGCCAGAATGGGTACCAGCAACAGATATTTTCTCGGACTCCAATAACAAGAACTTACACTGGATTGTCGGTGGCAAAATCGATACCCTGCGCTATATCGTGCAGTTGGGCAGTATCGAGGTTAATCCATGGAATGTACGTGTCAGTCATCTTGAGAATCCAGACTGGGCAGTCATCGATCTTGATCCAGAAGGTGTGACGTTCAAGGATGTCATAACGGTTGCGCGAACTGTAAAAGACGTTTGTGATGAGTGGAAAATCGCCGCCTATCCAAAAACTTCAGGAAAAACCGGGATTCACATCTTTATTCCACTCGGTGCTAAATATACTCACGAACAGGCTAAAAATTTTGCCCACCTTATTGTCATAGAAGTAAACAAACGCCAGCCCAAGCTCACCAGCCTGGAACGTATGCCCGAAAAGCGGCCAAATAGAATCTATCTCGACTTTTTGCAAAACCGCGAAGGGCAGACCCTCGCCGCGCCGTATTCCCTCCGGCCAACACCCGATGCATCCGTTTCAACACCGCTGCACTGGGATGAGGTCACATCAAATCTCAAACCAACAGATTTCACTATTAAAAATATAGTCAAGCGCCTTGAGGAAGTTGGCGACCTCTGGAAGCCTGTGCTTGGCAAAGGAGTGGATATTAAAAAGATTATCCAACAATTGGATAATCCAGAGTAGGGAGCTGTTTCGTCGTGAGGAGGGGAAGCCACGAAGGCTCGCCCCTCCTCACATGCGCGTCACCGATCAGTACTGAAGGGGATCAGCCCTTCGTTGGATAGGGTGCATCGGGCGGCGGCTTCAGCTCGGTCTCCTCGGCCATGTCAGCCGAACTTGAGGCCGAGAGAGTTGCCGGGCGTGCCCCTGTCGTCGGAGATCGCGCCTGCCTCGGCCACGATGTCCTTGAGCCTGTCGGCATCACCCGCCCGCGAGGCTTCGCCGCCCTGCTTGGCCAGCTGTTCGACCACCATGTCCTTGAACTCGGGATCGACCTGTTCAGCCACTTGCAAACACCTCCGTGTGTCAGCGCACTTTGCGCAAGAATGATTTTACAATAATAATTGTAGAATGTCCAGAACCTATTTAGTTGTAAAAACCGCCTATGCCATTGACGCCTCAACTAATGCCGGGCGTATACTAGATACAGGTTGTGTGAGTACTGGTGGAGAGCCTTTTTACTAACAGACCTATATAAAACAACTGCCCGGCACACACACTGGTATAGTGAATTTTCACCGCCAAGCGTCCCTGCCAAAGGGTACATATTCGACGCTACTTCAGGTGGTACAGCAAATACTAGATAGCGGTGGTATTTGTCTCCTCGTAGCTTACTCAATAAATTCCGCGACTGACACACTGTTTCTTGTTGTCAGTTTTTTCTTTACCTAAAACAAACTTTTACCTCTTAAAGGAGTAACGAATATGGCAAATACATTTACCATTAACAGTCCGGTTGACGTCACGGCTATGGGGTTTGGGCGAGATCTACGCGCTTACCCACGCCGGATAGAGTTTGAGGGCAAATCCTACAGCTTTATCGACGCAGGACTTCGCACGGTCATAAAGAGCGGGGAGCGCACCAGGCAAATCCTCACCATGACCGATGGGGCAGAGGAATTCTGCCTGCGAAGCGACAATCACGGCGGCAGCTGGACGCTACTGAGCATTAGCCGGTAGCATAAAACCCTCCTTCAACCGGAGGGTTTTACTTATCAGGATATTGACAATTTAGTAATAAAATGATATTATTTTCTGTAGTAGCCTTCTCCACGACGAGAACACTCTTGTCAGGAGGCTAGAAGGTGATGGTGAGACGAATGGCCGCTCCTCAGGAAGACTTCAACTTCTCGAAGGCCGTAGTCGTGGAAGGAGCCCACGTGACCCACTTCAGGGTCGTGCTGGCGCTCAACAGCGACGGACTCCGGTGCAGCGAGGGCAGCAAGCCCGATGAGCTGGTGGTCCGCGGACCACAGAACCTGACCACGGAGGAGATCGAGAACAAGGTGCGTGGGATCGCTGGTCCGATCCTCGCCAGACTCCGCTCCACCAACAGCTAGCCCGCTTCGAAAGAGCCCGCTCGGTGCATTACAACACCCTGCCGTCGGCCTTTCGGGCGGGCTCTTTTCGTTTCTTGACGCGACACACAAAAAGACGTAATCTGAGATGACTTGCATGCGTAACAATTTTGAATTACCACGCGCAGAACCGTTCTTCGTCTTTGAGGAAGACGACGAACCTCTTCCTATAGATCCGGCCGTCATTATAGAACTTATTAGGCAAATTAATGATCACTGGAATAAATACAATGAAGCAAAGCAATTGGAGAAGATTGCCGACCTGGAAGAGCAACGAACAGCCCTGTTGGTTGCCTACCAACAGCTGGATTCGTTCAAAGGACAGCTGAGGGATCCGACGCTGCCCGATGATCTCAAGAGCGAGCTTGAGTTCGAACTGTCCTTCTCTTGCAATCACCTCCATAAAGTGATAAAATTTCCCACAGAATAGTATCAATGCTGGGAGGCTGAAAAAGCCGTTCGTACCACAGAAAGGATTCACTACTATGGCTAAAAAAGCTGAACTGCTTGAACAGGCAGAGAAACTCGGACTAGAAGTAACCGAGAAGAACACTATTGCTGAGATCGAAGCTGCGATTAATGGCGCTCCCGCAGCGGCTGAGGCTCCAAAAGAGGAAGTTCATGCCGCAAAGGCCGGCAAGCGCAGTGAAAAATCACTTCGTGAAGCTGAAGAAAAGGCCGAAAAAGAGGCTCGCAAAGAAGCTGGTGACACTGCTCCACAGAGCGAGGAAGCCGAAGCTAACGTTAAAAAAGGCCCGAAACCGGTCGTTCGTCCTCGCATCGAGCGCCGCGGTAAAAACTACCGCAAGGTTGCCGAACTAGTCGAAAAGGGTAAGGCGTACTCACTCGCAGAAGCACTCGAACTTGTCACCAAGACGGGTACTACCAAATTTGATTCAAGCGTCGAAGTCCACGTTCGCCTCGGTGTTGACCCACGCCAGGCCGACCAAAACGTTCGCGCCACCGTTAGCCTTCCAAACGGTACTGGTAAAACCGTGCGGGTTGCCGTATTCGCTCCAGAGGCCGACCACGCCGCAGCCAAAAAAGCCGGCGCCGATGTTATTGGCGATGAGGACTTTCTAAAGCAACTCGACAAAGAAGAGCTCAACTTTGATATCCTCGTAGCAACGCCACAGTATATGCCAAAACTTGGTAAATACGCGCGTCTGCTTGGCCCACGCGGCCTTATGCCTAATCCAAAGGCCGGCACCGTTGCAACCGATGTTGCCAAAGCAGTCACCGAGGCCAAGGCCGGTAAGGTGGAATACCGTGTTGACAAGCAGGCAATCGTTCACCTTTCAATCGGTAAAGTATCCTTTGGTGCAGACAAGCTAGCTGCTAACGCCAAGGCTTTCTTTGACAGTCTCCAGGCACAAAAGCCAACAAGCCTAAAGGGCGTATATGTCAAAACGACCAGTATCAGCACCACAATGGGTCCCGGCATCAAGGTAGAAAACGTCGTCAACTAGTCGACTATTCAACAAAAACACCGCCTTCACCCGGGCGGTGTTTTTGTTGAAACATGGGTGAGCTCATGTCATAATTAGAAAAGAAATGGAGAGGGGTACCAATGCGGCAATACTTGGATTTACTTGAGGATGTAAAAACAAACGGGGTGACAAAAACAGATCGAACTGGCACCGGTACAAAAAGTGTCTTCGGGCGACAAATGCGGTTTGATCTTAGCCAGGGGTTTCCCGCCGTCACAACAAAAAAGCTCCACCTCCGTGCCGTCATCCACGAACTCTTGTGGTTCTTGCAGGGTAGCAGCAATATCGAATACCTCGTCAAAAATGACGTCAACATCTGGAATGAGTGGCCGTTCAAGGCATACCTACAATCTACAGGTCAGAATGTGCCCGAACCAAACTCCGAGCAGTGGAGGGAAGAACTAGGTAAGTTTGTTGAAAAAATCAAAACAGACCACCAATTTGCCACTCAATACGGCGAACTCGGCCCTGTCTATGGCTATCAATGGCGTCACTGGCCAGACGGCAAGGGTGGCGAGATCGATCAAATTCAAGAGGCAATCGATACAATCAAAAATAACCCCGATTCACGGCGTATCATTGTGTCTGCATGGAATGTGGCTGATATCAGAGAAATGGCCAAAGCTGGGTTACCGCCGTGCCATAGTCTATTTCAATTTTATGTCATCGACGGCAAGTTAAGCTGTCAGCTCTATCAACGCAGCGCCGACCTATTCCTTGGCGTTCCCTTCAACATCGCATCGTACGCGCTCCTCACTATGATGGTCGCTCAAGTAACAGGATTAAAACCCGGCGATTTCGTCCATACTCTTGGTGATGCGCACATTTATCTTAATCACCTTGAACAAGTCAACACACAATTATCTCGCGAGGCACGCCCGCTTCCAACAATGAAAATCAATCCCAACGTGAAATCTATCTTCGATTTCACAATCGAGGACTTCACGCTTGAAGGCTACGACCCACACCCGGGTATTAAAGCCCCGATCGCTGTCTAGATACGATCGTAAATGACAAAGTCAAAATCGTATTTATTGCGCTCATCGGCGGTGTGATGCTCACGCGAGACCTCTCGCCACACTGACTTTTCGACAGTAGGGAAGAACACATCTGCCTTAAAAACATCCTGCACTTCCGTCGCATAAATCCGGTCAACACTATCAATCGCTTGGCGGTATATTTCGCCACCACCGATCACAAAGACTTCCTTGTCGGAATCTGCCACTTCATATGCCTTATCAATGCTATCCACCACCATCGCATCTTCAATCACCATCGGCTGACGCGATACAATAATGTTCTGACGATTTCCTAGCGGTCGGCCGATCGAATCGAATGTTTTTCGCCCCATAACTACCGCGTTTCCCGTGGTCAAATCGCGAAAATGCCTTAGGTCATCCGGCAAATCGCGTAGCCACAACAAATCGTTATGTGCCCCAATTCCATACTTTTGATCATACGCAACAACAATACTTTTCATGATTCTTATCATAGCAAATGATTGAAGGCATCGCCCCAATATGACATACTAATAAAAGTTATTGAGAGGGAACACGCCTTATTAGGGGGATGTTATGAGTGTTTACAGTAATACCGAGATTAAGGCTGCGATTGCTGACGGGA
>CBIFWO010000016.1:0-21517 GCA_966186595.1 uncultured bacterium | reverse complement strand
ATCAAAATGCGAGGAAAGGTGGTGGAAGCACTGCCTAATACGCAATTTGCTGTCGAACTGGAGAACGGTCACAGAATTATCGCTCATATCTCGGGTAAAATGCGCAAGCACTACATCCGATTGGTACCAGGCGATATCGTGGAAGTCGAGATGACCCCTTACGATCTCACGAAGGGAAGAATCGTCTACCGCGCAAAAGACGGAGAAGGAGGTTTTACCCCCTCTCAAGCAAATGGGCAGAAGAAGTCGCACCCCGGCCTCGCTGCCTAGCAAGTTAAATTTAACGGAAACTGGAGTTTTACGCACTCATGAAAGTTCGTGCGAGTGTCAAAAAAATCAGTCCTGATGACCAGTTGGTGCGCCGAAAAGGCCGTCTACGTGTCATCAACAAGAAAAAACCTAAGAATAAGCAAAGGCAGGGTTAAGCATGGCTCGAATTGCTGGGGTAGTTATCCCATCAGAGAAGCAAGTTCAGATCGCTCTTACCTACATTTATGGTATCGGTCCGAAGTTTGCTCGAGACATCCTTGCGGCGGCTAAAGTAGAGCCGACCACTCGGGTGAAAGATCTCACCGAGGCTGAAGAACAACGTATTCGCGAGATAATCGACAAGGATTATACCGTTGAAGGCGACTTGCAGCGTCTGGTGACCAACAACATTAAACGTCTTAAAGACATCGGTGCATACCGGGGTCTACGGCATAAAGCCGGACTTCCAACAAAGGGCCAGCGTACTCGAACGAACGCACGAACTCGTAAGGGTAGGGCGGTAGCAGTTGGTGGTTCTCAACCTAAAGCGGCAAGTAAGACCTAGAAAGGAGCCTGATGATGGCAGAAGCTAAAACTTCAACCCGTAAAAAGCAGCGCCGAGTAGTCTCCTCTGGTCAGTTGCACATTCAAGCGACATTCAACAATACTATTGTGTCGTTTACAGATAAAAAAGGTAATGTCCTAGCAAGCAGTAGCGCAGGTGCGTGTGGCTTCCGTGGAAGCAAAAAAGGTACCGCCTATGCCGCTCAGGTTGCTGCCGAAAAAGCTGCCGAAGCTGCTAAAAGTCTCTACGGCCTAAGCGGTGTAGATGTCTTCGTAAAGGGCGTCGGTCTCGGCCGTGACGCAGCAATTCGTGCACTTGGCAACTTTGACATTACTGTTGATAGCATTAAAGACGTGACCGGCGTACCACACGGTGGTGTTCGCCCACGTAAGGCACGGAGGGCTTAATCCATGGCACGAGATACTTCGCCTATTGTGAAGCAAAGTCGCCGCGAAGGTTACGCGCTTCACCCTAAAGCACACAAAATCATGGCAAAAAAGACCGGTATTCCTGGTCAGCACGCCGGTGGACGTCAGAGCAAGCCAAGCCTCTACGCGATTCAACTTCGCGAAAAGCAAAAAGTTCGTCGTGCTTACGGCCTGCTTGAAAAGCAATTTGCACGCCTCATGAACGAAGCGACCCGTAAACCTGGTCTATCTGGTGAAAACCTTCTGCAGTTCCTTGAGCTTCGCCTGGACAATGCTGTTTACCGAGCAGGATTTGCTACCAGCCGCCGTGCCGCACGTCAGCTTGTTAGCCACGGTCACTTTATGCTAAACGGCCGTCGAGTAGACATTCCATCAATCCGCCTCAAAGCAGGTGACGAGATTACAGTCCGCGAGAAGAGTACAAAATCTGGTTACTTTGCGCGTATTGATGACGTTGTTAAAGACTCAATCCAAGGTCCTCTTAGCTGGCTGAAAAGCGATGCCAAGAAACTCAAGATCGAGATTACCGGACTGCCAAAGCGCGAAGAAGCTGAAGCGGACATTAATGAGCAGCTAATCGTTGAGTATTACTCACGTTAAAAAGGGGAGATAAGAAATGTCTAAAGTAATTCACAACCCAGCGCTGGCACGTATCGACGAGCAGAGTAGCACGAGTGCGACTTTTGTGATCGAACCTTTGCACGCCGGCTATGGCAACACCCTTGGTAACAGTATGCGCCGCGTCCTGCTTTCTAGCATTAAGGGTGGTGCGATCGTTGCTTTCCGCATCGAAGGCGCAACTCATGAGTTTACGACCGTTCCTGGTATCAAGGAAGATGTCGTTGATATCATGCTCAACCTCAAGAACGTTCGACTCAAGGTTCACACCGATGAGCCAATTGAACTACGCCTCGAGAAGAAAGGGGCTGGCGCCGTAACAGCTGGTGACATCAAGACCTCTGCAGATGTTGAGGTGATCAACCCTGAGCAAGTTATCTGTAACGTTGACGATCCAAAGAAGTCAGTTGTTATCGATCTCGTTGTTGAATCTGGCCGCGGTTACCGCACTATCGACGATTCAAGCGAAGCTCGCCTTCACGGTGACATGATTGCGCTTGATGCTGTCTTTACCCCTGTTCTGCGAGTCCGCTACAAGGTGGACAGCACTCGTGTTGGTCAGGAAACTAATCTTGATAAGCTCGCTCTAACTGTTGAAACCGACGGCTCAATGAGTCCACGTGAAGCATTTGAAGAGGCTGCGGCAATCCTTGTCAACCAATACACAGCACTCGCTGGCAGTACTACTGTCGAAGCAGCGCCTGCACTTGGCCAGGACACTCAGGAAGAAGCCAGTGAGCTCAACACCCCAATTGAAGAGCTGAACCTTACTGCTCGTACTGCAAACGCATTGATCAACAACGATATTCGCACTGTTCATGACCTCGTGACCCTTAGCGAACAAGATTTGCGTGAGCTAAAAGGCTTTGGTTCAAAGGCTCTCGACGAAGTTAAAGATAAACTAGCGGAGCTTGAACTCTAATGCATCGACACGGATACAAAGGGCGCAAGTTTGGTCGCGAACGCGATCAGCGCCGCGCACTGCTAAAAGGTCTGGCAACCAGTCTTGTCGAGCATGGCAAGATTGAGACGACACTGCCAAAGGCCAAAGAGCTCGTGCGTTACATCGAAAAGCTAATTACTAAAGCTAAAAAAGGTGACCTAGCAAACCGCCGTATGGTCATTGCCGGTCTGAGCACGCAGGCTGCTGCCTTCAAGCTTGTGGACGAGATCGCTCCACAGTTAAAGGGCCGTACCAGTGGTCACATTCGCGTTACCCGCACTCGACTTCGTGTCGGTGATGGTGCGCAAATGGCATCGATCGAGTTCGTTGACGAACTGAAGCCTGCCCCTAAGAATGAGGAGGTAAAAGCCTAATGAACGCAAAAACCTACTCACAAAAACCAAGCGAGATCACTCGTCGCTGGATTCTTGTCGATGCAAGCGAAGCGCCACTTGGCCGTTTGGCAACGCAAGTGGCAACCTACCTCACCGGGAAATACAAGCCAACCTACACCCCGCACATCGATGGCGGTGACTACGTGGTTGTTATCAACGCGCGTGATGCGGTTGTGACTGGTAACAAGGAAAAGGGTAAAGTCTACTACCACCACACTGGCTTTCCGGGTGGAATCAAGGATGCAACATTAGCCGAAGTACGCGAAAAGCACCCTGAGCGAATTATCGAGGCAGCTGTTCGTGGAATGCTTCCAAAGAACAAACTGGCTGACGAGCGTATGAAGCGCCTTCGCGTCTTTGCCGGAAGCGATCATTCGCACACTGCACAGACTCCAGAGAAAGTTGAGGTTAAATAATTATGGCTGAGAGCAAATACTTCTATGGCCTAGGCCGACGCAAGAGTGCAACTGCTCGCGCACGCCTTTACAAGGGTAAAGGTACGGTCACAATCAATGACAAACCTGCAGCAGAATACCTTTCTGATAACAAAACCCTTCTTGCTGAAGTAACCGATCCACTAGCATTGGTCGGCAAGCAAAAAGAGTTTGACGTCACAGTGAAAGTATCTGGTGGCGGCCTAGCTGGTCAGGTTGACGCTATCAAGCTTGCGATTGCTAAAGCTTTGACAACCGGCTTCGGTGACCTTCGTGGAACACTGAAAAAAGCAGAGTTCCTTCGCCGCGATCCACGCGAGAAAGAGCGCAAGAAATACGGTCTTCGCTCTGCACGTAAGCGCGAACAGTACTCAAAGCGTTAATCTGCTATAGCGCAACAGGGATCCCCCGCAAGGGGATTTTTGTGTTCTTGCTTGCGCTTCGCATTCCCGTGTATATAATCATTGGTAGAAGGGGGAAATATGAAAGGAAAGATTTTTGCTGTTATCGCAGGAATCGTCACTGCCGGTCTGATTTTTGCCGGTACGGTTGCCGCCAAAAGTGACCACGGTGACGCTTTTCGCGTTAACAAAACACTAAAAGAATCAGAGGTGATCGAAGGCTCGTATTACGTAGCCGGAGACACTGTAACCGTTGCAGGAACAGTCAAAGGCGACGTTTACTGCGCGGGGAAAAACATAATTGTGTCAGGAATAGTGGAAGGTGATGTCCTCTGTGCCGGTATGACTATAAAGGTATCGGGTGAGGTGAGTGGCGACGTCCGTCTGGCTGGGCAATTTGTCACGCTTGATGGAACCGTGGCAAAGAACGCCTCGCTATTCGGCAGTATGATTGACATCACAAAATCTGCCCGTGTTGGCCAGGATTTGAACGGTGCAGGCGAGACGATCAATCTCGACGGTGGAGTAGCACGTGATATTGTCCTGGGTGGCAATGCAGTAACTGTAACAGGCATGGTTGGACGAAATGCTGAGCTGGCATCGGAAAGTCTGACTGTAAGCGACGGATCCAATATCGGTGGAAATGTCCACTACACCAGCCGAAATGAAGCAGCTATTGCCGAAGGAAGCGTACAGGGAAAAGTTGACTTTACCAAAGAATCTGAAGAGGCAAAGGCAGATAACTCGCCACTCGCTGGATCCGGACTTTACATGACGTTAGCATTTCTGTTTATGGCACTCGTGCTCGTGTTGGCCGCGCCGCAGCTAATGAACAATGTAGCCGGAATTGGTTTGAAACGACCGGGTATGACAGTGACGTCAGGTATTCTTTCACTGGTTGTTGTACCGATTGTTGCAGTACTATTCGCAGTTACAATTATCGGCATCCCGTTAGCAATCATCATCGGCTTAAAATGGGCCCTACTCCTCCTTGTGAGCGGGCCAATCGCCGCATTCTGGTTGGGGCGCCTCGTTGTTCGCAGGTACAGCAGTAACGCTGTTGTTGCCATGATGACGGGGGCGCTCATACTGGCAATTCTCTACGTTATTCCGGTTATTAGTGTAGTCGCAGGAATTGCAACCGTTATTTTGGGAAGTGGTATGGCAGTACTTTACGCCATTAGCCTATCAACGGGCAAGAAGTTCAGCTACTCTGTTAAATAACATGCTATAATCACTACTATGAATCAAACCGCCTTTAGGATGTACTGGTTTACCATGCCAACTTCTGGCGGTTTGTGCATGTAAAATCAAAAGCATGACAAAAAGACCGCCACTCTCAGGCGGTCTTTTTTCGTGCGGAAGGATAGAAAAGATGTTAATGAAGGAACACACCGAGCATCGGAAACTTCAGATAGAACCCTCCTGGATTGATATTATAGATCCAGAAATACCTGAACGATCGAGCGAGAAGCTTGAATTGCTGCATCGCTGCTTGGCAGCTATTGCTTTTGGCGCTCGGGTGGAGAAAATAACGCCAAACCATGTTGGCAGCGAGGGGATGTTCTTGGTGAACCGCGCCCTCAAAGCGCGCGCACGTCATTATGAGGTATAATAACAGTAGCTATGACAAAACCAACGATTCTGACAGGGCTACGTGCCAACAACGACCTTACTATTGGTAATTACTTTGGGGCCATGCTTCCAATGGTCGATATGGCCAAGCAAAGGGCTGGCGAATATCAGATCAACATGTTCATTCCTGATCTGCATAGTTTTACGACGCCAATCAATCATGACGAGTTACAGGAGCAGATCATGAACAATGCTCGGCTTTTCGCTGCCGCAGGCCTCCCGCTCGACCATGATGACATCCATCTTTATCGTCAAAGCTATATTCCGGCGCACAGTGAGATGACATGGATTTTGGATTGTTTTACCGGAGCGGGAGAGATGGGGCGAATGACCCAATTCAAGGATAAGTCCTCCAATCTTGGTAATGATCGTGTCAGTATGGGCCTTTTTAATTATCCCGTGCTTATGGCGGCAGACATTCTGCTCTACAATGCGGAGTACGTTCCAGTTGGCGAAGACCAGACTCAGCATCTTGAATTCGCACGAGACATCGCCGAGCGAATGAATAATAAATTCGGCGATCTATTTGTTGTGCCAAAGCCGGTAAAAGAGCAGCACGAGTTCTTTGGCAAAGATCAGGGACTTCGCATCAAGGACTTGCAAAACCCCACAAAAAAGATGAGCAAGAGTGATGAAACTGGCAAAGGTGTTATTTTTCTGAGTGACGATCCCGAGGTTGCAGCTAAAAAAATCATGTCAGCAACTACGGATGACAAGGCTGAGGTGCATTTTGACCGCACTAATCAGCCGGGAATTAGCAACCTGCTAGAAATATTAACGCTACTGCGTGGCGGCGACCTGCAGCAAACGATAGGCGAATTTGAAGGCCAGTCACGGTATGGAGATTTTAAAAAAGTTGTAGCTGACGAAATGAAGGTGTTTCTTGCCAACTTTCAGGCTCGTCTAAGGACGACCGACGACGCAGCAATCCAACTCAAGCTAGAATCATCAGAAGTGGCTATGAACATGGTTGCGGGTGCGACGCTTTTTCGCACACAGCAGGCAATTGGTCTTCGCCCGAAGGGAGACTAGATGGTAAAAGTTTCTAGTAGTGATGTTGTTGCGATTCTTCGTCGATTTGATTTTGCCGACGAGAATGTGTATCCACGCCAAATTGAACAGCTAAAATTCTCACATCCAAAGGAAAGCAGCACATTAGTTTCCTTTCGTTTTAATCGTCACCTTTTTTATATTCTTTTTGACGATAGTGCCGAGGATGACACGCATTATATCCTCGATCAGGTTCGTACAGACAAGCAGGAAACTGCTGGTGAGGTCATTAAGAATCCAAATGATCACCTCACCACATACGCACTTCCTTTCAAGGGGAAGGAGGTGTATTTGTTTGAGGTCGTGCCTACAAAAAAACGCCTTGATATTGTTCTGGCTGAAAAATATCCCGACCTTTCGCGTAGCACCTGGCAAAAGCATATTAAAGATGGCAGAGTGCGTATTAATGGTATGGTACAATTATCGCCAAAGTATGAGGCTGGCGACGCTGACACCATAGCGATTGACTTGCCTGACACCTCTGACTATAGCAAGGAAACACTGCCTATCATCTACCTTGATGATAACGTTATCGTTATTAATAAGCCCGTCGGCATTTTGACACACGCCAAGGGCGCACTGAACGACGAATTTACTGTTGGCGAGTTCTTTCGGCGCTACACCTCTGCTGGCCTGGATACTAATCGTCCGGGCATCGTTCATCGACTAGACCGGGACACCAGTGGTGTCATGATTGGTGCGCGTAATGCCGAGGCAGCATCACTTCTTCAAAAACAATTCGCCTCACGAACCGTCAAAAAAGAATATATCGCAGTACTGGATGGAATAGTAAAACACAAGGAAGCAAAAATCGAGCTACCCATTGGACGCAATCCCTCCGAGCCGAGCACCTTCCGCGTTGATAGCAAAGGAAAATCTGCAGTTACGATCTATAAGGTGTTAGCAGAGGAAAATGACCGTTCGCTGATCCAATTACAGCCCCAAACGGGACGGACGCACCAGCTTCGCGTCCACATGCAGTATCTGGGCGCGCCAATTTTAGGTGATCGTATTTATGGCAAACCAGCAGATCGCCTGTATCTTCATGCGGGTAAATTAGAAATTACCGTTCCTAGTGGTGAGCGAAAAGTCTTTAGCGTCTCTACGCCAAAAGAATTCTTAGATAAATTTCCTACGGCAACAACATGAGCATCTATATCCATCCTAGTAGCACCAAACACCTAGATGCGCTCATGCGAGAGCCACCTCAGTCAATCTTGTTGTCTGGCGACGAGGGAATTGGCCTATTGACCATCGCTCGGCATCTGGCGGGTAGGAATTTAGCCCTCGTATTGCAACCATTCGATAGCAAAGGCGGGATAGATAGCCAAGCGGGTGTTATCGCGGTCGAAAAAATTCGTGAACTATATGAACATACGAGATCCAAGCAAACGACTCGTCGCATTATCATCCTCGACGGGGCTGAACGGATGAGTTCAGGTGGACAAGCGGCCTTTCTGAAGTTATTAGAAGAACCGAACAGGAACATTCACTTTATCCTTACATCACATACACCCGAGAAGCTCCTGCCAACAATCCTTTCGCGCGTTCAGCGTACTCACATCCTCCCGATCACGAGCGAACAGACCATCGAATTTCTGAATGAACAAGGCACAGAAAATCCCACGAAGCGTGCTCAACTTCAATTTATTGCCGAGGGTCTTCCCGCCAAGCTAACGCGACTGCTTGAGGATGATGAATACTTTAGCGAGCAGGCCAAGATCATGACCGATGCCAGGCAGCTCCTCCAAGCGAGTGCCTATGATCGTCTATTACTCGTGAATCAGTACCAAAATGACAGAGCAAAGTCGATACGACTAATCGAAAGTGCGCTTTTGATCGCAAGACGAAGCCTCAGCCAGAAACCTCAGACGACACTGCTGCGGCAACTCGAAAAACTCCTGGACATTCAGTCGAAACTAAAAACAAACCATAACGTTCGTCTACAACTCGTCCGGTATGTACTGTAACGATAGCCTATAAAGTTCCGCCATCGTCAAAGTCCTCTTGTGCTATAATTAATCTAATATGTTAGGCATTTTACTGATTGCAGCCTTTGGCGCGTGGGCGATTTGGCGTCGTCAGACCATCACAGAAGTCGCAACCGATCTCCCGCTTCGTATCTCAGAAAAACTCGATCGCCTTTGGGATGTCGCCCAGGAGTCATTGCAGGAAAAAAAATATCTTCGCGCCGAAAAAGCACTCCTTACTATCTTGCGTGTAGATGAGCGAAATGCCACAGCGT
Source organism: uncultured bacterium (assembly GCA_966186595.1). Lineage (GTDB taxonomy): Bacteria > Patescibacteriota > Saccharimonadia > Saccharimonadales > Saccharimonadaceae > JALRBM01. The sequence continues at coordinate 12,554 of CBIFWO010000016.1, read as the reverse complement.
ATAACCGCCTCGGTATCCTGTATGCAAAGCAGCAAGCCTTCAAAGACGCTATAGAATGTTTTGAAATCGCCCAGAGCCTGGAGCCAAGCGCAAGTAGTCTCCATAATGTTGGCCTGATTTACTACGAGACGAAACACTACGAAAAGGCGGCCCTCGCGTTCGAACAAGCCCTCGCCATGGAGGGTGATCTAGCCGCTCGTCATGTTGCCTACGCAAAAGTGCAGGAGAAGCTAGGCCGTCCTAAAAAGATGCTCGAATCACTAGAGCGTGCAGTCGAGCTCGACGAAACACCCCAGACCCTTAAGATCTTGGCCGATGCTTATGAGCGCACCGGGCAAGAAGATTTAGCCGAAGACCTACGCATCAAAGTAATCAAGATGACCGCCGCACAACAACCTCAACCGCGACATTTAAAGCAGCCTCGCCGCGTAGTGATGTAATCTACCTGAAGTCAGCGAGGACTTCACCAATATCCTTTCGACGAATAATAGAAGGGTGAAGATAGAATACCGATAGATGATGTAGCTCTCCGATGATATAGAGCTTTGGCTTGCCGATGGTCTCAAAAAGCGCCAAAGCAGCACCTAGCTCAACGTACATGCCTTTACCAACCTGCTGATTATTACTGGAAAGAACGTACACATCGGCGCTGATGACTCCGTCGATATCTGCCTTGGCACGTCTCCCCGTTTCTTCAAGATTTTTCAGCTTTTCTTCGCGACCACCCAACATCGTATCGCTAGCAGTCCAGTCGTGCGTAATGACGTGACCTGCGGCAGTAATGGCATCCATAACTATACGGATGTGTTGCACGTCCTCTATCTGACCAGAAACAAAGAAATTCATGATTTTAGTATATAGATGTCCTCACCAAAGTAAAACGCCCCGCGATAATGCAGGGCGCTTTACATGGTACTGGGGGTAGGATTCGAACCTACGAAGGCGAAAGCCGGCAGATTTACAGTCTGCTGTGTTTGACCGCTCCACAACCCCAGCACATGGAGCCGCTTTTCGGACTCGAACCGAAGACCTACTGTTTACAAAACAGTTGCTCTAACCAACTGAGCTAAAGCGGCATGTTGTGGATACAAGAGTAATTTTATCGAATTTCACCTTAATTTTCAAGTGATTTTACCATGGTAGAGCGCAACCACAGAGGAGATAAGTTGACATGTTAACATGTAGATGTTAAAATAACAGGGAAATTCGAGAGGTAAAAAATGTTTGAATCATTAAGAGAATCGCTAATAAAATGGAACGTTGACACGGACGAACGCGTGAAGCTGCAGCATGTCTATATGGCGGTAGCCATCGGACTGGTACTTTGCGCTGGAATTGTTGGCCTGATGAATCACGACCTCGGTCAGAATATTCTGGTGATCGCCATCATCAGTGCAGGGATATTCCTCGCAAATGCCGTCGTTTGGGCGCTGCTACAATCAGCAGTTCTTAGTCGTCTTGCGTCTCGTCAGAACGCCAAAAACACCAAGTCCAAGTAGCCTGTATCTTGGCATATTTCCCTCGGTTTGGTACAATTAACCGAGGTACGCCGTCGTAGCTCAGTTGGTAGAGCGCATCCATGGTAAGGATGAGGTCTCGGGTTCAACCCCCGACGATGGCTCCATGTGTTGTTTAACCCTAGTAATTTTTACTGTACTATGCTAAAATATCTAGGATTGTAATAAAAAACTAAGTGAGTAAGTAATGGCAAAGAAGAACACCAAGCGCAAGTTAATTGGTCTCGTCAGTGAGCTAACTGGCCACCGCATTTACACGACCAAGAACACGCAGAACAACCCAGAGCCACTTCGCAAGCGAGCGTATGACCCAATCGCTCGTGTTCACGCGTGGTACAAGGAAACCAAGAAGAACCTTGGTCGAAACGAAGTCAAGGCTCGCAAGAGTTAATCATTTGACTGTCCAAATCTCCGGCTGCGTAGGCCGGTTTTTTGATGCTACTTCGATCTTTCGTCGATTGATCCCGCCAACCAGACGCCGTATTTAATCATTCGCTCAAGCAATGCCTCTGTTGGTCGTTGGTGTTCGGCGTACAGATAGAGACAGTTCTCGGAAACCTCCACCGTGAGCCCACCAAAACGTTCAGCAATGATTTTCGCCGTATCTTGATCAAATAGGTGCTCGGCTTCAATTGTTTTGGCTGGTTCGGTGTATACAGCATAGCGGCTTGTAAAGGCGGGGTCGTATGCACCAAAGGTACCAAGAGGTGCCTTAATCAAATTCGAGAATTTCGTAAACAGGTGCGCATAGAAAGTTTCACTATGCGAATGCAAACCTAAAAACACATGCGGGAGGTCAACCTTTGTATGGAGATCGAACTCCATAATGATCCAGGTGTGATTCTTGGGTTGTTTCTTTGGGAACCGGATTGTGTCCATGCGCTCAACTAAAGTAACATCATACTTTTGAAAGGTGCCAATACAATAATGGTTATCACGGTGATGAGGTGACAGCGTTAGGCCACGCACCAGACGATGCTCATCCGTACGTTGATCGACGTACCCAAAATAAACGAGTCCAACTTTCTCGGCAAAATCCATATAGACACGCTTGTGAAGACGAGATTGGAGCACCCTGGATGGTGCGATAGCTTTTAGAAGATATTTCGCAGTCGACTTTATCATATTAATGCTCCGTAATCGTATCTAAAAGGGTTGCCATATATTCTGCATGACTCCAGGTAAGGGGGGAGACAGAAAGGGACTCATTCGTCAGTGGATTAATCTGTTCGGCGAGCATATCGGTCGTGTCCGCGTGTTGTTTGATCCAATCGAGGATTCCTTTCGCCTTATCGGTTTCTCCAATCTCCAGACAGTACTGAGCCCACCAAAGCGTCGGGATAAACCACCAGTTGCCAGTGATTTCCGAGCTAACACGATTGTATTGATCATTCTCGTAGCGTGGGAGGCCGCGGGTACCATCTTGTAAACCGAACGTCTTTTCAATTGTTTCGGCAGCGGTCTTCATCTCGTCACCTTCCAGCGGAAAGAGGCCAAACATAAACGAACCAAAGAAGCTAGAGAGATCCAAAGTAGCATTATAAATAATCTCTCCGTCCTTCGTGATAAGCCCTTTGTAAAACATGCGGCGCTCGTTGTTATAGAGATATTTATGTGCTGCGACGAGCATATCATCGGCGCTCGCACGCCATTTTACTGCACTATCGGGGTCTTTGGCCTCTTCGGCCAGATCCGCCGCTGCGAGGAGCGAAGCGTGAACGATCGCCGTCGTATACGTACTGGTAAGAAATACCTCCTCCCATAAGTCATAGCTCGGCTTTGGTAGCCCGGTAGTTTCATCAATGTAACTTGTCATAAAGTTTGCCATGGGCGCAATCATCGTGTGATAGAACTCATTCAAAAGCCGCGCGTCAGGATGCATTTGATAAAACTGTGCGAATACAAACAGTACTAGAGCGGTTTCATCCTCTTGAATAGGCGGTGCGATTAGACCATCGCCATGGACGTAGGGATGCCAGCTGCTTCCTAGAGCGCCATCGGCACGATATTTGTGCATCAAATATCCACTTGGGTGGAGGCCACGACGACAAAATTCGAAAAACCTGCGGGGTTCGTCGACATATCCCATTCGAATAAGGGGCCAGAGCACATATGCACCGTCGCGGGGCCAGCAGTACGCATAAGCATCGCGAGAGTAGTTCAGCATTGCTGTATCTGTGCTAGCAATGACAGCACCACGCTTGTCAATTTGTGATTTCATGATCATCGCGCTTCGGATAAAACTATCGTGATGTTCAACGTTCACTTTCTCCGCAACATTCAGAACAGGTCCTAGCCAGTTATGCCACCAATCTGCCGTCTGGTGTAGTCGTTTTAGCAGACCATCTTCTCGTATTTGACGGTGAACATATAACGCCTCGCGCATGGAGGTACCGGCGGCAATCCAATAATGCACTCTTTCTGAACTGTGCGCTCCGACATTCAACTTGAAACGAATCGTTGAGTCAACGCGGCCATGCTCTACGGGGCTAAAACTAAGCTCACCGTCGTCAGCATCACGATACGTGCCCTCCCAACCCTCGATACCAAACAGACCAACTGTATACTGATCAAAAGCCTGTTGGTCTTTGTCAGTCACGCCAGAAATAATAAAAGCTCGACGACCACGGTAGTGAAGGATGGCCTCTGTTTCGGGCAAGTACTGTGCAGTGTCGGTATTGCTGCGCGCATCACCAATCACAAAAGCCTGATGCATAAACAAGCGAATCTCACGCGGATATTCGCGCAGATTAACGACATGGATATTGCGTAGAAAAGCGCTTATGCTCGCGTCAACCAGATCATCAAATTCCAGCAGTACACCCATTCTATCGTTCTTGGCAATTGTGTGACCAATCAATGCCCGGTGCGGGTAACGGAACGAGAACTGCCATTCACCACTATCCAGCCAGCTGATCTCTCCATCAATCCATATACCCACATGATGACGAAGCGATTTTCCTGCCGCATGATCTTCTAGGCCGACATAGGGAAAGTAAAAGTCATGCACAAGTCCAAACTTGTTAATCCCAACGTGCAGCTCGCCATTACTGAGAACAATCGGCCTAGCCATACAGACCCCCCTGGTGATACGCCAACAATCGATAGCGAATATCGCGAAGGGCGTTCATAAAGTAGAGGAAGGCGTCATACGGCGAATCATACGGGCTAAAATAGGCATGGACATCACCATCGGTGAACCATTTGGTGCACATATAGTAAACATGATCAGAAGTCTGCAGCCGACGCCAATCTGCGATAAGATCATCATCACCAGTACGCAGTATGCTATCGCCAATCGCATACAGATGATGGAGCGCCTCTTGCTGCATACTATTTCCCAGCCATGCCGTTAAATCACGCTCCATATCTGCCCAAGTAACCGTCTGCGGCATACTGATTTCTCCGACAGGCTGGTGAGCGATAATTGCCTCGCTCGGGGTAAAGAAGGTGTTCTCGGGATTTTCCAGCCATTTGCTGATGAACGTTTCGAAGAAGTCAAAGATCCCGGTATCTTTCCATTGGTGCTCACCGAACGTCTCATAATCCATAAAGAGATTCACCAGTTGGCTATCCGTGATCGCCTCGTTCATCCAGGCATTATATTTGTCGGCAGTGAGCGGCCACTCGGTCCAGCCACGATTACTAAACCGGAAGGCGACATCATCACTCAGTCGATAATTTTTAAGAAGCAGACGAATATCCTTTGTATCAGGGGGGCGGTACATATGATTAGGACTGCGCCAATCCAAGATTGGATCCCAGCCTTCGGCCAGAATCCCCTTAAAGCCATACCCGTCAGCCCACTTTGCAAGATCATTATTGTATGAGAGTTCGGTATTGCGAAAAACAGATGTCTCTAGCCCAAAGAGATCGCGGATTTTCTGCCTATGAAGATCAACCTGGTGCTCGAACTCGCCCCGGTTATAAAAGAAGGCGAGGCTGTGGTAATACGTTTCAGCAACAATCTCCACTTGACCCGTAGCCGCGAGACGCTTGAAGCTTTCGATAACGTCAGGGGCCCACATTTCGGCCTGCTCAATGAACGTTCCTGTGATACTGAACGAAACGCGAAATTCCGGGTGACGCGCCAAGAGCTTTTCCAAAAGAGCATTCATGGGTCGGTATGATTTGTCGACTACTTTCCTAAAAACTCGTTCGTTATTTCGGTCGTTATCACCATCACCACTGAAATAATCGTGATGTTCGGCCGTGTCAAATATGCTATACTCACGCACTCGAAGCGGCTGGTGAACGTGTAGATAAAGCACAATCCCCCGCCCGCTCACACCACTACTCCTGGTCGCGCCGTTTGGTATAATGACAGGCATTTCTGAGCAACATCGCGCCATGAAATTCGGGCGTATTCGTGCCGAATATTTTGCTTCATGGTGTCAACGAGGGCAGGGGATGTAGCAATACCCACTAGTTGATCAGCGAGCTTGTCGATATCCCAAAAATCATATCGAAAGACATTATGGAGCACTTCGCCTACGCCAGATTGTTTCGTAATGATCAGTGCTGCATCATAATGCGCGGCCTCAAGGGCGGTAATACCGAATGGCTCACTAATTGAACTCATCACAAAGACATCCGATACATTATAGGCATCGCGCCATTGCTGACCCCTCACAAATCCCGTAAAGAAAACTTTGTCGGCAATCCCAAGGTCTGCGCTTAACTTGATAAGCTCATCGCGCTGCTCACCGTCACCCGCTAGCAAAAAGACAAGTCGATCATATTTTTGGCAGGCCCTAGCCGCAGCTCTGATAAAGTGCGTCAACCCCTTTTGGACTGTAAAACGGGTTACCGTTCCTACTACTGTAAAACCTTCTTGTTTAAGTGTTTCCAGATATTTGTACGTCCGTCGGTCATAGCCGTAACCGTCGAGGGTTGTCGTATCGATAGCATTGTGAACCACCTCTATTTTGTCAGCAGGGATATTGTACTTGTGAACGATGATACTTTTTGTGATATTACTCACGGCAATAATCCGATCCGCCATCATCAACCCTTGATATTCGATCTCGTGAACCAAGGGATTGCCTGCAAGCATCCCGGAGCGATCAAATTCGGTCGCATGAACATGGACGATCAACGGTACATTCGTGAGCTCTTTAGCCCGCATACCCGCTTCCATCGTCAACCAATCATGTGCGTGAATCGCATCGGGTACAGTCTGCTGCACCAATCCTTCGACAAACTCGATGTAGCGTTTCTGTACGCCTCGCATATCGCCAAGACCAGTAGTGTCCGGAACACCTAATCCCGCGTTTTTGCTATCATAAGCCCCGAGGCCGTTACGCGCGAGCGGATTAAGGGGCGTCGCGGCATGAATGGTCATAAAATCCGCCTCTGGATGCTCGGCCGTATAGGGGACAACGAAATCAATCGTGGCACCCTCAAGAGCAAGAGCCTTGGACATGTGATAACATGCCACTCCAAGACCACCACTATTGTGCGGCGGGAGCTCCCACCCGAGCATCAGTATCTTCATACCCTCATTTACGGATTTACCGGATCCGAACGCTCCTTTTCATTCCTACTTGCCCTTATTATAGGACGGCCCTTATGCTTTTACAACCGTTAAGAAGACCTACCAAATACGAGCGCGCTCGGACGGAGCACGATAGAGTTGATCATTTTCATGAACATCGAATATGGTATAAAAATCGTCATCATGCTGCAACATCCCGTTTACCCTAAAAGGGGAGGGCGGATGAGGATCCGACAGGGTATACTCGCGTAATTTCTCCTCTCGAACATGTGAAGATTCCGTTCGGGCATAATTCACGTAAAAGAGCTGTGCGGCCGTCAAGTCACCGTCTACTTTCTCGCCCAGCCTATTGCCCATTGTTCTCTCGAGCGCATCGTAGGCAATCTCGATACCCCCAAGGTCAGCGATACTTTCACCGATAATTAGTCCGCCCTTCAAGTTTAGGCCTGGAAGAATCTCAAACTGGTCTGCCTGATCAATGATAATCTGCGCCCTTTTGCTAAAGGCGTCTCGCTCTTCCTTTGTTTGCCAGGTCCGGACATTCCCCTCAGCATCAAACTGACATCCCTGGTCGTCAAACCCGTGTGTCAGTTCGTGGCCAATCACCGTGCCAATCCCGCCCAGATTTGCGGCAGGATGAGCGCTCGGATCGAAGAAGGGCGCCTGCAAAATGGCAGCAGGAAAGCAAATCACCAGACGGTTTGGGTCGTGGTAGGCATTGACCGTCTGCGGATCCATAAACCAATCGTCGCGCGACGTCGGCTGATCTAATCTATTCATCCAGTATCGCCCCTCGAATTCCGAGGCAGCAAGAGCATTCTCCAGATACGACTGCCGGCCGATCTGAAGCTCGCTAAAATCGCGCCATTTGTCAGGGTAACCGATCAAGACCTTGATGTTGCCAAGTTTCTTCAGTGCATACTTCTTTGTCTCATCAGACATCCAGTCCAGCTTTTTGATCCGCTCCGCATACACCCCGCGGACTTCTTCGACCAGTTCGAGAACTTGCTGTTTTGATGTCTCGGGGAAATGTCGTTCAGCGTAGAGACGTCCGGCCGCTTCACCGAGCGCAACATCAGCCGAAAGCACCACACGCTTCCAAAGTGGGAGTTGTTCCGTTGTTCCGCTCAAGACTTTGCCAAAGAATTCAAATTTCAGCTGGCTTAGCTCCTCGCTCATCTTGCCGTAACAAGCCATAACGATGCGCCATTTGAAGTATGTTTTCCAATCATCCAACGGTCGCTCCACAAATTGCTTATTCACAAATTCAAAGAACTCTGGCTGGTCAATACTGATCAATCCGTTCCTCTTCCAGCTCATCGCATCAGCATAGATCGCCCAATCGATATTGGGATACTTTTGGCCCAGCTCTTCAAAGGTCACGCGGTTATAATTGCTCTCGATATCTCGAAGGTCAGTTGATGAGCGCGAAACCTCGGCTAAACTATGCTCGATCTCATAGATCAGCTCTTTTCTTTTACCCAGGGAAGGAAAGTGAGTAAATACTGCATCGATGTGCTCGGCAAACTTGGCACGAATTTCCTTCATCTTGTCCGAATCCTCAAGGTAATAGTCGCGATCAGGCAGTGTCAAGCCTTCCTGATGAAAACGAATGATGTGTTTCGTGCTATCCAAATTATCTGCATCGATCAACGCCGACCAAGGCCCTTCGATGCTGCGCGATTGCAGCGTTCCAATGACCCGCGACAATTCCGGTAGAGATTGTACAGCACTAACCTCGTCCAGCAATTTGTCGACGGTTTGACGGTTTGTCCCTTTTAGCTCATCAAAGTGAATGCCCGTGTAATAAAAATCACGCAGCTTTTGCTCGATACTATCCGGCGCAGAGTCGTTACCCTGGATCTCTTCGTAAATATCCTTCATGTTCTGCCATGCTTCGTCTCGAAGCTGCGTAAATATCCCCCAACGACTTTCACTCGCCGGCATTGGATGCTGCAGTAACCACGAATTATTCACATGCCCATAAAAATCATCTTGCGGTCGAACTAATGGGTCTGTTTGGTAGGAGTTGTCTGAATTTTGTGTCATACCCCCATTGTACCAGCGTCCCAGCCCAGCGATGCTATAATAGCAGTAATGGAAGAGGTCGACACAAACACTTTAGAAAAATCACTCCAGGAGGTGCAGCAGTTCTTTGCCCAGCCCAATGCACTTCGCTCGATCTTGATTCTCATTATCTCGGTTCTTGCCGTCTATTGGTTGAGTAAATTTATCGCCCGCGGCATCATTAAACTGGCACAAATTGTTGCTGCCCACTCGGATAACGAATCAGATGAAGAGCGCTTTATACGACTTCGTCAGATTGAAACGTACCTTAGCGTCACGGTTGCGATTGTCCGCGCTGCTCTGGCGGTGATCGTCGGATATTTTGCCTGGAGCTTCCTCAGTCCTTCGTCCAGTAGCAGTATCGCAGCAATTGGGGCAGGAACGCTCTTTGTAGTATTTGCTGGCCAAACATTAGGGATTATTCTTCGCGATATCACCGCTGGATCTGCGATGATCATCGAAAAATGGTATAACGTCGGTGATTACGTCAAACTAGAACCATTTATGGATGTTGCCGGCGTCGTCGAGCGTCTTACGCTTCGCTCAACCCGTATTCGAACGCTCAGCGGCGAGGTTGTGTGGATCCACAACCAGCAAATCATGGCAGCCCATGTCACGCCAAAAGGCGTCCGTACCATGGAGGTGGATATCTTTGTGCGTGACCTCGAAAAAGGCAAAAAGGCAGTCGAGAAAATTGCCCGCGCAATGCCGACAGGACCACTCCTCTTAGCACATCCACTTCGGATTAAAGAAATCGAGCGCTGGGACGACAAACTCTGGCGATTAATTGTGTACGGACAGACGACGCCAGGGCGCGAATGGTTGATCGAGAAATATTTTATCGACGCCATTCAGGAGATCGATGAGGACAAGAAAGCATCCGAGCGATTGATCGTTCATGACCCGATTGCACGTTACGCCGACCCCGTCGCAGACAGCCGGTTTAAACGTGCCGTGCGCGCTCACAAAGAAGATAGTTAGCTACGGGACGAGCTTTTAAAGGCAACCCGCTGCTCCTCGCTCAGGGTATCGATCTGCTTTTGCTGCTCCTGTATGGCAGCTACCAGTATCGGAATCATTTCTTTCGTCGACAGATAGAGCTGGCGCGTCTGATCGTCAATTTTATGTGATATGAACTGCGGAAGTAACTCTTCCACTTCCTTCGCAACAAATCCATACTCCTCTGAATGATTCTGTTTTGGGCTGCGCCACGTTACAGGGCGAAGAGCGCGCAGTCGCATCAGACTCGATCGAATTGTCCGAACATCCATCTTTAGCGTCACATCAGAGGCTCCACCAGTGGGCATTTCCATCATACGCGCGACCGACTCTCTCCGCTTTCTCATAATCCCCATAATAACGATTAGAAGGAGGATATAACAATATCATTTTCTTAGTATGACAATAGATAATCGTGCATGTTTAGTGTAATATATTCATAGCATAAACGACATTTTTTGAAACTATGAGTAAAAATAGGCAAAAACAGTACACTATCTCGATTAGAGCTCTCGTTAAAGAACTATCCGGCCTCCGTAAAGGATCAGGACTACACCCATCGAAACTTCGTGACAAAATGGTACTAAAGACCTTGGCCTCTCGTTACCTCGGTAGTCCTATCACTAGCTTGACAGGCAGTCAGATTTACACCTTCCTCCTCGGCGAGGTAGCCAAGATAAAAGATACCCCGCATGGAAAAGCACTCTATGTCGCTCTCGGCGTAGAGCCTAGCAGCGCAGTGTCGCTGTTGCATCGACGCGCGCAGCTGGGACAACTTCTTGGTAAGCATCCCGATACTGTTGAGCGATACGAGAACAAAGGCCTGGCTGAGTTGGCTGCCCGTCTCATCGAGAACGCACCGGCCGAGGCCTCAGGCTTAACCGAGCCGACAACCTACTTAAGACAACTCGAGGAACAAGTTGCCATGGCGCGAGCAGCAACAACTTTTAATCTCTCGGGCCTGCTATCACTCAACCATCGGGCTGAAGAATTCGTCAAATACCTTGAGGTTTTTCGTCGTCCTTACCTGGACGCAACAATCACTATCACCCTAAAGCCCAGTAGGCGCGGAAAGGGCTGGTATCGCATCGACGCGCGCTACATTTTTCAGGGGCGATATGGTGCATTTCGCGTTGCGGCTGTTACAAACAACGAGGATGGTCAGCGTCTTATGAAGCTTGGACTGATCGATGAGTTTCATAAAATTAACGATATGACCAACCCAACGAGGGAAATGAAAGCCCTCGTGGATGCATCGACGCTGACATTGCACAATCCAACGACCAGACAGCAGAAGCTCCTGCGGTTCAAGGCGATGACAGCGGTCGCCGCCCAACAGATACTTCAATCCGTAGAGGAACCTCTTGAGGGCACATGCCACCTACTAGAAATCACCGTACCTCCCGAGTGGGAGACACCGGAAACAGTCTTTGAATATCGTAACTCACTTAATCTGCGCGAAGATTTGCGTTATGCCTACTGGTATGCGCCCGGAATTATGTACGTTAAAAAGCTAACTTTTGACTATTCAGAGTTCCCAGGTGCCAGTGAGCGGCACTTTAAGGTTCTGCCGTTCCTGGGCCATATATCCGGTGATGATGTATTTAATCCCGAAGGCTGCTCGTTCACATTTCATCTCAATAGCTGGCTCATGCCAGGTAATGGGGTGGGGCTCGCATGGGAATAGTCGCTACTACACTACGCGATGTCCAGCCACAAGAAAGTCTCACCCTTTGAAAACCCGACCGCTTCGTATGTCCTTATTGCCGCCTCGTCATCTGGTGGAGTCAACACAGAAATAAATTGATACCGATTTGATTTCACTGCATTGATCGCATCCTTCACCAAGCGCGAGCCAATCCCTTGCCCTCGCAACGTAGGCACAACGAATATATTTTCTATCAGAGCTTTACTGAGACTCTTGTTGAGGTTGACGATAATAAAACCGACTGTCTCATCCTCCAACACAGCAACAAGAAAAACCACATCTTCCTTATCGATACAAGCCCGAAGTATCGCTTCAGGCCAAAAATTAGGAGCCTGATCACTAGTACGGAATTCATCTACGGCTTCACCCAAATGGTGAATGGTCGAGATATCCTCATCTGAAGCCGTTCGGATTTCTATCATGCTCGTACCTTACCAAGATATTCGCCCAATCCGATTTCCCAGCCATCTTTGAAAAGCTCTTTCGGATCAAATGAATTGATATCGACCCATCGATACTCATCGTGATGATCGCCTAGGATAATTTCGCCGCCCAAATACTTAACCTTATATCCAATAGCAAAAATCCGCGCATCACCTTCAATCCCAACTTCACTGCGCTCAACGCGAAAGAAAGTGACAGGGTCGCCAATCTCGTATTTCACGTCGCCACCTAACTCCTCGGCAATTTTCCTCCGAAGCACATCCTCAAATGGCTTTTCGAACTCATCTTTTTTGATGCGTCCACCGGGGATATCCCAGGACTT
>CBIFWO010000015.1:0-22458 GCA_966186595.1 uncultured bacterium | reverse complement strand
TATGATTCAACCCCTCCTGGAACCGGTGGATTCTCAACCCCCGGATACGCAAAAACCACCGCCGATGTGGTTGTGCTGAAAGGGGTTATAAAGGATGGGAATACCAACTTCGATACTACTATTATGAATCTACCCGTAGGCTATCGCCCCACCCATCGCCTTATCTTCCAAACTGATACACAAGGCGGATCCAGCCGCATCGATGTTTTGCCAAACGGAGATGTGCGAATAATGCGTGGAGGTGCTGGCTGGCTCATACTCGATGGCATTCGTTTTGTCGCGAGTACTGCACCATATAGCTGGACTAATGTCACATTTCAAAATGGCTGGAATAACTATGCAACCCTCTTAGGGGGCGATTGGGCGCCACTTGGTTCTACGCTTGATTCTCAAGGCCGTGTCCATACAAGGGGCCTTGCTCGCGGAGGAACAAATAATAACCCAACCGACATGACCGCAGCTCTACCCGTCGCACATCGATCAGTCACTATGCACTTACCAGCCTCTACAAATGGCTTCGGCGAAATGGCAATTGGGACGACGATACAAACAAAAGGAATTCCAAATTCAACAGATTATCTCTCGACTCAATCAATGTATTACCCGACAGGTACTACAGGATGGACCAACTTGACACTTCAAAATGGATGGGTGAGTAACGATCCAAACTTCACAACCGCTCAATATAAAAAGGGAACTGATAATATTGTCGTCGTAAAGGGCCTTATACGAAATGGCAACACCGCCTGGGGAACGACGATTGCTCAACTCCCCCCTGGATTTAGGCCTAAAGAGCGCTTATGTATAGCTGGCGTCTCTGTGGAAAATCATTCCCGCATCGATGTTCTGCCAGATGGTCAGCTTATTATTGCCGGCTACGCAAATTCCGGCTGGACCTCTATGGAAAATATATCCTTCGTAGCCGAACAGTAAAAATATGTGTTGAGTATACGTATATTGCACATATAACGCTTGCGCTTATAAAACGAGAGTAGTATCATACTGTTATACACTATAAAAATTAGGGGGCAAGAGAATGACTCTTAACAAACTAAAAAAGATGAAGGATGAGCGCGGTTTCACTATCGTCGAGCTCTTGATCGTCATCGTCGTAATTGCAATCCTCGCCGCGATTGTTATTGTTGCCTACAACGGTATTCAGAATCGGGCAAAGACGACAAAGGCACAGACAAACGCGAATGCTGTTCAAAAGGTGGCAGAGGCATACAATGCTGACAATAATGTCTATCCGCCAACAATCGCAGCCTTTAGCAGCGGTACTACGGCCAAGCTTCCTGCCGGTGTCTCGGTCGTATCAGCGGCTGCTACTCCATTCGGACTCACGAGTGGTAATGGTACCTCTTCGGTCTCCTATCAATGTAAGGCATCGTGTACGAACTCCACCGGAGGTCGTATCCAATACTGGGACTACACCACAAATGCAGTCTCCACGACAGTTATCTACGTTGGCGATGCCACAAGTAGCGATCCTACATTCGTCATCGCACCATAATAACAAAGGTTATCTTCTATACACAAAAACCAGTTCGTAACGAACTGGTTTTTGCTTCCGTCATAGAATTGATTCAGAATAACATTAGAGGTATGATAACTACATACTTTGCTTAATGAATTGGTGGGAATTATGAATCTTCTGAAGAAACATGGGAACAGGGCAAACGAAAAAGGGTTTACAATTGTTGAACTTCTCATTGTTATCGTCGTAATCGCTATCTTAGCCGCGATTGTTATTGTTGCCTACAATGGTATTCAGAACCGGGCAAAGACAACCCGCGCCCAAACAAATGCCAACGCGGTGCAGAAGATTGCCGAATCGTACAACGCCGATAATAATGTCTACCCTAGTACAATCGCTCAGTTTACTGCTGGACTTACGGCACATTTACCAGCGACGCTGACGGTCGTCTCGGGCAATGCCTCACCCTGGGGTTTATCTAGCACAAATGGCGCTACTGCTATTTCTTATCGCTACAAGGGAACGATCCCGAACGTCACCGGCGGGGTCATACGGTACTGGGATTTCACTACCAACAATCTCTCGACTCAGATTCTCTACGTTGGTGACGCCGTGAGCGGCGACACCTTCAATCAAGCACTTTAATAGGCTAGCTATCACTCGGCAGAGGAAACTGCTCCACGAAAGTCTTTACTTCTTCTCGCAGCTCTGCCAGACGCTTTTCATCTTCGCGGGCATCCACCGCCTGTTTCATCCACTGAGCAATAGTCGCCATGTGCTCCTCCCGTAGCCCTCGTGTCGTGATGGCGGGCGTGCCTAGACGAATACCGCTTGGCCTAAATGGCGGCAAGGGGTCGTCGGCGACGGCATTAGCGTTTAACGTCAGGCCGATCTTGTCTAGCGCAATCTCGACAACCTTGCCGTCAATACCGAAGCTTTTGTAGACATCAGCGAGAATGAGGTGGTTACTCGTACCACCCGTTACCAGCTGAAAGTCACGTTTTTGAAGTTCATCAGCCAGTACCTGGGCATTCTTTACAATCTGGGCGGCGTATTCTTTGAACTCGGGCTTCAGTGCTTCTCCAAACGCAACTGCTTTCGCTGCAATAACATGCATATGCGGGCCACCCTGCATACCCGGAAAGATAGAACGATCAATAAGTGTCGGGATGTTTTCGATTGTTTTCTCTGGTTTCTTCAGTGGGCTGCTGACAATGCCCTTTGACAAGATCAAGCCGCCGCGTGGACCACGAAGCGTCTTGTGTGTTGTCGTGGTAACGACATGAAAGCCATAATCAAATGGATTTTTAGCAACACCACCAACGATCAGCCCGGCAATATGCGCCATATCCGCCATTAGCAGCGCGCCCACTTCGTTGCCAATCTCAGCAAATTTTTCATAGTCGAGTTCACGTGGGTAGGCGCTAAAACCTGCCAAAATAATCTTTGGCTTGTGTTCGAGCGCCAGCGCACGAAGCTCATCATAGTCGATCTCACCCGTTGCTGGATCCTTCATTTTATAACGCACAAAGTTATATAAATGCGCACTGCGAGTCACCGGTGCTCCGTGCGTCAGGTGACCGCCATGGGAAAGATCCATCGCCAGCACCGTATCGCCCGGCTCCAACCACGCACTATACACCGCTTCATTGGCAGGCGCCCCTGAGTGCGGCTGTACATTGGCATGATCTGCCCCAAAGAGTTGCTTTGCCCTATCAATCGCCAGCTGCTCTACCTGGTCGGTGAATTCTTGACCGCCATAGTATCGCTTGCCGGGATAACCTTCTGAATATTTATTTGTAAAGACGCTGCCCAGTGCTGTCAGCACATCACGCGAAACATAATTTTCACTAGGAATCAGCTCTAGCCCATCACGCTCGCGTTGTTCTTCTCCCGCTATTAAATTAGCCACGATTTGATCATTCATAATTGCTCCATTTCATTTTTAGGTCTATGTGTGGCTAAAATAATCTAGATCATATTTTTACTATACACGGAAATGCTATCGTAATACAGTAGAAGTACGAAGACCTTCCCCGAAAGGTGATTTTCGGATCATGGCAGATCCCCCTGATTTATCCAATCTAGGCGTGCTATCCTGGCCCCGAACCCAGGATAGCCCTCGAAAAAACACTTGATCATATATCATTTGTGATATAATTATTCTATGATTGAAGATTACAAGCTGAAAATCGGATCTCTTATTCAAGAAGCGCGCACGACGCGCGGCCTTACTCAGGCCGAACTTGCCAAAGAGCTGGGAACGAGTCAAAGTGCCGTTAATCGTATTGAAAAAGGTGGGCAAAACATCAGCCTGGAAATGATTGCCCGCATTAGCGATGTCTTGTCTAGTAACATTGTCACCCTCAACAATATGGGCAAGATTAATTTTCGCGTTCATGGCGGCAATAAACTGTCAGGTAGCATTGAAGTAAAGACCAGTAAGAATGCTGCCGTTGGACTTCTTTGTGCTTCGCTCCTCAACAAAGGCAAGACGACCTTTCGCCGTGTCGCGCGCATCGAAGAAGTAAATCGTATCATCGAAGTACTTCAGAGTATCGGTGTAAAGGTGCGCTGGATTGGTGATACTAATGATCTGGAAATTATACCTCCGAAACGACTCCAGCTTGAAAAGATGGACGTCAAGGCTGCCAAGCGAACCCGCACTGTCATCATGTTCCTCGGCCCGCTCCTCCATCAATATGACGATTTCAAGCTACCATTTGCCGGTGGTTGTAACCTCGGCACCCGCACTGTTGAACCACACATGGTTGGCCTGGCACCATTTGGTCTGAAGGTAGAAGCCAAGCCGAATACCGATTATTATCACGCGACTGTACACGAGAAAAGAGTCGATCGTGCAATCCTGCTGACCGAACGAGGCGACACTGTTACCGAAAATGTCATTATGGCTGCCGCACTCTATAATGGCGTTACCACTGTTCGCAACGCCAGCCCGAATTACATGGTTCAGGATGTCTGTTATTTTCTTCAAAAGCTTGGCGTGAAGATTGAAGGTATCGGCACAACCACCCTCAAGATCACCGGTCTAAAAAGTATCGATAAAGATGTAGAATATTTCCCGAGTGAAGATCCTATCGAAGCGATGAGTCTCATTGCCGCAGGTATAGTCACCGACTCTGAAATTACGATCACGCGTGTGCCGATTGAATTTACAGAGATCGAGCTCGCCGTTTTAGAGGGAATGGGGTTGCAATACGAGCGCACCGATGAGTACAAGGCTAGAAATGGTCATACACGGCTTGTGGATATTCATCTTAAAAAATCCAACCTCCATGCGCCCAAGGACAAGCTGCACGCCCAGTCATTTCCACACGTCAATATGGACAACCTACCTTTCCTTGGCCTGATCGCCACCGTGGCAGAAGGTCGCACCCTCCTTCACGATTGGTCGTACGAAAACCGCGCGATTTACTTTACCGAACTAAGCAAATTGAATGCCTCAATCGAAATGGTCGATCCGCACCGCGTATACATCACCGGTCCGACAAAGTGGAAGCCTGCCGATATTGTTGCACCCCCCGCACTGCGTCCGTCCGTTGTTATTCTGCTCGCGATGCTGGCCGCGCCAGGCAAGTCGATTCTTCGCGATGTCTACTCGATCAATCGCGGGTACGAAGATTTTGCAAATCGCCTCAATGCTCTTGGTGCCGAGATCGAGACAATCCGCGAAATTTAGTCGCTCTCGTCTTTCTTTAACCCTTTGGCTATGCTACAATGACATACGTATTTGGCGAATGTAGCTCAGTTGGTTAGAGCGTCGGGTTGTGGTTCCGAAGGTCGTGGGTTCGATCCCCATCATTCGCCCCAAGAAATTATGCAAAGACTTCCATTTTTGGAAGTCTTTGTTTTTAGGGGTGTTTACCCCTATGGGGCGGTAAGCGCCAACGCACATACGTCGCAGCATAATTGCCAAGTTGAATAACCGCCCTCGGGCCATCTATCGGAGCGCCCAGGGCAGCTAATGCATCGTTCAGTTCTACATCATTCTCATGTGCCGACACGTGGAGTGCCTGCGATTTTGGAATGTGGTCATAATAAATCTTGGTCAACGCCGCTTTTACCAGCCCTTGTCGTACCGCTAGTACATGCAACCCGCGCGGCATGTCCTCGGGCTGTTGGAAAAATTCCCGCGCTTTGGCGGCAACGTGCACCCATCCCCCAAACGGCGCCTCATCCCCAACACGCCGCGGTCCTACCTTGGCATATCCCGCCGTCTCACCATCATCCAGAATCTTGAAATACTGTGTGCTAGGGGTCGGAAACATCATCCTATCCATCTGCGCCGTGAGTTGTTCATCATCGTCCGGGTCTGCAAACGAACGAGCCTCTTCGTCCCCCGCGCCCATTCTCAAGAAATCGCGATAAACGAACTCTTTAATCCCCTGGGCCTCTTGATATAGCTCATCCTCCGCTAGATGCCAGGTATCAATTTGTTGAACTTCTATATTCGTCATGTTTTTATGCGTAAGGATTATACCGCGGTGGCGGTTCAGAGAAATGGCGCCGAGGAGGCTGACTAATTCGTCCTTTTAGTGGAGAGGGTTTTTCAGGTTGTCCACGCCGCTTTTTACTTTCCTCACGTGAACTATTCATCTTTTGAAATTCTTCGCGAGCATGAAGGCCGGTTGCGATGAACGAATCACCGTAGCGGTTGACATGCTTGCGATTGCGCTCGATATAATGGCGCTGTCGAAAAGATTGGCTATTTGTCGACCCAATCGCCCCACTCCCCGCCACTTCGGCATAGCCACTCGAATGGAAAGGTTTTTCGTCCGGATCGTTGACAAAATCGCTAATACCCATGGTTATGCTTATATTATACTGTAAACTTTGGTATAATTTGTAAGCAAATGCGGGCGTCGTATAATGGCTAATATACCTGCCTTCCAAGCAAGTGATGCGAGTTCGATTCTCGCCGCCCGCACCAGAGATTATTTATAGAGTACGAGACTATTTTAACGTCTCGTATTTTTATTGACGGAAAGTTTAAAGATATTATAGTAAGAGTGTCGAGAGGAGGTGTCAGGACATGATGGCACTCGTCATGAAGATGTTCCTCAGGATTCGCCCGCCACAGGGATCAGACCTCGAAGTCTGCCTCTGCGATGGGAAGACCTGTTCCGACTGCCCGTCCCCGCGGACAAGTTGAACACTCGACGTACCGGGAGATTCAGGTCTCCCGGTACCAACACAACATCAAACGCGCAGTTATCTTAAATGTACTATATAATATACCCCATGCCCCGATAGCTCAGCAGGATAGAGCAGAGGACTTCTAAGCCTAAGGTCGCTGGTTCGAACCCAGCTCGGGGTACCATTACGCTTATGTTTATAAGGTGCCCGTCTCAGTGCTCCTTACATTATTCCAGAAATAGTGTATAACATAAGATATGCCAACCCCTTTAGATAAGTTAACGGCAATTAATGTAGTTGTGGGACAAATAATAAGTCTTACGCCTCACCCGATCGGTGATCGTATTTCCATAGCCACTGTTGAGTACGGATATGGCAATCAGGTCTCTGTTATTTTTGGCGGCATTCGTGAAGTTGTACGTCCTGGTGCTCTAGTGCCCTTCGCCCCCGCTACTAAATCATGCAGGATAGAGGGCAAGAAGATGCGGCGACGAAAATTTCAAGGAACTTATTCGTATGGAGAGCTATGTAGTCTATATGAGCTAGGTCTTGTAGACAATGATACCGATCAAGTGGCAATCTTCCTGGATTTGCCACATATCCACACCGGCGAACACATAACTAAAACTATTCAGGATCTTCAAAACATGGACGAGTTGTGGGAAGTATTTAAAAGACCGATTTAATAATCAGCCAAAAGTTCGCATGATTTGATGCCAACTACAAAAAATGATTTCTTTTCACACAACACGCTGTACCATTTCCATGACGCATAGGAGTTCATTTCCAATTCATGCAACACGCCCGTGCTATGGCGCTCCTACTTAAAACCAAATTAGGAAGTGTCTTTAAATTTTTATTGCTATTATATATCTATGAGTACGAAGTCGCAGACTGCTGATTTCATTATTGAGCAACTAGCCGGCCTGAATGTTAGAGTTCGAAAAATGTTTGGGGAATACGGTCTGTACTGTGATGATAAATTGCCCGCTTTTATTTGTGACGATACGCTCTTCGTCAAGATATTAGACGCCAATAAAAAATTGGCCGTCGGGCTGACGAAAGGTCCGTGTTACCCAGGTTCAAAAGATTATTACATTATTCCAGACGACCGCTTAGAAGATCGTGAATGGCTACAGCAACTCGTACAAACAACTGCTGATGCATTGCCTTTGAAGAAAAAGGTCTAATCCACACAAAGGTTGCCAGACATATCAGATTATTAAGGCATGCTACAATATGCAGCATGACATCGAATACCCCAAAACTTATTCATCTAAATGGACCTGCCGGCATTGGAAAAGACACCATTGCACAAAAATATATCGATAATCACCCTTTTGCACTTTGTGTAAGGACGGATGAGATTATTACGGCCCTGGGTCAATGGTCAAAACCCCACAACTATGACCCAGCACGTCACATTGCGTTTGATTTGGCCATTAACATGATATCTACTCATCTGCGGGTGGGTTATGACGTAATTGTTCCACATCTATTAACAGATCTTGAAGAGGCTCAACGACTTGAAAAAATTGCCACAGAGGCCGCCGTTCCATTCTTTGAAGTCTTGCTCTATAGCGATAAGGCCGACGCCCTCGGTCGAGTCTTTGCACGCGGGACCAGAGGGGAACCTGGCGCTCCCCCACTGACAGCGGATGACAGGGCCGAGTTCGAAGAACTATATGATAATGTGCTCTTGGCCGCTCGCGAGCGATCCCATATACACAAAATCGCTTCTATCAATGGGGATGTAGAAGGAACCTATCAACAACTGGAGGAAGTGATAAATAATCCTCCCCTAAAATTATGAGCTGAAATAGAGTCATTCTATTAAAAACCAGAGAAATCTGTTAGATTAAGTGTTGTTGTATGGGCGTAAATCTAAGTAAAACGAGCCACATATTATTTTTTGTCGTCGTACTGCCAGCAATAAGCTTTGGTTTAGGGTATGGTTTTACGCAGCTATTTCCCAACGTTCCCTTTTGGGTAGAAACCCTTTCCCCACTGGGCGCATATGGCCTGTTATATACCCTATTTGAGAAGTACATATGGCACTGGCCTGTTTTTCGTATTCTAGGTATTGTCTCTATGCCAGACGTACGGGGAAGATGGCTAGGAGAGCAGACCTCATCTTTTAAGGATGCGAACGGAAAACTACGAAAATCCAGAGTAATCATGGAGGTAGAACAAACGTTCTCAACTATAAAGGTAAACACCTATTACAAAAACTGGCAGACAACCCACTCTTTATGTTCTTTCATTACTATTGAAGATGAATGTACATTATTTGTAATGTTTGAGACTACACCTCGGATAGGGTACGAGGGTGAAGCATCTGCCCACAAAGGCGTAATGCGCCTCACACAGCTTCCTGATAAAAAGCTGGCCGGCACTTACTTTAATGCCGAGGGTCGCAGTGGCGAGCTAAGTTTTAAGCGAACCCGCTATACACTCCATCGAACATTTGAAAGCATTGGAAGCGCAAAATAATCTGAACTTGCTACCAATTTATACAGCAACAACTAGCACTCTTGACTAGCGAGTGCTAATTTTTCTAAAATAGATACAGAAAAGGTAATCCTTTTCGCGAATTAATCAAATAAGGAGGTTATGCATGAGTAACTTAATCAAATTTGATCCGTTTGCGGAGATCCAAGCCTTACAAAAACAGTTCTTCTCAGATGATTGGTTTTCGCCAATCAAATCTATGCAAATGCCCACAACGGATGTTTACACGTCCAAAGATGACAAGGAGCTCCACATCGAGGCGCATTTACCTAACTTTGAGCAGAAGGATATCGACATTCACATCGATAAAGGCTCTCTTGTAATTCGAGCTGAGCGCCACGAACAGGAAAAAGATAAGGATAAAAAATACATTGTCCGTGAAAGCAGCACCAGCTTTTATCGCAGCATTCATCTGCCCGAAGCTGCGGACGAAGATTCAATCAAGGCTACTATGAAAGATGGGGTTCTAAAGATTTCAATAAAGTTTAAGGAGCTGCCAAAACCAAAGCAAATAGCCATTGAAGCCTAATCCCACAGGCATATCACTCAGTTGCAAGGTCGGAGTTCTAATTTATAATAAGCATGAGCCACCCAGAACGGAGGATGCACCATGGCGAGGGTCAGGGATCCCCATGACGGCAAAAGGTACGAGGAGTCTGTCCTGACTGATGCGGAAGAGGACAACACCGATCATTACGTCGTCATCTCGCAAGAAATAAAAGGTGAGGAGAAATAGACATCGCCACACCCCGGCTTCTTTTGAAGCCGGGGTAGAGATCCTTGCTACGACGGGATGAATTGCATCTGCTATGATCTAAACATGAAGTTATTAATTCTATTCGGGGCGCCCGCCGTAGGTAAAACGACGATCGGAAAAATTATCGAATCCAATACAGATTTCAAATTATTTCACAATCACATGGTGATGGATGGGATTATGCATATATTTGGCGTGGGTACGCCTGCAGAAGACAAGCTTAGTAAGCTTGTCCGTACAAATGTCATTCAAGAAGCTGCTGAAAATAACATCGACCTCATCTTTACATACGTGTGGAATTTCAATAAAGAAAAAGGTAAAGTAAATATTGATACTTACAAAGAAATATACGAATCACGAGGTGGCGAGGTCGTTTTTGTCGAGCTGACTGCACCACTTGAAACCCGCGTCAAAAGAGCAGGTTCACCAGATCGCCAGCAGAAAGTACATGCCCCTGGTCCCGACAGAGTAGCTTATCTTGAAACATATCTCGGCCTAGAAAGCCCTTCGCCCTTCTTTTACCCAGAAGCGTATAAAAGAATTAACACGATAGATAAAACCCCCGAACAGATTGCAAAAGAAATTATCGCATTCATATCGTAGAGACAACGATAGCGGCTGAATTTGCTATTTCACACCATAACGCGCAAAATAAGAATCAGCATTAATGGAGGGTTAAGTTATGCTTAAGAAATTAAAGAAAATTGCGGTGAGCGCGTCTATGTCACTTGCACTGCCACTACTTGTTTTTGTGCCTGCTGCCCATGCGGTCGCGAACGTCGTAGTGACGCCATCAAACAATCAAGGCTGGGTATTTAACGGTGATCCGACCACGGCAACTGATTATGAATTTAACGAAGACCAAGCTAGCACCGGCGAGGGCAGCTTGTTTATCAAGCCAATTGGTAACAGCGCATCGGATAAGTTCATTGCTGCAAAAACATTGAACGTATTAACCAATGATTATAATTCTACCTCGTATGATTTTATGATTGCGGGTGACGGTACTTCTGCTGATGCACCGCAGTTTTATCTAAATGTATATACTAATTTAGAGGGATCATCGGTGTTTTATAATTGTCGCTTCGACTATGTCCCTACGACAGGATCAACGAGTAGTTTCTCTACTGCCTCCTTTGCCGCCAACAGTGCTCCTGTTAGGGTAGCGGATCGTGCTAGTGATGCATTCACCTGCCCAGCCACATTAGCCGGAATGCCTGCAGGCAGCACGGTAAAGTTTGTCGCCCTAAACGTGGGGGATACGAGTACAAATGACGAGGGCCTCGCAGGCTACTTAGACAATGTCGTTATTGCAATTGGCGACGATAGCACTGCATACGACTTTGAACAAGACCCAACCAAGCTTGCCAATAAAGAATCATGTAAAAATGGCGGTTGGCTAACATCAGAAGCTCCAGTATTTAAGAATCAAGGCGACTGTGTTAGTTCATTTGTAAGTAAAGCTAAAAAGTAGATACCCCTACTAACAAAATACGGCAGGTAGGAGGCACATCGCCTCCTACTTTCTTATGAGCGAGTCTCAGCTTCCCGTCTAAGTTCTGCTGCCTTTTTCCGAACCGACTTGGATGCATGTCCCTCTTGGATTTTAAATAATTGTCTTACATCTTTGGTCGAAACAAATCCATTTTGATGAAAATATAATAGACTTTTCATTACATTCACTGAAACAATCCAATCAACATCAGTCGATTTTATTTTATCTTTTAGCCAAGCAATCGCCTGACTTCGCTGCTCGTCAGTTAACTTGACCTCAGAAAATATCTGCGCCAAATGCCACTGGACTGAGGGCTGATTACTTTGTGTCAGATTACTAAAAATCCTATCAAGATACGGATGAACCCATTCAGGCTTACTCGTGATAATCTTTTCAAATGAATCGACCGCCCGCATCCTTACCCATGCGTCATCTGCCAAAATGCAATCGAATAGTTCGTCGAGCCTCGATGGATTAGTATAAATACTTTCGATAACTTCACCAGCGCGCCCAAGAGAATTTGTCTTTCCACCTTCTGATAGAATAATCCCGAATGCCTCCATTAGCCCTGATCCTCGATGATAATAAATGGACATATTTTGATATGATTCCGTAACAAGTTAACTCCCTCTACTATTTTTCGCTTTGACATTCGCAAAACTCGCCCCTCCCATGGATCAAATACTTCAAACATTTTTTCGGTGGCTTTTGTCACCATCATAAAGTGGGGCAAATGTGTAAAACCATCAGTAATATTTGTGTCGGTGTAAACAATGAAGGGAGTCCGCATGCTATTCATCAACGTAAGGTCATTACGTGCCTGTAACATCATGATGCGAGGATGATTCACTGTCTCCTTTATAATATTCAAATAATAGCTATTATCGAAGTAAAGTTTTACCCTTTTATTGGGATGCGTATTTAAGAATGCAATGAGACATCCGATGGTATAGTTATCTCTAAATTCAAATAATCCTTTGGAAAGTAATGCCTCTTCCTTTTGCCTAGTCGGCTCTTCGCCAAATAAATAGAGAAGATCAACGACGAGACATCCTTGGTTGCTTTGCTGTTTGTAGTCCATACTACGATACTAGCATAATAAAAAATTAATAAATGCAAATCGACACCACATCGCGCAGTGTCGATTATTCTCTGCCTAAAGTGCCATAGCAAACTTTATGATGGCAAAGGCAAGCGCCAGTAGGACAAAGAATAGTCCGAGCCCAACTGGTGAACCCCAGCTAAACCAAGAGCCCCAGGCGCGCCAGTGACTCCAGTGTTGCTTCGACAGTTCGTGCCAGTTATTGTACACCTCCTGTTCGATGCGCTCTTCTTCTTTTTTGCGATCGATCATGTTGATCTCCTTACTTAGTATTAGTCGACCAGCCGATACGTAGTGATACCGCAAATCTGTTTGTGCCGCTAGGCAAACGGCCAGACCGCTAGGCGGATTTATTCAAGCTCATTATAGCACTTCTTACGGAATCGAGAATAGTGCTTGCGAGTCCCTCTTGGTTCATAATTGTCAGAGATCATCCCGAGCTGCCTCTGCATCTATGTCAGCACGCGCCAGATGATCCCTTTCTTTTCTTTTAAAGTATCTGCGTGCCACATGGTGTAGATATGCCGTCGTCCGCGGCATCCCTTCAAATCCCCCTCTTGTAATGACCTGATCGATAACAACATCAACAGCCCTTCGCAACTTCTTTCCACGTCGATACTTTTCCATTGCGGGACGTGCCGCGTGTGCCATAATCTCCGCTTCGCGAGAGTCGCCAACGAGCCGCTCACCCGGTGATTGATCATGATCATAGTTGGCGCCGGCCAGCGCCGATGCATCATCCGCCCAAGCCTCTCGGCGAAGAATCTCTTTGCTGAGCTGCATGCGATCGGGATATCGCTTTGCCTTTGCCCTCAAGATGGCCTCTCGCTCAGGCGCTTCCGCTTGTGCCATTCTTCGCGCTCTTTCCGGATCGTGCTCTAGCCCCTGGGGTAAATCTGTGTAGGCCGGGTCTATATTCATATCCTTAGGCTATCATATTTTTTTCTTTTAATTTAATTGGCTTTCGGGCGCAATACGTCATATACTGACAATATGAAGCAACGATTATTAGTTTACGCGGTCACTAGTTTTGTTCTTGGCTTAATCATCGGCGGCCTCTCGGGGTATCTCCTCGGAACTAGCCAATCAAAAAAGGAAAGTATCAACAGCTACGAATCTTGTGTGAATGCAGGATATTCGGTCCAGGAGTCATACCCACCTAGATGTGCAGTGCCTGGCGGAAAAACATTTACCCAGGAAATTACTGTCACTCTGGAGGGGGCTGTGGTATGCCTCCTCCATAAAAATATGGATGGTCCCCACACACTCGAGTGCGCTACCGGGCTGAAAGCCGACGATGGCAAATACTACAGCCTGTCTTCATCGGATACTGTTCTGTCGGAAGCCGCTGGGAGTGATAAAAAAGTCCGAGTGACCGGTACACTATCTGCAAATACCGACGACAAATATCAAAGCGAAGGCGTCCTGAAAGTTACACGCTTTGAGTTCCTATAAGCGTAAAGCGCTTCATCATCCGACCATCTTTTTCAACCTCGTCGCACCATTCATCAACCGAGCGCAGGAAAGTCACTTCTTCTTCGTAAAGTGATTTATAGATCACCCAAATCGTGTCGTATTCCGTATTAACAGCCAGATCCAGGACGCGATAGGTATGTGAAGGATTTTTATAATGGGCATAGATTCCACCGATTTTAACACGCTGCGTAGCCTCTTCAATTTCTCGTTTTAGTTGTTTTTGGGACTTTTTCATTGGCCTTCTCCTTGGGGTGGCTGCACATTTGCGGCAATTGCATCCGCCTCAGCTCGTGATCCCAATATTTGTTCTACTTGTTCACGAGTAATTTCAATCGTACTTCCAGGCGAAACTGATCCCGAAAGCATTTGCTTGGCGACAGTATTTTCTACTGCTCGCTGGACAACACGCCGCATCGGACGGGCACCTAGTCGAGGATCATACCCTCGATCTACCAGGAGCAATTTGGCATCATCCGCGACGCTCACACTGATTTTTTGCAACGCCAATGTCTTGTTGATACCTGCCAAAATAAGATCAATCACCTGCACTAATTCGTTCTTTTCCAGTGGACGGAAGACCACAATTTCATCAAAACGGTTCAGAAATTCTGGTCGAAACTGATTACTGCTAATTAATTCATCGATGAATTGTTTTTCAAATTGTTCCAGCTGATACCCGCGTTCAATATATTCACGAATACGTTCTGCACCCGCGTTACTAGTTGCAATGACGATGGCGTCACGAAAGCTGACCTCGCGGTTTTTGATGTCACGAAGAATTCCCTCATCAAGCAGCTGCAGTAAGGTTGTAAGAACATTCGGATGCGCCTTCTCTATCTCATCCAACAGCACCACACTAAACGGCTGCTTCATAACCTGTGCGGTCAAACTGGTGGGATCATCCGCACCATCAGCAATCAAGCGAGCAACGTCCTCGCTACGGACATATTCGTTAAGGTCGAGACGAATCATACGATTCTCGCCGTTAAAGTAGACATCCGCAAGTGCCTTCGCAAGCTCAGTCTTGCCCACCCCGGTAGGCCCGAGGAACAGGAAAGTACCAATCGGTCGGTTCTGATTACGCACACCAGCACGCGCTCGGCGAAGCGCGTCACTCACCACTCCTACCGCACGAGTTTGATTGATCATGCGCTGATGGATGAGATCCTCCATGTTCAGCAACTTTTCGCGCTCATCCTCGTCGCTGGCAACACCAACTTTTATATCCATCGTTTGTTCAATTGCACGCTGGACTGAATTTATCGTCACCAAACCACTCTCGCTAAAACCAGCCGCAGCCTCCATCATCTTGATCGCGCGGCCTGGCATAGCCAAGTCATGTACATATCGTTCACTCAGCCTGTACGATTCTTCCAATGACTGATACGTGTACGTCACCTTCTGGCGGAATTCCGTAGAGATTAGCTGATCTTGCATTGCTGCCATCGTTTCGTCCTTTGTAGCCGCTCCAACGCTAATGCGATTTAGTGCGTTAATAAGGGCCGAATTACGTTGGCCAATCTGAAGGTAACGTTGCTCGTCCATTGTAAGAATCATGCGCAAATTGCCTGCCTCCAAAATTGGGAGAAGCACATTCGTCAGATCAACGGATCCGATCCCTTCCTCGAAGAAAAGTTGCGCATTATCCAAACAAATAATAATATTTTTCGCACTATATGCTTCTCCCAGTACCTGCATGATCAGATTTTCCAGCTCACCACGACCTGGTGCTGCTGCAAGAAGCGAAGATGAATCGAGTATAAACACCTGACGAAACTTCAGTGTATCGGGAATATGTGCCGATGCATCCAACAGCCGCTCCGCAAAAGCATGAACGATCGTCGTCTTTCCCACACCTGCTGGCCCGACCAAAACGGCATTCTGCCTGCCACCGTTACCAAAGGTTCCAATCAGTTGTTCCAGCGCCTGGGTGTGCGCCTCCAGATCTGTCGAAAGGAGACCACCACGAGCAATCTGCTCGCTGATATTCTGGCCAAAACGAGTAAGAAGTGGAATGTAGCCAAAAGACCAGTCACGCGCAATACCCCCTGTTCGTTTTGGCCTGGAGTGCTCGGCAATCAAACTCTTGATATGCTCGTGCCACTTTATACCATTGATCAAATCGTCATCGCCAATATGAGCATGCGCCAGCAGGTTTTCGTATCCTGGAAATGCACGGGCAAGCGCCACAACAAGCACACCGCCAGTAACTTGCGCTATACCCAACTGCTCCTTTACTGCCATTGCCTCCTGCCAGACACCAGCCATTTTTTCAGGCTCTTTGGCGGAAATTTCCTGCAAAAAGCGCGCTCCCACGCCAAAACGTGCAGCAAAAAACTGCCCGCTCGGCACTTCACCCAGAATAGTTGCGACGTCGTATGGCGAAGGGGCCCTGCTCAGCCTCCCTAATATTTGCACCTCAAGGACATCATCAATATGTAATGATTCCTTCTTCAACGGCGAAAGGTCTTTCAGCTCATACTTGTACCACTGGTTAAATATCAATGGAATCGCCGCAAGTCCAATAACTGCCCATCCAAGCGACTGTTCAAGGAGGAGGAGTAAGGCGCCTCCTACAAAGAACGCTACAACCAAAAGGGGTAGCAGCCATACCCACACGCCGCTAAGGGTTCGACTAATTCGTGCTTTGGCTGCACGCACACTCACATAATCAAACGTTACAGATTCCATGGCACCCATCCCGTTATTGCCAGCCCAATTCCTACAAGAGGAAAAATTGGAATAAACGCCCAAAGAGCCACGAATACAGTCCCGAGTATCGTCTCAAATAAGATTGCCAGGATGCCGATGATGATCATTACCAAACGAATCATCGCCCCAATGATTCGCGAAATCAACCTGTCCATGAACGCCCGCATCTGAACATTCAAGCCGCCGTCTACTCTTCCCGCAGAAATCTGGCGAAAAGGGGAGAAGAATGTTCGTAGGAGAAGATCAATCGAGAAGTAATCAATCGTGCTCAGCAACTTGTCACGAAGTCCAAAAAGTCGTCCGCGCCACCCTGTGGTATACCACCAAGAAAGAAGCCCCAAGATAAACATAATCTCATTGTAACGCACAGTGGTTAGTTAGGCTATAATAGAGGCATGTCAAAACCTTATGTCACGCTGCTCGGAAAGGCAGTCCGGCGGATTGCCCAGCTGCGCGGTGGTGGATCTGCTCTCCCTGGCCTCTTTGTTGAAAAGATCGATCCTGATTTTATCAAACGTACCCTAGCCCAATTACCCCAAGGTGTGGTGGTTATTAGTGGCACCAATGGTAAAACGACGACGACAAAAATGGTAGTCGAGCTCCTGGAAAGCCAAGGGTTACGCGTTTTCACTAACCGCACTGGAAGCAACTTTACACGCGGAGTCGCAGCAGCTCTCCTTGGGGAAATTGATAACAAGGGGAACCTTGAAGCTGACATCGCCGTTTTGGAACTCGACGAGGCACATGCTGTACATTTTGTGCACGCTATCCCACCGCGTTTTTCTCTCCTCCTGAATGTAATGCGCGATCAGCTGGATCGCTTTGGGGAAATTGACACCACCGCCAAAATGCTTGCCACAATTGCGAACGCCACGACCGATACCGTCACACTTAACCGAGAAGATCCACGCGTTGCCGCCATTGCCGGGACGCTCCACGGACAAAAAGTTGCCTACTTTGGTCTCGCCCCAAATCTTCGCCCGCTCTTTCCTAGCGATGACGAGATGCGTCAGCAATCTAAAAAAACAAATACCGAACCACCAGAAGCTAATGTCATCCTCCAGGCCATCAAAGACGAAAATGCCCAGTTTATCATTGATGGAAAAACTGTCACAACTCCCCTGCAGCTTCAGGGTGTTTATAATATTTATAATGCCGCAGCTGCCGTTGCACTTGTGCGCGCGATCCTCGGTGAAGATCACGACGAAACCAAGCTTGTTCATGCCCTTGCTAATGTCACACCTGCTTTTGGGCGCGGGGAACAAATCATGGTTAAGGGCCAGTCACTGGAACTTGTGCTGGTAAAAAACCCGAGCGGATTTCGTCTGAGCCTTGCCTCCTTTAAGCCTGACGGCTATGCAACCATGATCGCCATCAATGATAACTATGCCGACGGGCGTGACATGTCATGGCTTTGGGACGTTGATTTTGACAGTCTCAAAAAAGACGGCGTTTCCGAGGTAAGTGGTATCCGTGCCTACGACATGGCACTTAGGCTGCAATATGAAGAAGTTGCCATCTCCCACGTTGAGCCTGGTTTGGAAGATGCGCTTCAGCATTTTCTTGCTTCGGCGCCCGATCAGCCAAAACGAATTTACTGTACATACACAGCCATGCTTGCCCTCAGACAATTACTCGGTAAAATGACCACTGTGGAGCAAATCTCATGAACGATAAAACCATTACTGTCTTGCAACTCTATCCCCGCGATATGAATATCTACGGCGACTGGGGCAATGTACTCACAATCCTGCGTCGCCTACAGTGGCACGGCTACAAGCCAAAATTTGTTGAATATAATCCCGGCGACAGTTTTCCAGAAGGTGTCGACATTATTATTGGTGGTGGTGGCCAGGATGCCGGACAAGATAGAATCCAAGATGACCTCCTAGCGATCAGCAAAAACCTCCATGATCTTGCTGATAATGATGTACCTATGCTCATGATTTGTGGGCTTTACCAAATGTTTGGTAATTTTTTTAAGACACAAGACGGCCATGTCATTGAAGGAATCAGCCTCCTTGATATCGAAACGCACGCCGGCCCCGAGCGACTGACCGGTAATATCGTTACTCGAAGTCATCAGTTTGGTGAACTCATCGGTTACGAAAACCATAGCGGTCAAACATTCCTAGGAAAAGGTGTTCAGCCACTGGGTCGCGTGCTTAAGGGTGCTGGCAACAATGGCCAGGACGATAGCGAAGGTGCCAGGTACCGGAATGTAATCGGTACCTATATGCACGGTTCGCTTCTACCTAAGAATCCGGCGCTTGCCGATCATTTAATTGAAAAAGCCATTACACGAAAATACGGTGAGTTCGCACCAACCGTTATTGACGACCGATTCGCTGAGCTAGCCCGAACTGCAGCATTAAAACGTCCTCGCTAGATTACTTGCTCTGAAGTCGTTTTAGCTCGGCGACTACTTGCTTGCCGTGACCTTGTGGTGTGACGCGGCCATAGACTTTTACTACCGCACCACCTGGGTTGATAATAAAGGTTCTTCGCAGAATTCCCTCTTTGCCAAACATTTTCTTGCCCCACGCTCCGTAGGCTTCGATGATTTTCTTGTCGGGATCGCTGAGCAATGTAAAATTAAGTGTATGTTTAGCCTTGAACGTTTCATGACTCGGAGCATCATCGGCGCTCACTCCGACCACCTCGGCACCTAGATCGATAATCTCGTCTCGAGCATCGCGGAGGCTACATGCTTCGATCGTGCATCCTGGCGTATCGTCCTTTGGATAAAAATACAGGACGAGCCATTTGCCTTTGTAATCGGACAATGAATGAACGTTTCCGGCTTCATCGCGGAGTGAAAAATCTGGTGCAGGGTAGGGAGGCTGTTTCATATTTTTAGTATAACAGCGTGGAGTATAATAGGGAGACGTGACCGAGAAAAAATCATCCCGAATCATGACGTTCGACCTCATGCGAGGCTATTTTCTCGTAGCGATCATCCTAGATCATCTTAACTTTTTCCCGAATGGGCTGGATTGGTGGTCAGCTCGCGGTGAGCTGTTCGTCACCACTGCCGAAGGGTTCTTTTTTATTTCCGGCATTGTGCTCGGCATTGTCCGTGGTAGCAAATTGATTAGCGAACCACTGGTGCATGTATCAAAATTACTTTTAAAACGTGCGTGGCAACTTTACGTTACTTTGATCGTCACCGTCCTCCTCTGTACAGTTGCCGGTTGGTTATTCTTTATGAATGCACCAGGCCTGAAAGTGGGCATTTTCCAGCCAGTTGGCGATATTTGGCAGCTCATTTGGCAGACGCTTACCCTCCAATATTTCTATGGCTGGGCAGACTACCTTCGGCTGTATACCATTTTCCTCCTAGCCAGCCCACTAGTGATGTGGTTACTTAGAAAAGGCAAGTGGTACTTCGTCTTAGTGGGATCGATCCTCACCTGGCTTCTCTTTCCTGTCACACCGAAATCACCCGATCTTATCCAGGAACTATTCCAGCCGATGAGCTGGCAACTACTCTTTTTCGGTGGAATGATCATAGGATTCCACTGGAAAAATATTACTGATTGGTGGAGTCGTCAAAAGCCGTCACTACAGCAAGCCATGGCCTGGAGTACGCTCGGCATTGCCAGCGTCACTTTTGCTCTCAATGTCTTCTTTATTTTCTGGCCGCAAATCTTTGGGTCAGACACCTTGACCCTTCCCAAAGAATTGACACCTTACGAACTTTACATCAATTTCTTTGACAAGGAACAGCTACCAATTGCTCGAGTCCTCATGTTCCTGAGTTGGTTCTGGGCCGCATTCTATTTATTCCGCCGCTTCAAGTCAATCATTATGCGTTGGCTAGGATGGCTCCTCCTCCCCTTTGGTACCAATTCGCTCTACGTTTATACCCTCCACGCCTTCATCATTTTCTTTATTCACATTTGGCTACAAAAGGGAGAACTCGTCTTTAACCTCCTCGTGACCACAGGCATTTTGGGACTCATTTGGATAATGATCCGCTATCAAGTTCTGATGAAAATCATTCCACGTTAACGAGTTTTGTACTGCGTCACTTTGTAAAGCGCTTGCCCGCTCACCTGATCATTAATTGTGAATTGTTGCAGCTGCCGCCATGTACTCTTTGGCGCTGTAATCAGACTACTTCCTGAGCGACTCACGAACCACACCGTATCGTGTTGCTTGCTAAACAGATCGAGGTTATATATTTTTCCATAGCTATTTTCCTGAAGCATCTTGAGCGAACCGTATTTATAATCAGTCGTCTCGTGAATAAAATACACAGGGTGATCATTCGTGCTATAAAAGACTGCCTCATAAAAGACCCACGGGGTGTCAGCAATAATCGGCTCGCCAGTCTTGCCCTTTAGCCAGGCAACTTCAACCGCTTGTCGAGTACTATTAGACGTACGGAGATTCTTGTTATAGTTACCAAGTTGATACACATTGTAAACGCCAAAAATGAGTGCAACCATCATAAGGACAGTTAGTAGTATCGGCAGCGACTTCGTTTTGAGTTTAGCTAGATATGCAATCACCACTCCAGTGAATAGCATCAACGCAAGCGTCGTCGGAATAAGATATCGTTCGATAAATGACGATCGAAGCGGCGGCATCGAACCTATAAACAGAAGGGTGACTGGAATGAATGCCAGCGCACTTATTAACATAAACGACCGACGTTCTTTTTCACCCAGTCTACGATAAGTCCACACCGCCCCAACCAAAGCAGCCGCAAGGATGACCATGAATATAAGCGTGAACCAAGAGCTTACCGTGTCCTGATCCTGATAATACAGCACGTTCGTAAGGAAATTCGGCAACGTTACAGGTGTAACGGGAGGAATCCAAAAACCATTTATCTGCACGTTGAGCGTTTGATACATCAACGCAGGAATCCACGGAATAAACAGCCCAATGGCGATCGCATGCGCGATTAGCCACTCTTTACTAAAGAACTTCCGAGCAAAATCCTTTCGCTTCTCTTCTTTACCAACAATCCAAGCGCGCCACACCCAGTGCGCGATCCATGCTAGTGCTGCAAAATAATGCGTCCACATCCCCAGCGACACAAGGATACCGTATGTTACCCATAGTTTTCGCTTCCCGCTTTCCATCGCCAGCGTCAAGACATACGTCGCCGCCATAACAATTGCCGTCACCAGCGTGTACATGCGCATCTCCTGGCTATAACGGATGAACATCGGCGAAAGAATCATGAAGAGCAAACTCACGATTGCCGCTTTTCGCCCAAACAAGCGTCTCACTAAAAGATACCCGAAGAAAATGGCGATCGCGCCAAAAAAGACGCTCATCGATCGCAGCCCAAGTTCGCTCGTCCCAAATACCATGCCCCATAGTTTTAGCAGCCAATAGTAGAGCGGTGGATGAACATCAGCAGCCGTGTAGGTCGCTACTTGCCAAAAATCAAATCGGATCAGAAAAGCACCAAAAGCTTCATCAAACCAGATAGAGAACTTGGCAATTGTCGCGAGTGTCAGTGTGACATAGATCGCCAAGCCCCCGGTCAAAATGCCGTAATCAAACTTATCGAGCGGCCATAGGCGTGGCTTTTTTTGAATTTTTTGCAATATCTTTTTTAGCATAGTCTTGTTACCCATATAGTAGCTTGTTTTTCAAGAGCGAGCAAGCCATTTTACTACTGGAAATATCCACATGAATACGATATAATCGCAAAAGTACATCTATCGGGGTGTGGCGCAGTTGGCTAGCGCGCGCGGTTTGGGACCGTGAGGTCGAAGGTTCGAGTCCTTTCACCCCGACCATGTGAA
>CBIFWO010000014.1:0-22646 GCA_966186595.1 uncultured bacterium | reverse complement strand
TAATATGACAAATCAAAAACAAAAAAAGGTAACATTCGATAAAGTATTTTTTGCGGCCATAGGACTCTATGTGTTATTCGTCTCGTTGTTAATGGTTTCGAGAACTATAGACATGTGGCTATTTATTTTCTTTGTCCTTGTCTCTCTGTTTTCTGTGTATGCACTCTATAAAATAATATACAAAAATAACACCGGAAAGCTATTGCGATTCAGTCTGGCCACCGAAGCATTATTAGCTACGTTCCTGCTATATCCCGCTCCACTTGCAATGGTTGCGGACTTTATCGGATATGAATGTCTGAATTTGCTTGGAGAGGCAGAGAAATGCGTAGATAGCACCACCTTTCTATCGTTTGCTCCCTCTCTATTTGTATTAATGATTCCCATGGTAGCGCTGGCCGTATTTTCTTACCAAAAGACAAAGTAGTTCAAATATGGAGATGCCCCGGGATTTCTCTCCAGCGCGCCAGACTCCTTAGTTTCGGGTGTCTATCAACCGCTCACGCAGGATTGTCCGTGCAAGTAACAGGCTATGCTAAAATAAAGTCATGGTTAAGTTAAAAACAAAAGAGAGAAATAGCAACATCAAGCCAATCTATCTTGAGCTGTTCGGCATCGCCTGGATTATCTCGGCCATTTTAGTTCTCTCGAACACAGGTGCTATGAAACACTTCGAGGTTAGCGGTACAACCTTATCATTGTTCCTGCAATGTCTTATATTTTTCCCGGGCACAGTAAGTCTGGCATGGGGCATTCTACATTCCGAGCGCAGGCCAGACTTAAGGCCGGTGCGTTTGGTCGCATTTACAATCGCAATTATGCTTGCTTCGTTGATTGCTTATAGTTGGGTTTATCTTTTTGTGAATGGTCTTTAGTTATGAAGAAGCCCCTGACAATTTTCATCGAGGGCTTTGCTCTTCTAGTTAATCTCACCTCCTACAACAGCTCCGTATGCTTCCTGACCATCTACGTTCGGATGGAAGGCGTGCTCAGTTTCTCCCGTGATTGGATTGGGAAGATCGATAATCGCGAAGTAGCGATCTTGCTGGCACCAGTCATGCCCTATAAAGGGTGATCCCGACAAGTTCGGATCGACGAAGTGGAACTTGGTCGAATTCATGTCGGTCACAGCATCGTGGATCACCGAGTTGAGTTCAGAAACAACGGCGTAAGCAGTCGCTCCATCATTCAGCTCAGGATCGGGGTTGTCAGTTCCACCGTTGAGTGGCCAACAGGCGCTGTTTGGTCCCGTCGGCATCTCTGCCGGGGCAATCTGCGGGTAGCCCACCACGTAAATGTTAGTAGTCGAAGACGTTGCGCCGTCGATCGCCTCGTAGACATCTGCTAATTTCCCTGGGAGATCGTCAACGATCTCCCCGTGGATGTCGGAGTAGGCAGTCGTGGCAAAGTCGCACGAACCTATCGTGCAGGCTGTTGCGAAATCCTTGAATCCTACATCGTTGCCTCCAATCGTGATCGTCACGATTTCGGTGTCTTCTGACAGGGCGCTGATTTGTGCCGGCTCATTCCACTGACCATTGAGAACATTAGCGGTAGTTGCCCCAGAACAGGCGACAAAAGCCAATGAGCCGAGACCTAGCTGCGAGCTCTCCAATAGACGCGGATATGCCCGCTGACTCCGATGGCACTCGTTCACCCCGCCTGCATCTGTTCCACCCTCAAACGGCGAGACACCCTCACCACTAGAGAACGAGTCACCCATAGCAACGTACGTCGGAGGGGGCACCGTATATTCCGACGGAACAACCACCCCTTCGTAACCCGAAGGGTAGGTGACTGGTGAGTTAACGAACAGTTGCCGATAGATATAGTCCACAGTCGGGGCCATACCTACGTGCACGCCTCTGCTCACAAAGGTACTGTTCGCAGCATCAGAGGCAACCATGCGCGACACAGCAACACCGATACTGCAACTACTCGTCGAGCTATTCCAGTATTGTCCGAGAATGACGGCGTAGACAGGAGCGGAGCCCGTACCTTTCAGGGTTGCATAGTCACCCCAATGACTAAAGAATGTCACCCTGTTGTCGGTGTCGGGCGTAAACATTATCTGAACGCCGTGGTCACCCGGACCCCAAACGAAGTTGCCAATCGACGTCCCGGCCGAGAGGAACTCGATCTCCGTAACAGCCCAGCCGTCTCCGTTGCCCAGGGCAGTAGAAAAGGCGGTCTGCACTGTTTCACGATCCGTGCCAGCACCATACACAGCATGATCCCACTTGGAATCATCCATAAGGTAGGTACCCCACGATGATGCTATGTCCTGCGAGGTACAGGTGTGGTTGTTGTATGGGTCAGTATAAGTATCACTTACCCTCGCCGTAGCTGTATTTGCAAACACATCATCGTAATCAGAGGAGGCATAGACAGGTAAAGATATGGATAACGAACAAGCTAGTAATGCGAATAGAAATGCATAACGTTTCTTGTTTGAAAATACTGTCTTTACCATACCCACCCTTTGTTAATTATTTAAATTGTATCATGAGAATGAAAGGAACTATTCACTAATTACAAAACATAAGCGTTGTGGCAATACTTGTGGTGAGAGTGCCGCCGACCGGATGAAGCTTATAATAATTAGGCTAGCTCGTGCTATAATCAAAAATAACTCTATGGGCAAACACATCACAGATTTTTTGCTATATCGCTGGCGCTACATTCTAGGGTATGCGCTAATCGGCATCGTCATTACGGGCCTTCTAGTTGTTGCTGGTCTGCTGATTCCTGGCGGATTATCAAACGGGGAAATGCAGTCCGTCGTCAGAAGTAGCGCGCTATCGTTCGATACCTTCGAACCTTCTATGATCATTAATCTTCCATACCAGATTTTGCAGCGGCTTAGTATCGATTTACTGGGGGTGACGCATCTCAGTATTAAGCTTCCTTCTCTTATCCTGGGGGCTTTGTCGATCCTCGGAATGATTATTCTGCTCCGTGCATGGTTCCGCCGAAATGTCGCTATTATCGCGACCATCCTTGTTATTACTACCGGTCAGTTTCTTTATGTTGCTCAAAGTGGCACGCCCAGCATTGTCTACATCTTTTGGTCAGTCTGGCTCCTTGCTTCTGCTCTCATGGTATCCCGCCATGCGAGACCTCGGCTCTTCTGGAAGATAGCCGTTTTTACGACAGCTGCACTTAGTCTTTATACCCCACTCAGTATATACATCCTCCTAGCCCTCTTTAGCGCTGCAATGCTCCATCCTCACCTCCGCTATATTATACGGAGGCTCTCAAAAGGGAAGCTGGCTATCGCACTACTCATCGCACTGGCACTCGTGGCGCCCCTCAACTATGCCATCATCCAAAATCCTTCCATTGGGCTTAGCCTCCTCGGTATTCCTGCTGAGTGGCCTAATTTGTGGGAAAACGCAAGTCAACTCCTTTCTCAATACTTTGACTTCATCAGCCCTGCCACGAACATGCCACTACTGCTGCCTGTTTATGGACTCGGGTCATTGATCCTGATCGCTCTTGGAATTTATCATCTCGCGACAACCAAATACACAGCGCGAAGCTATATTATCAGCGCATGGACTATTCTCCTTATTCCAATTCTGATTATTAACCCTCGCTATACGAGCGTGACCTTCGTACCGGTTCTTCTTCTTATGGCGATGGGAATCTACACACTGCTTCGCAATTGGTATCAATTATTCCCACGCAATCCCTATGCCCGCGTCGCTGGGCTCGTCCCGCTTGCAATCCTCATTGGAGGACTGGTTTTCTCGGGCATTGACCGATATGTCTACGGTTATTTATACAATCCCGGCCTTGCGAATAACTTTTCAAAAGATCTGCGACTCGTTAACCGACAAATTAAGAGCCAGCCCGGCAAGGTCGCTCTCATCGTTAGCGAGCGGGAGTCGGCCTTCTACACTGTCGTTGCCGCGCACCATACAAACGTCGCCGTCAACCCCATCAATAGAGTAGATATAAAAACTACCATTATAACCCGGGATGCCTGGCGGGCGAACAAACCGGCTCTCGATCCATCACTCATCATCACGGACGCCAAATCCCATGACGCAGACCGGCTCTACATCTATAAATCAGAGCAGAAGTAGCGTATACTAAGTAGGTTAGTACTTGATTGACGGAGGAGAATTACTGTGGCATTTGATCAAATGAAGATGCTTAATGAGCTGCGAAAAGCCCAAAAAGAACTGAAAAAAGAGAAGGTAATTGTTGCTGCCGGCGGCACTGACGATGAACCAGCTGTCGAAATTACATTTAATGCCGAGCTAAAGATCGAGGATGTTACGTTGAATGCAGCCTACGTTGCTGCCTGCGTCGAGAACGACGAGCTAGATGAGCTCGAAGACAACATCAAGGCTGCCGTGCGAGATGGTCTTGCCAAAGCGCAAGAGATTGCCGCTGAAAAGATGAAGCCGCTCATGGGCGGCCTAGGAAATCTAGGACTCTAGGAGATCACCTTGTCGCAACTACTTCCCGGCGCGCTTGTTCGCCTTGTCGAAGAGCTAGGTAAATTACCTGGCGTTGGCGCCCGCACTGCCGAGCGCTATGCTTACTTTTTACTAAAAAGTGAAGCTCATACGAGCAAAAAACTTGCTATCGCTTTAAGTGAGCTGCACGACAAAGTCAAAACATGCCCGATCACCTTCGCCTTAATCGACAGTGACCAGGAAATCTCTCCTTTGTACGATGCTCCTCATCGCAATAAGCAGCTCGTTGCTGTCGTCGAAGAACCGCTGGATATTGTCGCGCTCGAACGAACCGGTCAATTTCATGGGACCTATCATGTCCTCGGAGGAGCCATCTCACCAATCGACGGCATTGGGCCGGAACAACTACATATTCCCGAATTGCTAAAGCGACTCGCGGACGACAAAGTGGAGGAGGTCATCATTGCAACGAACGCCAGTGTCGAGGGCGAATCAACCGCTCTCTTTTTGCAGCGCATGATTAATGATGCTGGCATCGAGATAAAAATGACACGACTTGCGCGGGGTATTCCTGTTGGCGTTGATCTCGAATACGCCGATCAAATTACACTGTCACATGCACTAGAAGGACGGAGGATATTATAATGTTCGAACAAGCGATAGAGCTCGTTAATAGCGCCAAAAAAATTGTGATCATTCAGGCAGAAAATCCTGATGGCGATAGCCTGGGAAGTAGCCTGGCACTCGAGGAGATTCTTTCCGATCTTGACAAAGAAGTGTCCCTCTATTGTCCAGTCGAGATTCCTAAATATATGCGCTACATTATTGGCTGGGATAGGGTCGTCGCCGAATTTGATACGACTGCCGACCTGGCAATTATCGCCGATACCAGTGCCGATGTTCTGCTCACCAAGGTCCTTGAGACTTCGGGTGTCCGATCTTTCCTCGAATCACACCCCGTCCTCGTTATCGACCATCATACCGATACCGCTTCGACACTCAGTTTTCCTCATACAGCACTCTTCCAAGAAGCTGCTGCCACAGGTGAAATCCTCTACAAGCTAGCCGAGAAGGCGGGCTGGAAAATCAACCCACAAGCTGCCGAAGATATGCTCGTTGCGATCATGTCCGACAGCCTTGGGCTGACGACGCCCAACGTCCTCCCGAATACCTATCTCGTTGCCGGCAAACTCACTGAACTGGGAGCTAGTAACGCCGCGATCGAAGGTAGACGGCGTGAATTCATGAAAAAGGCTCCTGAAATCTTGAAGTACAAGGGTGAATTACTGCAGCGGATCGAGTATTTCCTCGAGGGCAAATTAGCAGTGGTTCATATTCCCTGGGATGATATACAGGCATACAGCGACAAGTACAACCCAAGCGTCCTTGTGCTCGATGAAATGCGACTAGTTGAAAATGTCGACCTTGCGGTGGCAATTAAAACATATCCAGACGGCAAGATCACTGGCAAGCTACGTGGAAATCTCCCTATCGCCGAGCAAGTCGCCGGCTACTTCGGTGGCGGTGGCCATAAATACGCAGCAGGCTTCCGCGCCTACGAAGAGTACGATACAATTATCAAAGAACTTGTAAATGCCGCGCACAAGGCAATCGAAGAATATGAAGCATAA
The DNA here is from genome assembly GCA_966186595.1 of uncultured bacterium. Taxonomy (GTDB): domain Bacteria; phylum Patescibacteriota; class Saccharimonadia; order Saccharimonadales; family Saccharimonadaceae; genus JALRBM01. The sequence continues at coordinate 16,585 of CBIFWO010000014.1, read as the reverse complement.
CCCCTGTCAATTCTGTATCCTTACGTAACTTCTCTTAGTCAATCATTAACTTGGAATAACAGAATGACACTAAAACTCCATAACACGCTTACAAAAAAAATCGAGACCTTTACACCTATTGATGACAAGCGGATTACACTTTATACCTGCGGGCCAACAGTGTATGACCGTCTTCATGTTGGCAATTGGACCGCTTACATTTTCTGGGATATTCTCATTCGTACGCTCATCGCTAACGGATACAATGTCGAACGCGTCATGAATATTACGGACGTCGGACATCTAGTAAGTGATGAGGACGAAGGTGAGGACAAGCTCGAAAAGGGTGCGCGAAGGGAGGGAAAAACCGCCTGGGAAATCGCCGAGATGTATAGCGAGGATTTTCTCCAAGGCATGGAGAAGTTAGGATTAATCATCCCCGAGCACATCGTCCGCGCAACCGACTTTATCCCCCAGCAGCTTGACCTGGTCAGAGTATTAAAAGATAAAGGCTTCACTTACCAAATTGATGACGGCATCTATTTTGATACAGCCAAATTCCCAACGTACGCAAAGTTTGCCGGTCTAGACCTCGCCGCCCAAAAAGCCGGTGCCAGGGTAGAGTTCAATCCAGAAAAGCGTAATCCTAGTGACTTCGCCCTTTGGAAATTTACTCCAACTGGCGAGAAGCGTGACATGGAGTGGGAAACGCCAACAGACCTTCTAGATCAATCGAGTCATGAGGATAACCCAAATAGAGTAATGGGCTTTCCCGGCTGGCATCTCGAGTGTTCCGCCATGGCAATGAGCATCCTTGGTCCAACGATTGACATTCACACTGGTGGCATCGACCATATTCCTGTCCACCACACCAATGAAATCGCTCAATCAGAAAGCGCCAGCGGGCAAATCTTTGCCCATTATTGGCTACATAATAACCACCTCAAAGTAAATGGCACGAAGATTAGCAAAAGCCTAGGAAATGGCTACACACTCCAGGATCTGGCAGAAAAGGGATTCAGCCCTCTCGACTTTCGCATGTTTGTACTACAGGGACAGTACAGTAATGAGGGAAACTTTACCTTCGACAACCTTCAAGCTGCCAAAAACCGTCTCCTGCATTGGCGAAATATCGCAGCGCTTCGCCACCAAACTCACGAAACACTCCAAGATGATAGCGAGAAATCAGTCAGCCTATTGGCAACCTCGCAAGCAGTACTCGAAGCACTCAACGATGACCTTAATACCCCCGTGGCACTAAAAATCATTGATGAGGCATTTTCCAGGCTTGAGACAGAACCGCTCGACACTATCCACCGATTTGGACTCGAGCAGCTCTTGACGACCATCGACGAATTGCTCGGCTTGCAACTCATGGAAATAACGCCCGACATCAGTGATGAAAGCAAACGGCTCATTATGCAGCGGGGACGCGCTCGTGACGAAAAGGACTGGCAAGAATCGGACAGGCTGCGGGACATTCTAAAAGATGAGGGGGTCGTAGTTCGCGACACGGTCAGTGGAACAATCTGGGAATATACAGAGTAATTTCAGATTCAGCGGGCTTCATGCTACCATGTAATCACTGTTCGTACTTCGTAGAGAGGAGGTGAGCAGGGTGACTAAGAAGAAGCCTCCAGCAAAACGTGTCAAAGTCGACAGGTATCAAGCCAAGTCCGACCAAGCACAGCAAAGTCGGCGCGAGCTTGACGAACGCTGGGCGAAGCGACCAGTCCTTCCACCACTTCCTGTAGCAGATGACCCTGAACAAGCAGGTGAATCGTGAGCACCAACGAAGACGAACATGCCCCGCCTGGCAATCAGACGGGGCATCGTTCCTATAGAAATAGCTACTACGATTCGCCTTGCAATTTCTTGACGAGTTTCGCCATCGGTTTTTCGCTCTTTTCTCGATTCCTCTTGGCATGGACCAGATAATCCTCCAGCAGCACTTTCAAACATCCAGCGATAGGAATCGAGATAATTCCCCCGAGAAGCCCAAATACATAGATACCCACTGTCACCGAGACCAGGACAGTCAATGCAGAAAGCTCCACCCGCTTAGACTGGATCGTTGGTGAGATAAAGTTATTTTCAATCTGCTGGTACACAATAAAGTAAACCGCAAAGATGATACCCGCCGTCAGACTATTGAACGCGAGGAGCAGCGACACAATGACGCCACCGATCGTAGCACCAAACATTGGAATCAACGAAAGTGTGAAAGCAATCGCGACCGTGGGTAGTGCCAGATTGGCGGGGACTTCCGTAAAGAAAAGGCTAAGGATAAATACAGCAATTCCTGCAAATACCGCACCGATCGCCGACACAGTCAACTGCCCACCGACATATCCCGTCACGACGTTGTACATACGGTGAATAAGATTGCGGTGACGCTCCATGCGTTCCTGATCGTTATAAATTCCCCAAAGTCGCTGAAGCCACATCGGTCCCTCGATCAGCATCAGGAAGGATAGTACCAATACGAGGAAGGAAGAAGCAATGAGAGAAAGCAGCGACCCCAGTCCAGATACCACATTCTGGCCCGCACTCGTTGCGATTCCAATCGTTTTATCTTTTAGGGAGGCCAGGGCACTGTCGAGCTGTGGTTGGAGGTGATATTTCTCGACAAGCTGGCTGAGGCCATGCCATTGATTAATCGCGCCATCAACGATACTTGGCACGGTATCAACAAATTTAGCCGTTTGCTGTGCAATCGGGGGGATAACCAAGAAAACCACCGCGGCAAGTATCGCAACAACTAAAACATATGCGATCGCCGTTCCTGCAATTCGTGACTTGCCAGGAAGATGTCTTGCCAAGAAACTAACAGGTGCATTTAATGCAAGTGCAAGAAAAAGCGCAATACCAATTAATATTAATGCCGCACTCGCGCTATAGATCGCCAGGATTGCAAACGCAAACCCAATCACCACCAGCCAAAACCGCACGAACGTCTTGGTGTCGATCTCTATTTTTACCTTCATAGCTATATACTATACCAACCTTGCAAAGAATACGAGCTCAGTAGAGCACTCGAAGCGCCTTGGATTGGATTTTATATCGCAAAGGTGCCTCCATGCGAATTACTTCACCATCGCAGGACACGTGAGGACGGGGGTGACGAGGACGAATAGTCACCTCCGTCCCAGTACGAACCTCAAACTCGTCAGCATTTTTTATCTTGCCAATCAAGGCCAGAAGCGCGATCTTAACAAGCCTCCAGCGAGAATCAGTCTTGGCCATAAAAATACATAGGTTACCCCGATCAAGTTGAGTGCGCACCGGAACTCCCGGCATATCCAACTGGTACGTATTATTCCCAATAAAAACGAACGGCGTTTTGAATACTTCGTTTCCAATCGCAACAGTATACGAACGAAATCTCACAATTCCACGAAGAGCAGCCAAAATTGCGGCTGGCCATTTACCAATATATCGCTCGTACCGTCTTCGCACTCGTAGAGAAGTTGGGTACATGCCAAGGCTGGAATTATTAATAAATACACGATTATTCACTATGCCTACATCAACCAAATGGGCCTTTCCATCAGCAAGTGCTGACAGTGCATTATCGAATTCCTGCTCAATACCCAGGTCTTTTGTAAAGTGATTGAGCGTACCGCCCGGCAAAGGCGCCAGCACGGATGATGTGCCTACAAGTTTCCTTGCTACGGCACTCATCGTTCCATCGCCGCCCACGACGACAACTGTCGTCTTTTTATTCAAATAGCGATCGATCCTATCAAGATTTTCTATTGATATTGCCTTTTCAAGAGGAATACCTTGCTGCTTAAACTTCGCGCGCAGAGCGTCCAAGCCAAACGACCCTCCGGATTTGGCATTATAAACAAGGATCACACAATTATCCTTGGCTTGATCAGGAAAATGATTACAGCCAGTCCCACAGCTCCAAGCGCCCACCCTGCCACTACATCACTGGGAAAATGAGCTCCTAAATATACCCGAGAAATCCCAATAACAATAATTAATAATGCCAGAAATGCAACAATGACATAACTCCATGGCGCAGGAATAATCTGATAGAGAAGGTAGGCTGCCAGGCCATAGGCGATCGTACTTCCGACGGCGTGTCCGCTAGGGAAACTCGGCGTGTCCAATCTCATGCTGAGGACGTAGTCCGTGAATGGTCGCTCCCTCGCGAGAAGCAGTTTTAATAGAACTCCCAGACCGATCGTCGCAATGGCGACGCACCCCGCATAAAAAACCTTCAGATTATTTACTACCAGACCCCAGCCTCCGATAAGGATACAAAGAGCGGTGGTAAATATTGGCTTGCCAACGAACGATGCGGCAGTCATTATGGGCTCTACCCAAGAAGGCAGATGCCGAATTGCATGGCTAAGCCAAATATCAAACTGATGAAGTAGTGAATGCATGTATTTAGTATAATGGAATCATGCCTAGTTTTTCTTTTGACATCGTATCAGATTATGACAAAGCCGAGATGAACAATGTGTTCGCTGCGGTTGAGCGTGAAATAAGTAACCGCTATGATTTTAAGGGAACACCAGCAGCCATCGAATGGCTCGAAGATAAGAAAGGGTTCAAGATAATCGGCGCCGGCCAGTGGCAATGCGATCAGGTTCTCGATATTATTCGTAAAAAACTCACTGCCCGGGAACAAAGTTCTAGAGTGCTTGACCTATCGAAGAATCCTGTGGAGAGCAATCTCAAAACTACTTGGGAGATTCCTTTCAAGCAAGGCCTCTCACAGGACAACGCCAAGAAGCTCACGAGTCTTATCCGCGAAAATACGCCAAAAGCTAAACCGCAGATCCAGGGCGATAGCGTGCGTGTCACCAGCGCCAGCAAGGACGAACTACAACAGGCTATCAATCTCCTTCGCGAGGCAGACTTTGACTTTCCGCTCCAATTCATCAATTACCGCTAGCGTGGTAAGATAGAATCAATGAATAGCAAGACACCGCTCATTCAAATAGAGCATTTTCGAATGGATTTTGGCAAAAAGACCGTCATCCAAAATCTGTCGTTTGATGTCAGGCGTGGTGAAATTTTTGGATTCCTCGGGAGTAACGGTTCAGGCAAGACAACAACCATTCGAGCACTTCTAGGGCTCTATGAACCAACTGGAGGCACACTTCTTATTGATGGTAAGCCTTTCGAACCAGCCACTGGTGCTCAGACTCTCGGTTATCTACCAGAGGAGCGCGGCCTATACAAAAAGGAGAAGGTCATTGATGTCATGGTCTATTTTGCTCAACTAAAGGGAGTTGACCGAAAGAGTGCACGCAAATGGTCGATGGAATACCTTGAACGCGTTGGGCTTGCTGATAAGGCTAAGATGAAAATCGACAAATTATCTGGCGGGCAGCAACAGAAAGTTCAGCTTGGCGTGACGATCATGAACGATCCCGAGCTCCTTATTCTCGATGAACCGACAAAGGGCTTCGACCCAGTCAATCGACGCCTCTTGATGGATATCATTGCCGAGCAAAACAAGCGTGGCGCAAGTGTTATGATGGTGACACATCAAATGGAGGAGGTCGAGCGGCTTTGTCAACGCGCTATTCTGTTAAAGAATGGGCGAGCCGAGGCATACGGCACCATCGACGAGATTAAAGATAATTTTGGTGGGCAGCGTATCATCCTTGAGTTTAGCGGGCAACTGCCGACGAGGCCAAAACTCTACAATATCAGATCGCAGGAAGGGTTACATGCAGAACTTGTCCCAAAAAGCACAGTCAGCTCAGATCGCATCCTTCGCGAACTTGCCAGTACCTCCGACTTTACAATTACAAAATTCAGCGTCGAAAAACCATCTCTTGATGAAATTTTCGTGACTATTTATGGCAAGGAGGGCGATAATGCATAATCTTGGAACCGTTCTTCGTTTTGAAGTAATCCGCACGCTGAAAAAGCCGACGTTTTGGATCAGCATTCTATCATTGCCCATTTTCGGTGGGCTTCTCTTTGCGATTATTTACTTTAGCAATACCACCACCGAGAGTACTCTCGAGAAAAACCAGCAAGAGAAATTCTCATTTGTTGCCATCGACGACTCGGGAAAGATCACTCCAGATCTCATTAAAGCAGCCGGCGGATCCGTTGCGACAAGCTCGCAAGATGCAATTAATCAAGTCAAATCCAGCAAGATCGACGCCTTTTTCCACTATCCAGCAGACATCGCAAAGCAGCCAATTCAGGTGTACAACAAAAACGAGGGAGTGTTTGAAAATAATAAATTCACCGGACTAGCTGAAAGCCTCGCCGTTGCTGCCGCAACCAGTTCTATCGAACCCGGGACGCTGGCAATCGTCAAAAATGGCGTCAAAACCACTCAATCGAACTATGAGAATGGGAAAGAAATCAATCTTGTTGGCCGAATGATCGTCCCTGGTTTCTTCCTCGTTGTCTTCTATATCGTTATCGTCTTCCTCTCTAATCAAATGCTCACCAGCACGACGGAGGAGAAGGAAAACCGCGTCACCGAGATGATCCTGACGAGTATTAAATCCAGGTCACTTATTATTGGCAAGATTTTTGCCCTTCTCATCCTGGGCGTCATCCAAATCACGACACTTGTCATTCCAATCCTTCTCGCTTACTTCCTCGCAAGAGACGCACTCAATATCCCCGATCTTTCAAGCTTTATTAGCGGCATTCAGTTTGAATTCTGGCCAGTCATTATCGGAGCATTTCTCCTCATTGGCAGCCTCCTCTTGTTTACCGGTTTTAGCGTTGCCATCGGTGCCGCCGTCCCCACTGCCAAGGAGGCAAACAGTTTCTTTGGGTTTGTTATCCTCTTCTTAGTGGCACCATTCTGGATAACCTCGCTCATCATGAGCGATCCGGGTGCACTCGTCGTACAAATATTTAGTTATTTTCCACTGACAGCGCCCGTTACGCTGATGCTTCGCAATACATTCGGCAACCTACCTGTGCTTGAGGGAGCGCTCGGAGCAACCGTGGTTTTCGCTGCAAGCCTCATCATTATGGCGATAGCTATCAGAATTTTCCGCTACGGAACGCTTGAATACTCTAGCCGTATCTCTCTCAGCTCTATCCTGAGACGTAAAAAGAAATTCCAAGTGTGACAGAGATCAATTTGTACATTTATGCTTGACAATGTATAGTAATAGTATGAAAACTACGGTGGATATAGGCTGCGTTAAGGCAGCGACCGAGATTCTGGGTGACAAGTGGACACCTCAGCTTCTGCGATTTTTCGCCAACGAAGAGGTTGTCCGATTCTGCCAATTGCAGGAGCTTGTTGGGGGAATTAACCCCCGAACTTTATCGGCGAGACTAACTTTTCTTGAAAACGCCGGCGTCATCGCCAAAACTATACAAACTGACGGGGCACGTTGTGAATATCGCCTTACCGAAAAAGGCTATGACCTTCTTCCAATCCTTCACGACATGCAGGCCTGGGGCGAAAAATACGCACCGACAGCAATCGCTTAAGGTCGACTTCAGAAAGTGGGGGTATAGTTAAACAAATGAGGATTTTAGTAATTGAGGATGAGCACAAGATCGCCCGAGCTCTCAAAAAAGCGCTAGAACAAGAAAATTATGCGGTTGACGTCGCCTACGACGGCGATGAGGGCTACGCCATGGCCACCACCGAACCATACGACCTAGCGATTATCGACCGGCTGTTACCTGGAGCATACGACGGCGTAGCCATCGTAAAAGCAATGCGCGAGGCAAAGGTTCACGCCCCCGTACTATTATTAACGGCTCTCGGTTCCGTTCAGGACAAGACAAAGGGACTAGATAGCGGCGCAGATGATTACCTCGTCAAGCCATTTGCCCTTGAAGAGCTTCTCGCCAGAGTCCGCGCGCTTCTTCGCCGCCCAACCAAGACAGAATCGACCATCCTCACCGCCGGTGATCTGTCACTCGATACCATTACCTATGAGGTGAAACGGGAAGATAAGGTTGTGCAACTTACCAGCAAAGAATTCGCGCTGCTCGAATATCTTATGCGCAATCAAGGACGTCCCATCTCGAAGGAGATTATCATTTCCCATGTTTGGGATTATGACGCTGACATCCTACCCAATACCGTTGAAGTATACATCCGATATCTGAGAGCAAAGATCGATCAGCCTTTTGGCAAACAACTTATTCAAACCGTACGGGGCTTTGGCTACAAACTACAGGCAGACTAAACATGTTCCAATCGGCCACTTTTAAACTCACAACCTGGTATGCCGCAATCATCATTACCATCAGCCTGCTGTTTAGCATTCTGATCTACATCCTGGCCTCAACAACGATCGAGACCCAGCTCGATAACTACCTACAGGACGCTTCCAAGTATTCGTATGTCAATCAGACCCTCGATTACCTACGCGAATTTCAGATCCGTCGCGCCGAGGCCGATCTAGTAGGAGCGCTCGTTATTACCAATATCGTCATCTGGCTCGCAGGTGGGATCGGAAGTTATTACCTCGCAAAGCATACACTGCGCCCAATCGAGGAAGCCCACGAGGCGCAGTCGCGCTTTACCAGTGATGCCAGTCATGAGCTTCGCACGCCGCTTGCCAGCATGAGAGTTGAATTAGAAGTCGCCCTTCGCGATCCTAAACTTTCTAAGAGTGAAATGCGAGAGCTGCTGAGTAGCAACTTAGAGGAGGTAAATAAGCTCACAAAGCTTTCACAAACTCTTCTCCAACTCTCCCAGCTCGATCACGACAACATCTCGCGGGAAAACGTTTCACTCCCGAAGGTGGCGGGGGCCGTTATTGCAAGGTTTAATGCCAGTTCACGAATTAACCTAAGCCTTCCCCAAAAATCCGCCAGTGTCTTTGCAAACGAACTGAACGTTGAAGAGCTCTTCACGATATTGATCGATAATGCCCTCAAGTACAGTCCTAAAAATTCCACCATCCATGTCCGCATGATCCAACAAAAAAACATGGCTGGATTTGAGGTACGGAATGAAGGAGAGGGGATCGCTCCAGACGTGCTGCCTCATATTTTCGATCGTTTCTACCAAGCCGACCCCTCACGAACTGGCAACAAGAAAAAGGGATACGGCCTGGGATTGTCACTTGCCAAAAAAATCGTGGAGCTCCACAGCGGCGAACTTACCGTGACGAGCGCCCCAAAACAGGAAACAATCTTCCGTGTATTACTGCCTAAAATCTCCAAAAAACAGGGCAAGGAAGAGATCATTCCGGACTAGGCGCCGTTGTTATCACAACAAGGGGCTAATTTCAGATTCATCTCAGCTTTTCGGGCCATACTGTAAGCAGGGTCAGGCGCAGGGTACCACCACCCTCCATCACCTCGCCTGAGCCCCGTAGAAACAGCAAAAAGGAGGTATCTATGGACACCGACAAAATCGTTTATCTCAGCAAAAAAGGCCTGAAAGAGCTCCGAAAGGAGATTACACGTCTGGAGCGCGAACGCCAAGAAACGTTCAGCGCACTACGCGAAATTGACAGGACAGATAACCACGAAGAACGACTGACGCGCATGGAGAAACTATCGCAAATCGAGCTACTAGAAAGTGAGCTGGCCGAAAAGCAACAGATACTTTCACACGCGAAAATGCTCCCAAGAAAACGCGATGTCTTGAAGGTGGCGATTGGTTCTGTCGTCGATCTGATCGACACAAATGGCCGGATTGTTCGCTACACGATTGTCGACAGTCATGAAGCCGATCCCAGCGATGGGCGAATATCGATTCTCAGCCCACTGGGTAAAAATCTCATCGGGAAACAGATCAAGGACATCGTTGAATGGTCAACTGGTATCGCCACCAACCGCTTACAGCTTATCTCGATTACCTAGCGATTGACGCCTTTTAGCATACGATCCACCTCTATAAAATGAGGTGGATCGTGCTATTATAGAGCTAATGCTTTACTACACAAAAACAGCCGATCAGGTCCTTGGGTCCCTTGAGGTGTCGCGAAAGGGCCTCTCAGCAACCGATGCAGAGGAACGCCGCAAAATTTACGGCCCGAATAGCATTAAAGTAGCCGACGAACCTTTTTGGCGTAAAGCAATCGAGCCATTCGCTAATATTTTTGTCGGTGTTTTGCTCGTTGCCGTCATTATTAGTGTGTTTCAAAAGGCATACGTTGATGGTGTGATCATCCTGGCTATCGTCTTGATTAGCGCTGTTATTTACTACATTCAAAAATTCTCGACCGAGCGAGTCCTGCGTGCGCTTCGTGAACGCAACCGGCATGAAGTGGAAGTATTTCGCAACAACAAGCGCGTCACTCTGAATGCGGCTCAGCTTGTCCCGGGTGATATTATTCTCGTTCACGAGGGAGAAAAAATTCCAGCCGATGCACGCCTCCTCAATGTCGACTCGCTTCGGATCGATGAGTCGCAACTTACAGGCGAATCGCAACCAGTCGAGAAGCAGACGAATAAACTATCTAAAGGTGCCGAGATCTATGAGCAGAGTAATATGCTGTTCCAAGGCTCGTTCGTCATTTCAGGTGAGGCGAACGCTGTTATCACCGCGACGGGGAATAACACAGAATTCGGCAAACTCGCCGCTTTAACTCCAGATATTGATATCCAGGGACCTATTCAGAAAAAGATCGACAAACTGATTTCATACATTATCGTAGTCGCCGCGTCCCTAGGGCTGGTTGCTTTTGGACTCTCCATTCTTAGGGGTATGGAGATTGGCGAAAGCCTTCGTTTTGTTATTGCACTCGCAGTTAGTGCTGTTCCCGAAGGTCTTCCTGTTGCAATCTCCGTGATTCTCGTGCTGGGAATGCGCCGCATGGCCGCAAAGAAAGCACTTGTCCGCAACATGCGTGCTATTGAAACACTTGGCGCACTGACCGTTATTGCGACAGACAAGACCGGAACACTCACAAAAAATAAGCTTGCCGTTGAAACAATATGGCAGCCAGAAGATACTAATCACATCGCAAAAACTCTCTCTCAAGTGATTAATCAAAAAAACGGGAAAATGCTTGATCCGTTAGATACTTCACTACATGAATATGCCGTGAAAAATCAATTATCACTTTCGCGTAATCTCCCTCTTAAGAGTTTTCCATTTAGCCACGCCACATCGATGAGTGGCAATCTTTGGCACCATGGTAACGTCTATGATCTCGCAATTAAGGGCGCACCGGAAGCCATCCTTGCTCGAAGTGATCTTAGCGAGAATGAACGTGAACAAGCCCAGGCGCAGCTTCATCGACTTTCCTCAAGTGGCTTCCGCGTTATCGCACTGGCACATGCCTCTCTGCAAAAACCGATCACTGACCTTATCGACCTACCAGAAAAAACACTGCTAGCATTCGACGGTTTCATTGGCGTAGCAGACGCCCTCCGTCCACAGGCTGCTCACGCGATCCAAGCCGCAACAAAGGCCGGTGTTTCCGTTCGCATGATTACAGGCGATCACTTTGAAACGGCATTTCATATTGCAAGGCAACTAGGAATAGCGACACATCAAAGTCAGGTATTTGACAGTCGGAGAATGACCGTCATGACCGACGAGGAACTAGAAAAAACCATCGAGGATATCCGCGTTTTTTCGCGGGTCACACCAGATCGAAAATACCGACTCCTTATGCTGCTGAAAAAGCATCACATTACCGCGATGACCGGTGATGGCGTGAACGACGTGCCAGCCCTTGCTGCCGCACACGTTGGTATTGCCATGGGGAGTGGCGCTAGTATTGCCAAAGATGCAGGCGATATAATCCTGCTCGATAATAATTTCAAAAATATTATCGAAGCAATGCGAGAGGGAAGAGCGATTATTGCCAATATTCGCCGCATGCTTTATTACCTGCTCACAACCAGCACCGGTGAAGTACTTACTATGATTGGAGCGCTTGTCATTGGCATTCCTTTGCCGCTTCTACCTGTGCAGATTCTTTGGGTCAACCTCGTCACGGATACGGCAATGGTTATCCCGCTAGGCCTAGAGCCCAGCGAGTCCAGGCAAATGCAAGTAGCGCCCCAAAAACCCTCAGCACCAATCCTCAACAAGCGTACAATTGTTCGTATCGCACTCGTTGCAGTCGCCATGGCTGCAACGATCATCACTATTTACTTGTATTATAGTACAGCTCAAGGCCACATATATGCTCAAACGATTGCGTTCAGCACACTTGTCGCGATGCAGTGGTCGAACGCCTTTTGTGCGCGTAGCGAGCAAGATTCTATGTTTAGTAGGTTACAGGTGGCAAACAACAAGTTCTACACAGGGCTCGCCATTGCCATTATCTTGCAGCTCCTTATCCTCTTTAGCCCGCTCGGACACCTTCTTCATATCGTTGCCGTTTCGCCGCTCGACTTCATCGTAACGACTATCGTCGGTTTTGCCGTACCGATTATTGTCGTTGAAGTTCACAAGTTTTTGACACAGCCAACGCGCCGATAGCAATCTGGTAAAGACAAGGATTTTTTAGTATACTATGAAAGCTATTGGGATGTCGCCAAGTGGTAAGGCACATGGTTTTGGTCCATGCATTCGGGGGTTCGAATCCCTCCATCCCAGCCATGAGATTATTATAGATTAGATGAAAAAGAGTTCGAACTTCGGACTCTTTTGTTTTTGTATCTGTTAGCATAGTGCGAGTCCTCATCTCGTTGTTTATTGCTATAATTAGCATATGCAAAAGATCAACGGTATAGGCGGTGTATTTATCGTCGCACAGGATCCAGAAATGTTAGGGAAATGGTATCAGGAGCATCTGGGGGTGCCTTTACCATCCGCATCGTACGAAGAGTCGGATTGGGTACCAAGGCAGGGACCTACGGTTTTTGCTTTTATGAGTGCTGAAAGCGAGCACTTTAACGGCAGTGGCAAAACATGGGCACTTAATTTTCGGGTAGACGACCTGGAAGGGATGATTACTCAGTTAACCGGTAGTGGTATTGAAGTAAAACGTGACCCGGAAGAATATCCAAATGGTATCTTTGCTTCTCTCGTAGATCCAGAAGGCAATTTGGTGCAGCTTTGGCAGCCAAAATAGTACTTGTAACAAGCAGGGACTTGACGAGTAGCAGGTAGATAGAGCAGATTCCGGAACCCTATATTTCTTGACATCGTGATGCTAAGATTACAATATGTTGAACATGCGAGATGATATCATTTCTTATCGTGAAATGTGTGACTTAGAAAATGTACAGACATTACAACGGGGAATGAATTATCGTCTAAATCATAACTATTCCGTTCTTCTGATGTCTCAACGCGCCAATGCATCCTACAATGACCGTGTCCATGAAGATGGGGTCACTATAGAATATGAGGGTCATGACATTGCAAAACGCAGTGGAGGTCCTGATCCAAAATCCGAAGATCAACCACGCTTCCTTCCGTCAGGCGCACCGACTCAAAACGGCAAGTTCATGCAAGCAGTAGAAGATGCAAAAGTACAAAAAAGATCACCGGAATTGGTAAAAGTCTACGAAAAGATCCTCGATGGCGTATGGTCACTCAAGGGTTTATTTCGGTTGATGGATTACAAGGTTATAGAAGATGGAAAGCGAAATGTCTATCGGTTTATCCTCGCTCTTGATCCAACCCAGCAAATAAATGTTGAGCTCGGCGACCCCTCTCTTGTAACAACGCGAGTCATTCCTACAAGAATTAAACAGATAGTATGGAAACGCGATAGGGGACGATGTGTAATATGCGGTTCAAATGAGAATATCCATTTTGACCACGAACTACCTTATTCAAAAGGCGGTACAAGTCTATCTGAGAAAAACGTTCGTCTACTTTGCATGAAACATAATCTTCAGAAATCTGCAAAGATTGAATAGCGGGCTTAGGTTAACCTATGACTTCGCATCCCACACGACAGCAATACCATTCCCCGGCATCACCCAGCTATTCGGGCGTACAACAAATGAATGCTTTTTTCGCGTGCTATTACCGGTGATATTACCCAGGAAGGGGATGATGACAAAATTGAATGCATCAATTCTTGGAAACTCGGAATAATCAAATGAAAACTTTTTTACGAACATCATACTTGGCGCGTACCAGTAGGCGTAGTGTATATCATCGCGAAGATTGAATGTACTATGATATTCGTATACGATGTCCTCTCCTTGCCACTTGGCAGGAAGCTTCACCTCAAGGACCCGAAAAGGTGCCTTGAGAGGCTTACTTGATGAGTGAAGCAAAGCATCCGTCTGTATAGGGTCGAGTTCATGGAAGCGAAAGAGTTTTTGGCTATTCGAGGCAGGATTATAGGCAATAAACTTTGAGTTATTGCGCATAGTCCGTATTTCTTGCCGTGGATCTATTGTGTCGTTGAGTTTCTGGAAGTCGTCGACCAGCCCCTGCACTAAAAGTTGCTCTCCATCTTCACCATCCATTACGATTGCTAAACGAAACGTTTCTCGCACACCCATAAACATATATTTCACATTGAGGCGATACCAATCCGGGCCTCGACTGCTGGGAGCAAACTTTATATCGACACTCGCTTCAAGAAATGGTCGTTGAGATTGCTCAAGATAATCCAGCAATTCAGGTCCTCGATTTGCTACCGGCAAAAGGCCGGGGAAGCTGAGCTTTACAGTGTCACGTATAATAGTACTCTGCATGTTAAGCCGTCGATATGCAGCCGATGAGTTAACCATGCGGGAGCGATCTAAAGAGCGCACATCATAGCCTGATGCCTCAAGCTGCGCCGCCAAGTCATTAATGGCGTGGGTTTCATACCGAACAATCGTATCCGGATGCTTGTGTAATATACCAGAAAGATTATCCCGCCGCTGCGATAATGTCTGGTCGGCAATCACCGTATCGCCTATACCAAAGGCACATCTCAATGCCATAAATGGAATTGTGTGCGGAAGCTTCGCTATCTCCGCCAAAAGAAAGTTATGCACCTGGCTATTCGTAATCTGATTATTATCTAGCGCCATGGCCCGTGCGGCAAGTTCCCTTAGAGCTGTCAGCCGGTGCATCTTGGCAGGTGAAATACCTTGGCCTTTCCGTAGAGAAGTAAGCTCATCTATTAATCTATCTCGAGATTTAATACGGCTTTTGCATGTTAATTAATTATTTTACTACAATTTGTATATTCTGAATATTTTATAAGGTGTTATCGTCATTTCTATTTATTCACAAAATATACAGTATTTTGTATTTTGCTGTCATATACTCATTCTTGTTTGAGTCAAGATACCACCCTACGATAGTAGATATGAAGAAGAGGCCGTTATCACGACGAGTACGCCAGGAAGAACTCGTTAGCTTAAAAGAGATGCCAACTGGCGGAGGGTCAGATATTTCACTGAAAATGAATGTCCGAGATTTGCCATTCATGTTAAAAAGCGTGCTCGCGCTTCGTCCAGTAGTGTGGAACTGGAAAGATAAACGTAACGGAACCCAGCAAGAATACGGCTTTATTGCCCAAGAGGTCGAAGAAGTACTACCGGACCTTGTCTATATTGATACATGGACCGACGGCACTCAGCGCAAGTTCCTGCAAACCAAGGCTATGCTGCCTTATCTGATTGCAGCAATCAAGAAGCAGCAAGAAGAAATCGATGAACTGCGAGCGATGCTCAATAAGTAGGCTCGCTTACATTAGGCACCTCTCCAGACAGAAGCACAAATACTTAGGTAAGAGGGCAGAGCACCTTCATGCATACTAGGAATGAGTGACTGAATCTTTTCATACACCGCCCACCATCCACCAGGGGATAATTGACAATCGGGCGGGAGATGAGGATTGCCATTTTCACACAATATATTAAAGAGTGGGCCGAGACCACTTTCGATTGCCAGTACGTTAATACTTCGCATATGGCTCATGATCATATTTGTATGTTTCACCGCATCATCGCTCGTGCTGGAGCCAAATGGCTCAGACAGTACTTGGCGTCGAATCTCATTAATATCAACGAGCCAGTCGCTGGTGCTCATATCGAAAAACTTCGACGTCCATTCTCCCGTTCGGCCATTTTGGATAAAATGGCCATTCGGCCGAACAGCAAACAGGTCAACTATACCTCCAGTCTCGTGAGTATAACGGGCTATCTTTGGTAATAGATCTCTCATCATTTCCTTGAAACCTGTGTCTTGACGAAGCATAGTCATGTAATATACGAGACTTTGCGACTTCTGCACTTCGTATACCTCATCAGGATCCAGAGGTTTTTGAGGGATATCTCCCCGAAGCAGGATATTATTCATGCGTTCATATGTATCGCGAGAAGGCGGATAATCGTAATGAAAAAAATCACCCTTTCCAATGACAAAACTGGTCACGTCGCTATTCGGTGCCTGATAAGGATTAAAGAATTGCTGTTCTGTTATTACCAGGGGTACGTCTTTGTACAATGTGTCAGGGGATAAGCGGCATCCGTCCCGCCAGTCATGCTCGTCGTACATTTTTTGTACTGTCTTGCCGTGAATATCACTTCGAACTTGATATGATTCTGTATCGAGAAAAGAATCACCAAAGTAGCGCCCAAAGATGGCAGCTTCTTGATTTATTTTTTCTACCTCTTGTCGTGTGACCTCTTCCAGCCGCGGCATGGAGTGGGGATCCTCTAAGTATTTATTAGGTAAGGAAAGACACACCTTCAGCGCAGTCTCTCCGACACGAAAAACGACATTATTACCCCCAACGTCCACCCATTGATCTGA
>CBIFWO010000013.1:0-24143 GCA_966186595.1 uncultured bacterium | reverse complement strand
TTTACTATTTTTTCAAAAGCGTTGTGGTGCGGGGCTTGTTTTTTTCAAAGCGGGGCTGCGCCGCACCGACGCTAGGCGAGGCTAGGAGCTGGTGCAGGTCGAAGCTTCCTTGCCCTCTGGCAGCTGCAACCACGAAATACCAACATAAGCCTGATAGTTCACGCCATCAGACGCCCGTTCAGCTCGCTCCTGGGAATGGGGTTCGACCTTGTCGGCTGGAATTACCACCCGATACCAGTCGTTGATGGTCTGACCTGTCGTGTTTGAGTACTGGCCGCCCTTGATCACACACAGAACTTCGATCTCGTCCTTGTCTACTGGCCAGCCCACCTGCGCACCTTTCGGGTCATCGGGCGTCCTTTCTTCAAGCGACACACTTTCTCGCTCGACCAGACGTGGACCAAACTGCGTGGGCAGCCAACATTTGACTGCACCACACTCGGGGCTGAACGAACTCACCTCGACCCGCGCCCGAATAGGACCCGACGCCACCGTCGCAGAAGTCGCCGTAGAAGACGTCGTGCCAGTACCTCCCTGCCCACAGGCGGCTAGCACGAAAACAAGTGCAGCTATCGCGAGCTTCACATCTCCTCCAACCTAACGAAGAGGGGCGTTATCCCCCCCTCTATTATACCGTTGACTCCTAGGATATTTTTATGTTAGGGTAAACTGCTCTTGTTGTCGCATCAATTTCACTACGGAGCTGTGGAAATACTACGCCCTCACGAGCAGTTACGCCCTCTAGCATCCAAAATAATCGTTCGCTATGACCGTAACCACAAGCAGGCGGCATACCATATTCCAACATCTCAACAAAGTCTATATCAAGCATCATTGCTTCGTCATCCCCCGCATCACGCATCTTTTGCTGCTCGACAAAACGATTTAATTGATCGATCGGATCGTTAAGTTCGCTGTATGCTTTGCATGCCTCCGTTCCCCCCAAAAGCAGATTAAATTGCTGCGTTAAGCGATCATCGCTCGCCTGCACCTTGGCAAGTGGCTGTAGAAACGTTGGGATATCAACAAGAAACGCCGGGCCAGCAAGCTCAACCCGAATCTTCTTCCATAATTTGTCGATCACACGCGACCGATTATCAATCTTCTCAACTTCACCACCAACCTTCTTTAGTTCGGCAACTGCTTCTTCGAGTGTACAGTTGAACACATCCAATCCATACCGTTCACGGATCAATTCCACAAAACTAAGTCGTGGCCAATCTTCACCATCTACACCCAGATCAACCTGCTGGCCATTCATCAGCGTAAACTGCCGCTTTCCCCACGTTGCATCAGCAATATGACGAATCATCTCCTGGGTGAATTTCATACCATCTTCCCAGTTAGCATATGCCCAGTACCATTCCATCGCGATATGCTCGGGTAAGTGCTCGTCGCTGTAATTTTCATTCCTAAAGCGCGGACCAAGGTCGTACACTTTTTCAAATCCCGCCCCCAGTAGCCGCTTTAGAGGCAGCTCTTGGCTAATGCGCAGATAAAAATCCTGATCCAGCGCGTCCATATGTGTCACAAAAGGATTGGCATCGGCACCACCGGTCGTATGCTCCAGTATGGGAGTA
The DNA here is from genome assembly GCA_966186595.1 of uncultured bacterium. Taxonomy (GTDB): domain Bacteria; phylum Patescibacteriota; class Saccharimonadia; order Saccharimonadales; family Saccharimonadaceae; genus JALRBM01. Next base: position 22,563 of record CBIFWO010000013.1, on the reverse strand, counting down.
TTAATTTCGATAAAACCATTCTGATCCAAAAATTGATGGGTTGCCTGCCAAAACCTAGACCTCCGGACAAATCGTTGGCGCACATCAGCGTTTACGTTCATGTCAACGTAACGCCTACGAAGACGCTCCTCTTTATTCGTAAGCTCAGTGGGCATCGGTCGAAGTGCTTTTGTCAGTAGTCGAAGCGTTTTCACTCCAACAGATATTTCCCCGGTTTTCGTCTTGATGACTTCGCCAGTTGCCTCAACAAAATCACCCGTATCCAAGAGCGGGATTTCCTTCGTTCCCAAAATTCCCCTTGGTCCATTCAGTGCCTCAACATCCCCATCGCGGAGGAAAAGCTGCACTTGACCACTAAAATCCCTTAGCACCAAAAAAGCCAGCTTTCCAAAACTACGAATTCCCGTCAAGCGGCCGGCAACGGTCACCATTTGACCTTCCAGTATGTCAAATCGCCCAACAATATCGCCCGCATCATGCGTCCGATGTGCTTCTGCCGGATAGGGATTAATTCCTACATTCTTTAATTCCTGCAACTTTCGAAGGCGTTCGTCACGATAATCTTGAAGTGTGGCCATAATATTTTCTACTGTAACACATCTGTTAAAGGTGCGCCAGCACGCCTACCTGTACCGTTTGGCATCCAATAACACCTAAAATCACCTGCGCGAGGTGATTTTTAGGTTCATGTAGACTCTTCCCCTAGCTAATCTGGATGATCTCGTAAGTAATCTCACCCTTCGGTGTCTTGATCGTCGCCTTGTCGCCCACTTTTTTACCCATGAGCGCCAGACCAATCGGTGATTCGTTACTAATTTTACCTTCAAGCGGATCAGCCTCAACCGGCCCTACAATGCTATAAACAACGGTCTTTTTACCAGTTTTTAACTCTACCTTGCTTCCCAATGCAACCTTCGTTTTACTCCCACCCTTGATCAACTCAGCATTGAGCAAGATATCTTCAATCTCGGCAATACGGCTTTCAACCAGTCCTTGCTCTTCGCGGGCGCTGTCGTATTCGGCATTCTCACTGAGATCACCAAAATCACGAGCTTCAGCAATCTTGTCGGCAATAGCGCCACGACGGCTTTTTAGTTCCGCCAGCTCTGCCTCAAGTTCTGCCTTACCCTCGTCGGTAATCTGATACAGTTTCTTCATCAAAATATTCCTTTTCCCTTACAAAATAGTGTCTCTAATGCCCACGCTTACCCTATATATAGTGCTAATTCGTAGATAGAAATCTACAATCAACTAAGTTTAGCAAGCAGCTCATCGCGTGTCAACACCTCTGTAGATCCACTCATACGAGGTGTATACTCATAGGAATTTGTCTCCAACAAACGGTCACTGACCGTCACACGATGTGGAATACCCATCAGTTCAGCATCGGCAAACTTAGTCCCTGACCGCTCGTCGCGATCATCGTAAAGCACTTCGATGCCTTTAGATTTCAGTTCTTCATACAATTCATCGGCATGTCTAACGGCTGCATCGCTCCCAATACGTACTAGATGCACTCTCGCCGGGGCCACGCTCTCGGGCCACACCAGGCCCTTTTCATCACTGAAGTGTTCGGCAAGCACTCCAACCAGACGACTCACACCAATGCCATAACATCCCATAATGATAGACTGCTCTTGTCCATTTTCATCAGTGTAATAAACATCGAGCGCATCCGTATACTTACTTTCAAGGGGAAAGATATTACCTACCTCGATCGCCTTCTTTTCCACCAACTTGGTTTTATCAAGACCAAGCTTTGCAAGATTCTCATCGGTGTACACTTCTTCGTTAACAGCAAACCGCTTCTCTTCATCCAGATAAATTGTATCTTCGCCAATATCACTCAGCGTTTGAAATTCATCACTAAAACGAGCCGTAAAAATCCCACCATCCGCAGCCGTACGATATGTTATATCACCGATTCCAAGACGGTCATATACGCGGTGATACGCCTTAGCTACCTCTTCGTAAAGCTTTTCGTGCTCCTCCTGAGTACGCGCAAACGAATACATATCTTTCATAATGAATTCGCGCCCACGAAGCAGCCCACTCTTCGCACGAAGTTCGTTACGATACTTACTCTGGATCTGGTAAACATAAATCGGCAGGTCTTTGTAAGAGTTGACGTAACCGCTAAGAGCATCAACAATAGGCTCCTCGTGCGTCAGTCCCATTCCTAGCTCGGTGCCATTGATAAGTTTGGTCTTAAACCAGTTATCGACTTTTGCATCGTCCCAACGATCTGTCTTCTCAAAGATATCCTTTGGCTGCAGAGCTGTCATCTGGAGCTCTTGGCCGCCGATTGCATCCATCTCCTCGCGAACGATTTGAGCGATCTTATCGAGCACTCGCTTTCCAAGGGGAAGATACGCATAAACCCCCGCCATCTCTTTGTGGATAAATCCTGCCCGAATCAATAGTTGAGCATTCTTCGCCACCTCATCGGCAGGTGCAGTCTTGCTGGTTTTTGTAAAAAGTTGTGATAATCGCATATAAAATTACTCCTGTGTCATTGATAGAAAAAATCGGATAAAAACAAACCTACCGGCGGACCGGCATGCGAGGAGCAAAGAGGGCGGATAACCTCATCATGACCCTATTGTAGCCAAAAGTGTCGGATTAATAAAGAGGAGGTAAAAAGCCAGTGCATTTTTCATGGTGTGCAGAATAACACCTGCCCAAATACTCCCGGTGATTTCACGAAGACCACACATCACAAGGCTTAGCGCAAACACGTCAATCGCGACGTTCCATTGACCATGAACAATCGCGAAAAGTGTACTCGTCATCAGGATCGCAAGCCACATAGGCACCGACTTGCGCAGCTTTCCATACAGATACCCTCGGAATAACAATTCTTCGGCAATCGGCGCGATGATCACTAGCGTGAGAAACGCCAACATGACCTCATATCGCTCGGTGAGGTTACTAAACCCAACATCTTGCGTCTGTTGCATGTCAAAAGCTGGGATTATCTGGCTGGCAACATACACCAGTATTATGGAGAAAATGTAGTACACCACGAATCCAACTGGCGCCAGACCAATGTCAAGCCAGCTAGGAAAACGAGTGATTCCCAAATCTTCCCGGGAAGTTCGCCGCCGCTGGACGAACCACGGGATACCCAACACTAGCGCCAAGGTCACCACGTAGATCGCCGCCGCAACTATCGTGTTCAGGACGGTAATGCTCACCGCCCCCTGTGAAAGGATACCCACCTGCCGAAGAACCATTAACATTCCCGTCACTAAAAATTGTGATGCCACAAATCCTACAAATACCCAGAGCGGCAACAGGACAAAGAATTGCCAGCGGTAGACTCTTTTTGGTAAGTCTGCTTTATTTGAAGAATTTCGCAACATCTGCCACCGTTATCACTATCACCAGGAGCATGAGGATCATGAAACCTGTACCTTGAATCTGTTCTTCGCGCTCTTTCGTGAGGGGTTTTTTCAGTAAACGGAAAATTACCATCGTAAACCAACGCCCACCATCAAGCGCGGGGATTGGCAGAACATTCATCACCGCTAGCGTCAACGAGATAATCGCACTAAGGAGGATGAGCTGCGTTAGCCCCGCCTGTTCGGCGGCCGGGAATATGACTCCCAGAATTCCCACCGGACCAGCGACACTATTGCTCACCGTCTGGAGATCTTGCTGGGCCTGTTGACGAGTGCCTTCGTGCGGACTAAATTGCAGCACTACCCCTTTGACCAAATTCACTACCAAATCACCGATCCCTTGTAGCGTTACAAGTGTAAACTGCCCCGTTGTTACTACGCCGACAATTGGCGCTGACCAGCTGGCCTGCATCGTCTCGCGCTGGCCCGATGTTACTCCCAAAAAGCCCTGCTGGTTTTTATTTTCCCCTCGAAGCTGGACCTTAGCCGTTGCTTCCACACCATCCCGCGAATAAATAACCTCGACCGTCTGACCTTTCTTTTCTGCCGTCTTTTTAGAGAGTTCTGTAGATGACTGGACCTGCTCACCAGCAAAACGCAGCACCTTATCCCCGGCTTTAAGCCCTGCCTTCTCAGCAGGCGAATCGCTCGCTACTGCCGTCACTTCAACCGGTTGCCTTGTTACTGTCGTATCCCCAGGAATACTGAATTGATTGGGCAAGATTTTTGGCAGTCCACTCCACGCTAAAACCGTCAGCAGCAATGCCGCCACAATCCAGTTCATCGCTACACCCGCAAGAAGAATTTTCGTCTTCACCCAAAAGCTGGCTGCTCCGTAATCGCCTTTTTTTCTGGCGGCATCATGCTCACCTTGCAGCTTTACAAATCCACCAAGCGGCAGCCAATTGAGCGTGAACAAAACACCATTTTTCAGCTTCTTCTTCCACGCCCTCGGTGGAAATCCGACGCCGAATTCCTCAACAACTACGCCATTACGCTTGGCAACAATTGCATGACCCAGTTCATGGATCACCACGAGTACAACCAGGATTATAAGCCCCACCAAAATACCAACTATTAGTTCCATCTACCCTCCGATTCGCCTGTCACGCTGTGAATATTCTTTCAGTATAGCCGCCACGTCGTCTTTTGTCATGTCCGGCCAGAACTTTTCCAAAAAAAGCAGTTCACTATACGCCGCGCGCCACAGCATAAAGTTGGAAATGCGCTGCTCACCACTTGTTCGAACGATCAGATCCACTGGCGGCACAGTGGGATCATATAGGTTTTCAGCGATAAGTTCTGGCGTGATTTCATCCGCGCTAACCCCTAATTGAACAATTTTTTTAACCGCATCAGTGATCTCTAACTGACCACCATAATTAAAGCAAAGCACTAGTGTTCCGCGGGCGTTATTTGCCGTGCGAGCTTCAGCGTTGTCAATCGCATTTAGGATTTTGTCACTCACGCCCTCTCGCGACCCTAGAACGACGAGCTTGATGTCGTTATCTTCCAGCTGCTTAAGATCCGATGTCAAAAGCTTTAACACCAGGCCCATTAATTTGCCCACTTCCTCTTCGCTACGCCTCCAATTTTCGGTGCTAAAGATATAGCCAGAAACATACTCAACGCCCGCATCAAACGTCGCCTTCGCCACCTCTTGGATGGCATTATACCCAGCAAGATGGCCTTCATATGCAGGAAGGCCATGCTCCCGCGCCCAGCGGCGGTTGCCGTCGAATATATAACCTACATGGCGAGGGACCCTAGACATTAGAGCGTAAGGATTTCCTTTTCCTTAGCTCTAAAAGCAGCGTCGATCTTGTCCTGATTATCCGCCATCAATTTATCGATTTCTTTTTCGACACGCTTCACATCATCCTCGCTCAGCTCTTTCGCGTCTTTCATTCGCTTGGCTTCTTTTAAGGCATCCTGGCGAATATTTCGAAGAGCAATTCGGGCTTCCTCTACCTTTTCACCGGTCTGCTTAACGATTTGCTTCCGGCGCTCCTCGGTTAGGGCCGGCACGGGCACGCGCACCACCCGCCCATCATCACTTGGGTTAAAGCCGAGTGACTGATCAGCACGAATCGCCGCGCTAATCGCCTGGAGATTGCTCGGGTCGAACGGCGTAATCTGTAAAAGCTGCGGTTCTGGTGCCGTCACATTTGCCACCTGATTGAGCGGCATTTTCTGACCATAAGCTTCGATCTGAATACTATCCAGCATGCCGGGATGTGCCCTGCCGGTACGGACTTTCCTCAGCTCATCCTCAAAGTGAGCAAGCGCGAGGGTCATTTTTTCATCATAAGAATCTGTACTAAACATATGTCTATTTTATCACGTTTATCAATACCCACATACGGAAGTCGCCCCGACGCATGTAGACCAAAATCTGATCCGCGTCGGGGCGTACTTCGGGAGCACCTAGAGGGTCGTCGAAGGCTACTTGGCAGCGCGGACCAGAGCCATCATGTCGCCGAGCGCATCCTGCTCGTAGATCATGAAGTTCTGGCTGTACGACCGCAGCGAGAACATCTCGCCGGGAAGGTTGCAGCGCTTCTGGCTGGTGAACCGCGCCTCCCACTTGCCCACCTGCACGAAATCGGTGACCTTTTCGGGGGCAGTGTAGTAGCGACCGTCCTGGATCATGTTCCAGTAGCAGGTCTTGCCCTCAGCCGAAGTCTGCCCGATCTTCCCCTTGGGATTCTCGTAGGGCATCCACTCCTTCGTGCTGGAGGTGTCCACCACCACGAAGAGCGGACACACGCTTGCGTACTGCATCGAGCCGCAGCGGCTGCTGTCAACCACCACCTTGCGGTACTGGTTCGACAGCTTCTCGTCGACAACCCACCTCTTCTTCCCAAGGGGAAGGGTGAACTTGCCGAAGAAGTCGTACCGCTCCGCCTCGGGGGCGACGAGCGGGGCGCTTGCAGGCGGCACCGTTGTCGCCACCTGCTGCGTCGAGCGGCTCGTGACCGTTGGTGTTGTCGTGGAGGGCTTGACCACCTTGGACTCCACCGACGGCGGTGTCGTAGTCGGGGCATCGATCTCGGCCGACACGTGGGTAGACGCGCTGTTGTCCGAGGTTTCCCTCGACGCACAGCCTGCAGCCACCAGGGCCAGCATGGCAACCGCCACACCGCGCTGAGCTGTCTTTCTCTGAACCTTCATGTACTATCTCACCCTTTCCAGGGGTTGGTTTCGGTGCTCTACCGAAGATCAGGAAAAATAATACCATATTTTGTCTAAAATTGCAATACCTTACCCCTGTTAAATACAAAATAACACCCGGCCAAAACCGGGTGTATCTATCGAAAAATCTAGGCCTATTCGTTGACGCCAACTTCAATTCGCTTGAATTGACGAACAACAATATTCTCACCAAACTTGGCAATGCCCTCTTTAACATGATCCTCGACGGTCTGCTTTTCGTCCAGAATATACGTCTGAGTCATCAGAACTTGATCAGCAAAATGCTTCTTCACCTGACCTTCAACAATTTTCTCTGCGATATCGGCCGGCTTGCCTTCTGCCTTGACGCGCTCGAGTGCTTCATTTCGCACACGCTCCATTTCTTCGGCGGGGACTTCATCAACGGTCACATACTTTGGACTCATCGCAGCAACTTGCATAGCGATTTCGTGTGCAAGTTTTTTAAAGTCATCGAGACGCGCGACAAAGTCCGTCTCGCAGTTCACCTCTACAACAACGCCGATGCGACCATCATGAACATAGCCGTCAATAACTCCCGCACGAGCCTCGCGGTCACCTTTTTTTTCTGCCTTGGTTAGGCCCTTCTTGCGCATTGCCTCAAGTGCCTTATCAAAATCACCGTCGGCTTCAACCAACGCGACCTTCGCGTCGGTTAGACCAACCCCAGTTAATTCCTTCAGCTTGCGGATATCTTCAATCGAAACGCCCATCTATTTCTCCTCTTTCTTTACACCAGCGCCTTCGGTTACGGCAGCTGCGAAGTAATCGAGCAGCAACGAAAGGCCCTTGATCGCATCGTCATTACCCGGAACAACATAATCGATCGAATCAGGGTTGGCGTTCGTATCAACGATCCCGACAACTGGCACACCGAGAGTCTTGGCTTCCCTTACGGCGTTCGCGTCAGCAATCACATCAATAACAACGACCGCACCAGGACGACCATTCAAGTCTTTAATCCCGCCGTACTTGTTGTTAAGGTCGTCGATTTCTTCCTGAAAACGCTGTACCTCAAGCTTGTTGTAGCGCTTTTCCAGGTCACCCGATGCCATGCGGCGCTCGAGGTCCTTTAGCTTCTTAATCTGAGTTGTCACTGTGTTGACGTTGGTAAGCATACCGCCAATCCAACGCTCGGTCACATATGGCTGACCCGCTTTTTCAGCAGCAGCTTTGACGATATCCTTAGCCTGCTTTTTCGTCCCAACAAATAGTACTTGCTTACCAGATGTTGCTACCTTGGTAAGAAATGGAAGCGCTTTGTCCAATCCTTCAACCGTCTTTGTCAGATCGATAATGTGACTATCCTGACGCTTGCTGTGAATGTATGGCGCCATTTTAGGGTGCCAGCGGCTCGTTTTGTGTCCAAAATGAACACCAGCTTCGAGCAGAGCTTTAATATCGACAGATACTGCCATGGTTGAACTCCTTGTTCCTCACTTTCCGGCCCCGAAGATTCAGGAGTTTGCCGGAGAGTTGTGTCGTTAAAAATTGTTACTCCACCATTGTACCTCGCTCACCCCCGTTTGTCTACCCTTCCGTTGCGATAACCTACGCAAGATAGTATAGTATTTCTGTTCTTGACCGCCCATCGAGGAGGGAAAATGTCCAACGGCAACGGGGATAAAGGTGGCAGGCCGCCAACCACGGCCAGCGATTCCTGGTGCAGCACCTGCGACAACCCAATCCGCACGTCGGATTTCGGGACGGAGCTCGGTCACGACTCTACGTGTCCACGCCATCCCAACAACGCCGAGCCGCCAACTCCATGATGGTTAGTGCCGGGAGTTGAGAATTAAAACTGCCCGTGAGAAGAGGACGCGAGAAGGATTTGCTCCTCCGCGCCAGACCCTTTTCGCGGGCCTCTTTTCATATATTTCTTTTTAACCCTTTAAAAGTATGTACATTTCACCCAAAAACAGATATAATAATCGGGATATGAAAAGCAGTATACATTCCACAGATTACCGGCCTGTCGTATTTAGCGACGAAACGGCTGGGTTTGCGTTTCTCACCCAGAGTACGGCGCAAACAAGCGACACCATTAAATGGGAAGATGGCAACACATACCCACTCGTAAAGTTGCATATTTCTTCCGCTTCTCACCCATTCTTTACTGGTGAGGAAAAGATCATCGACACTGAAGGTCGTGTTGATCGATTCAAGGCGAAATTTGCCGCAGCCGAAGCGCGCAAAGAGCAAATGGCCGCTAAAGCCAAGAAGCTTAATGCTCAAAAAGCGAAAAAAGCTGCGAATAAATAGCGCTTCACCAAAAAGAGATCGCATTAAAGCACGCGATCTCTTTTTATATGAGATAATGACTATTAGTAATTGGGACAAATATGCCAAAGATAAATCTCGACATTAACGAACTTTCAAACGAAAAGGCGGCGCTGACCGATTTTTTGGCATCGCCAAATGCATTTAATGACCCTGATTATGGCGCCAAAAATCGACGATTCAACGAATTGCAACAGTTAATCGAAAAAGCAACGCTCCGCCGGACACTTGAGAATAATCTAAAAGAAGCTCGAGAATTAGCGACCGGAAGTGACGAATTGGCAGAACTTGCCAAAAGCGAAGTTACCGAAACCGAGCAGCAACTTGCCGAACTCGAGGAAGAGCTCTTCCTGATGCTCGCGCCCAAAGACCCGAATGACGAAAAGAATGTCATCATGGAAATCCGCGCCGGTGCCGGTGGTGACGAAGCCAGTCTGTTCGCAGCCGAGCTCTACCGCATGTATCTCCGTTATTGTGAAGCTAATGGTTTAAAGACAGAACTTATCTCCACCAGCGATAACGACACTGGTGGCTACAAAGAAGTAATCTTTAAAATCACTGGTGACTCGTGCTATGCACAGCTCAAATTCGAATCTGGTGTTCACCGTGTACAGCGAGTTCCCGCCACCGAATCCCAAGGGCGTATCCACACCAGCACCGTGACTGTTGCTGTCCTGCCCGAAGCCGAGGAAGCAGACATCGAAATCGACCCGAAGGACCTTCGTGTCGACATTTTTCGTGCGAGCGGCCACGGTGGTCAGAGCGTCAACACGACCGACAGTGCCGTACGCATCACTCACCTTCCCACTGGAATGGTAGTGACCAACCAGGACGAAAAATCCCAGATCAAAAACCGCGAGAAAGCTATGAGCGTACTTCGTTCCCGCCTTCTCCAGCAAAAGGTCGAGGAGGAGCAATCCAAACTTGCCGCTAAACGACGCAGCCTTATCGGCAGTGGCGATCGCAGTGAGAAAATCCGCACCTACAACTTCCCTCAGGACCGTATCACCGATCACCGCATTGGCTACAGCCGCTCAAATATGCCAAAGATGCTGGATGGCAATTTCGAGGACATCATTTTGGAACTACAAAAAGCCGAGCGTAGTCTCCAGGCACACGAAGCCGAGCAGAGCCAGGGGGCCTAAATGGACGATGCGATTACTAGCACTCAAAATCCGCGGGTCAAGGCACTTGTCAAATTAAAAAAGCGCTCTGAACGTGATAGCCAAGGCGTATTTCTCACCGAGGGTTACCGGCCTATTACCCGCGCCCTGGCCGCGGGATTTCACTTCGATGAACTTTACTATTGCCCCGAATGGTTTCTTGGAAGTAATGAGCAGAAAGTCCTCGACGACGCCCATCGAACGGGGACAAAACTGATCAAACTAGGCAAAGAGGCTTTCACCAAAATTGCCTATCGCGAACGTCCCGAAGGACTCATCGCCATTGGCAAGCAGTGGCATCCGCAACTAAGTGACCTGAAACTTTCAGAAAACCCCTTCCTTATCGTTGTCGAAGCCATCGAAAAACCAGGCAACCTGGGCACTATCTTGCGCTCGGCCGACGCGACGGGTGCTGAAGCGGTCATTGTTTGCGACTCCGTCACCGACCTTTTTAATCCGAATGTCGTCCGAGCCTCGACCGGCGTTCTGTTCACCACACCCACCATCATTACCGACAGCAAAAGTGCCATTGATTTTCTAAAAGCCAAGAATATCAAAACGCTTGCCGCCACCCCTGCAGCTACAGAATTATACACTGATGTTGACCTACAGCAGCCTGTGGCAATCGTCATGGGAAGTGAGCAATTCGGCCTGACTGATACGTGGCTGCAATCGGCTGATTTGCCAGTTCGACTCCCAATGGCTGGTATTGCCGATTCATTGAACGTCAGTGCAGCGACCGTTGCGATTGCCTACGAAGTGGTTCGACAGCGGAGCCTCAAGTAATATGACCATTGCCCAGTGGATTGACCAGGCAGCAGCAATACTGAAAAAGGAAGGTATCGACTCTGCCAGACTTGATGCCGAAATTATCCTCGCTCACACCCTAAGGAAAAGCCGGACCTACCTCCATGCTTATCGTGATGAATCTGTACCTATCCGTGAGCAAGAAATCGCCGATGCCAGACTCCGACTTCGCTTGGATCGTACACCGATTGCCTACATCATTGGACACAAGGAATTCTACGGCCGGCAGTTTCGCGTGACCCCCTCAACGCTCATCCCGCGTCCCGAATCAGAAATGATCATCGAAGCCTTAAAAGATATTATTCCTCAACTGGGGTCACATTCTGATACATCCATTCGACTCGTCGACGTTGGAACGGGCAGCGGAATCCTTGGTGTTACCGCCAAATTAGAATTTCCAGCTCTGGATGTTACTCTACTCGATATCAGTAAGCATGCCCTCAATGTGGCGAAACAAAATGCTAGAAATCTCACCGTAGACATCGAAATCCTGCAGAGTGACCTTTTAAATAACTACCCTCGCACCGCGCATATCATCGTCGCCAACTTGCCGTATGTCGACCCTTCGTGGGAACGTTCACCCGAGACAAACCACGAGCCTGGAATCGCTCTTTTCGCCAAAGATGATGGCTTGGCTTTGATCAAGGAGCTCATCGGTCAAGCTACACATCGACTCACTCCCGATGGAGCACTCATCCTCGAGGCCGATCCTCGGCAGCATACTGAGATCGTGAATTTCGCGAAAAGTCACGGGTTCACAAAGTCAGAAATCCGCGATTTTATCATTATTTTGCAGCACTAAGAATTACGCCCCATAGGCGGCCAATGTAACCTTGACGATAACCGTTTGCCCGCCGCGGAGCACCGTTAATTCAATCGTATCCCCAGGTGCATACTCTGATATGAGACTCGCCACGCTCCCCTTGTCGCCCACCTCGATACTCCCGACTTTTGTAATAATATCCTTATCCCGAATTCCCGCCTTGGCCGCCGGGCCACCAGCAACAACCGAAGGCTGACCATCGGCACTAAATATATAGGCACCCTTCTTGACTGAAAGATTATACTGGCTCGCCACATCAGCTGTGATTGAAATATAGTTCACCCCTAGGAAGGCTCGTTTTACTGGCTCGCCAGCCAGAACACCCTTTAGCATCCCCTTTGTTGCCCCAATCGGGATAGCAAACCCAATCCCCTGGGCATTTTCAATGATTGCCGTGTTAATACCAATTACTTGGCCGGACAAATTGAGCAATGGCCCACCAGAATTACCTGGATTAATCGCCGCGTCCGTCTGAATAAGATCGGTTAAATTTTCAACCGCCTCACCATCTTGCGCCGCAACCGGACGCCCCGTCCCCGAAATAATCCCACTCGTTACCGTGTTCTGATATTGACCGAGTGAATTACCAATCGCAACGACACGCTGCCCCACGCGAATCGATGTAGAATCGCCAAGCTCGGCCACAGGAAGGTTATTAACATCAGGAATCTTCAAAAATGCAATATCGTTCAGGGGATCTGTACCTAGAACCTTTACGTTTTCATGAACTGTTCCATCCGATAAGATCACTTTTACAGCATTCGTATCAGCAACCACATGTTTGTTAGTGACGACATAGCCATCTTTGCCAACAATAATGCCAGTTCCAGCACCCTCCTGCTCAACGGCACCACGCGGTGACATGCCGCGCGAAGTTGTCACGATCGAAACGACGCTTGGTGAAACCTTCTCCACAACACCGGCGATGCTTTCTTCCTCACTGGTGATTACCTTGTTCCCGTCATTTTGCACCGTCTGGCGCTCGGTGACTTTCGCATCATTCAACCATGACCGAAAAGTCTGCGCACCATCCAGGCTAAGCCAAAGGACGCCCAGTAGTCCGAGTATCACTAAAATCCCCACCCACCAACGTCGGCGCTTGGCTTCCGATGATTGTACCGGACTCACTGTCATAGGTTCAGAATGATCTTGCGAATTCTGCCTCTCTGTAGTTTCTTTTCTGATCTCTTCAGGAACTTCCGTATCTTTCATAGTCCTACCCTACCACCCCTAACTGATACGCCGCTTAAAGGATGCCCGTTCCCATACGATTAAAGAAGATGAGTAAGATGAGAATGACACTAATCGAAAGTAGGCCAGGCAGAATAATATCACTTGAACGCACAGTCCCATGTTGCGAATAACTGCTATAAGTGCGCTCCGTCAGGAAACTGATCGCGAGCATGATAATCGCTGCCTGTGAAAGCTGCAATTCGCCAAGCCCTGGTAGCGCATACGCAAATGTCCAGTGATATACGAGCCAACCTATCTCGGCAAATACCAATCCCCAAACAAGACTATAAAATGACATATGAACATCGTCATAACTGCTTAGAACATGGCGGGCAGCGCTATAACCAATGATCCACATCATGATAACAACTGCCGAAGACATCCAGTCATAAGTTCCAGATAATAGCGCAGTCACACCAAGGAAAATAGCGGCTCCCGCCTGTACTGCGACAAAAATCCTTTTGGAGCGCGGCTTGATAAAGAGCAACCACACGATATACAAGATTGTAATTGCAATCTGAGCGGCAAAGGCACTACTCGCCGCATAGAGGAGCACGACGATACTGAGGCTGACGATAATATCCACCATGTTGGCCTGAATATTCGCGAACCAGTACCGTGGTCGCACCGCAAGCACACGCCACTTGCTGAGAAGCACTAGAGCAAAGGCAGGAAACGGAGACTCAATCGCCCTTACGACGATCAAGACGGTCACCGCCAAGGCAATATTCAAGATGATATAGACCAACTCACTCAGTAGCGACCGGCGCTTGGATGATTTTAAAAACTCCATAGTATTTTTCCATTATAGCACGACGAAATAAGTGCTCGTGAGCCTAATTTTTGCTCGGATCGCTCACGATTATAACAACAAAGTTAGTCCCTTCGGCGGCTGCAACGGGCGAGGCTGTCGTCTTCACTTTTACACCGTACATCTTTTCAAGTTCGGCCTTGGTCGCTTTTTTATCCTCACCAATCTGATAGATTTCAACCTTACCGCTATAAGTACCTTCGGGCGCATTATCAACAGCAAGGATATTCATACCCTTCTCACCCATCTTATCGGCTTCTGTCTGCGCCAGGCCCGCCACGCCCGAAGCATTGTACACCGAGATGCCGGCAGCTTCACGAGTAACGTCAGTTGCATTCACCGACTTCTTTACAAAGGCGGCAATATCGCTGTAATCGAATAGCCCTGCAATCGGCTGTACGATACTTGCCCCGCCAACATTGCCAGTCTTTACGAGCATATTTCCCTCTTCAACCAGACTGACCGGCTGGATTGCCTCGCTCTTGATATCGTTACCAAGGGTCATTAATGTCCTAATTTCCTTCGTCTCGAAATTCGTTCGGATGTTATCACCCAGAGCATCGAGAAGACCCGTCACCTTACCAACATTCGTCAGCGTACCTGCACTCACCGCCTTTTCACGAAGTGCTTTTATCACCTTTTGCTGGTTCTTTTCGCGATCAAAATTACCATTCGGCAGGCCATAGCCTCCGGCTGCATTACGGGCCCGCGAAAAGGCTAGCGCATGTTCACCATCCATATGAACAACCTCGCCATTTTTGTAATTGACATAGTAACACTTGTAATTACACTTCCAGTCAAAGTTGCGGTCCAGGATACCTTTAGGATCGGAACTTTCAATCGTTATATCTACACCACCGACCGCATCAACTGCCTGGCGGACCGCCGTGTAATTAAGGTGGACAAAATATTGAATATCAAGCCCTAATACCTCACCAACTTTTCCCTTTAGCGCAGTCGCGCCATCCGCCTGATTACCATCACCGGCAAAACATGCATACATGCTATTGATTTTTCCCTTGTAGCCCTCGGGACAGGTTGCGCCATAATCTACATATAGATCACGAGGAATACTAATCATATACGCGTTCTTCTTGTCCTGATCGACACTAATCACCATGATTGAATCGGTAAGATCGCCACCTTCATGTCCAGGATCGTCCTCAGATGTTCCAAAAACGAGGATATTACTGCGGCCGTTTTCATCTTCCTTCAAAGGTTGATTTTGAATGATATCAAAAATATTTCCCTTAAAGATATTGTTACTTGCACGCAGCGCCTTATAAGCCACCCACGCACCGACAGCTACAATGATCACAAGAAGCGCAATAACCACCCACTTGATAATGCGACGGGTTTTGGTCTGTGGTTTCTTTCCTCTACGACGGCCTTTTTTGCCCCCCGGAATATTATCGTCAGTATCAATACTTTTTAGTGATTCGTCAATTTCAGATCGGATACCCGCCGAAGCACTCGGACGCAATGTAGTTGGCTGATCTTTTGGGGTGGGTGCATCTGCTGGACGCAACCCACGACTAGCCGAAGGTTGCAATCCCTGGCCATGATGCTGACCCAATTGGCTACCGGGCCGGCGTGGAACAAATCCGTCGAGTGAAGGCTTTTGCTGTCTCATAAATACTCATATTACTATATACGACTCGGCTTCTTTTTTGAACAAAAATCATAACTGGTTTGCTTTTACAGAGGGTAAAAAAGCGTGTATAGTAGGAGTAATGGAAGCAACATTCTTACAGCGGCATCCCATGCTCAAAGATGCCCTTGGAATCATCATATTTATTACATGTGTTCTTATTGGAACGCTGCTCATTAACACATTCGTTTTTCGTAGCTTTAACGTAATGGGCCCAAGTATGGAGAAAACGATGTATACTGGCGACCGCCTGATCGTCAATCGTCTGCCAGTTACCTGGGCGCAGCTTCAAAACAAAGAGTACATCCCCGAACGTGGGCAAATCATCGTTTTCAAAAACCCCCGCTACAACACCGGCATCGGTGAAGAGTATATAGTCAAGCGTGTCATCGCTTTCCCGGGTGAGCGTGTGGTGCTAAAGGATGGATCTTATACCGTTTATAACGACGAACACCCAAACGGCTTTAATCCAGACGACGCCAACAAGGGCGAGCCCGGCTCGCCTACAAGCGGCCAGGTCGACACGATCGTGGCCGAAGGAACATTATTTGTCTCAGGTGACCACCGCGAGGACGACTACTCATACGACTCGCGTAATGGACTGGGAACCATTCCTTTTTATGATGTCGTTGGCCCAGTCAGCGCGCGGATTTATCCGTTCAATCACATTCGCAGCTTTTAGCCTAATAGCTTTTGGATTCGCTGAAAATCATCATCACTCTTGAATCGAATGATGATCTGCCCGGCCCCTTTGGCGTTCGTTTTGACACTCACATCGGTCTTGAACCGTGTCATAAGACGTTTCGTATCGGTTTGATATGGCGTCTGCTCTATCTTTGGTTTACCCTTCGTCGCAGAAGAATTTGCTTTCTTGAGCTGAACGATATACTGTTCAATTTTGCGGGCACTCCACTCTTCCCTCAGGATAATCGGTAAGATTCCTTTGATCACATCTTTATCGACATTAACGAGCGGACGAGCCTGCCCCTCGCGCAGCCTTCCATCGGCAAGCGCCGTTTTCACCGCTTCAGGAAGGCGCAAAAGCCGTAGTGTGTTGCTAATAGCACTCACTGATTTACCGCCAACACGCTGGCCAATTTCATCCAGCGTCAGATTAAACTGATCACGCAGCTTGAGATAAGCGGTGGCAGTTTCTAGAACATTAAGATCACGTCGCTGAAGATTCTCGATCAGGGAAAGCTCTAACTTGTGCTGATTGCTAAGCGTGCGAACGAGTGCCGGAATTTTCGTCAAGTCGGCTGCTTTCGCCGCACGATAGCGCCGCTCCCCAGCCACAATCTGATAGCCGCCGCTCTTGGGAGTCACCACAATGGGCTGCAAAACACCGTGCTCGCGGATTGAGGCAGACATTTCAGCCAGGGCCGCTTCATCAAAATGTCGCCTTGGCTGCTCTGGATCAGGACTGATTTCGTCCAGCTTGATATTGCGAAGCTCGCTCACCTGCTCATCTTGAGAGGCAGTTGGGTCAAATGACTCATCAAGAAGCTCAGTAGGAATCAGTGAATCAAATCCACGCCCCAAACCTTTTTTAGCCGACACGTTCTAGCACCTCCTTCGTGACCGCCTTATACGCTCTTGCTCCTCTTGAAAACTTGTCATATGCACCCACCGGCAGCCCATGGCTGGGTGCTTCTGCGAGACGTATGTTTCGAGGGATCACCGTCTTGAATACTTTGCCAGGAAAATGCTTTTTGATCTCCTCGTGTACCTGTCCGGACAGCGTTGTGCGACCATCTACCATCGTCGGAAGAACGCCTAAAAGATCGAGCGTAGGATTCATGCTCTTTCGAACCAACTTCATCGTTTCAAGAAGTTGACCTAGGCCCTCTAACGCATAAAATTCGGCCTGCACGGGGAGAAGTACATAGCGTGCTGCAATCAAACCATTAACTGTCAACAAACTCAAACTTGGCGGACTATCAATCACCACAAAATCATACTGCGGCAAATTATCGATAGCGTTACGAAGCCTCGTAAAGCGTCGGTTTGCCTGGGCTAGCTCCACCTCGGTATTTGCGAGATGCGGCGTCGCAGGAGCAAGGGACAGATTCTTGTGTTCGGTAGGGACGATGATGTCGGTCAGTAGCTTCGTCTCAAGAATCACATCAGACATCGTGCCTTCGAGCGATTGCTTATCAACCCCCAACCCGCTCGTCGCATTGCCCTGCGGATCAAAATCAACCAGCAGCGTCCTGTGACCCTTCTTGGCCAAATAATACGCGATGTTCACCGCGCTTGTCGTCTTGCCCACTCCACCTTTTTGATTTGTCACTGAAATGACTGTCGCCACTTGCCTTATATCCCTTTTCTCTTTCCCCTATTGTAGCACAAGCACTACGGAAAATACTCGGTTTTCATACCAAAAACATCCCCTAAGAATAGAGGATGCTTAAGATCTTATTTTTTGTTTTCTAACCCCAATTAGGCATTTGTTGCAGTGCCCATTTGTTGCCATCTGGATCACTAAAACCAGTGAAGGTTCCCCACTGATGTTCTTCCACTTCGTCAGCCTCAACACCATTCGTTTTCAATAGATCATATGCCGCCTTGGCATCATCGATTACCATCTGAAGACCCTGTTGGCTGCCAGGCTTCATTTCAGTAACACCTTCGCCAATCACAATTGAACAAGCAGATCCCTCTGGCGTCAGCTGCACAAATCGCACCGATTCACTTACGCGGTGGTCGTGGTCTAGATTGAATCCAATCTTATTGACGTAAAAGTCAATCGCCTTATCGACATCAGTCACTGGTACTGGTACGAGTTCTAATTTCATCTTCATTGTCTTGCTCCTTTATTCCTTTGCTATTTATGACTCTTCTATTTAAGCATCGGGGTTCAAAGAAAGTTTGTAAAAAAACGACAACCTACAACTTATGAATATTGGCCGTGTTTGTTGTACCTGTTCCCATGATTTTCTTGAGGTCCTTCGTCAAGTGAGCCTGATCGGTATAGCCGGTTTCCGCTGCTACGCTTGCGGAGGAATTTCCCGCCTGCAACATTCGCACCGCATCCTGCGCCCGACGTATTTTCTCCAAACCCTTTTTGCCGATTCCCGTCACCTCGTGAAAATGGCGCTGCATCGTGCGGCTCGACATCGCCTTAGGCTCACCATTTAACACCGACGCGACGACATCATCTTGCCTAAGGATGCCAGCGCCCACCATGGCCTGCACCAATTCTTCAACATTTTCATACTCAGGAATCTGAAATATGTGATCAAGAAGCTCAAAGTGACTATCGCCCACGTTTGGGAGAAGGATTGCCGTATCGAGCAGTTTATCGCCCTCCATCCCCGCCAAATACGCACTAGCGTTAAATGAAATCACCACCGATCCTGTTCCCGCTTCGTAGGGCACTTCTGAGGATTTAGTCGCCTGACCTGCGAGCATCATTCGCTTGGAGCCATCCTTAAAGATGAGGACCAATAGATCCCACGCGCAATCAGGTGTCGCCACATACACCCCATCCTCAAGATTTTTGGTTTTCCAAACACGATCAATCAAGGGATGAGAGGATGGGCGGTCAGTATGTTTCTGCATCTGTTTTTATTATACAAAAATCCCCACATTTTCGTGGGGATTTTGACTGCTACTCGATCGAGGTAATCTCAATCTTTGAGTATTTCTGGCGGTGACCAGTTTCTTTGTGAACGCGCTTCTTTGACTTGTAGCGGATCACGCGAACTTTTTCGCCAGCGACTTTTTCGTCTACCACCTTGGCGGCTACCTTCACACCTTTTACCGTTGGCGTGCCGACAGTGGTTTTGTCGCCATCAATGACCAACAGTGCATCAAGCGTGAGCTCTTTCGTGCCTTCCTGGAGGAGGTCCACCAGAAGGGTCTCTTTTTCGGCCGCAATGTACTGCTTGCCACCGATCTTAACGACTGCTTTCTTCATAAATTTCCTTTAATTGTTAATCAATCTTGTTTAGTTTAACAGATACGAGTGAGATTTTCAAGGCTATGCACCTACGATGACGTTATTCGCATGCAGCCACCCCGCCAGACTTCCCCCATCCAAATACTGCCCTTTGGCTGGCAATACTTTGATGACACCGCCATTTTCAACGTACCGATTCATCGCATCAATCAGATAATATTCTCCCGAGCTGTGTTGCCTCACCTCGCCTGCGGCCTTTAACAAGTCACTGTTCAAGACATATTTACTGATATTGATGAGTGTACTGGGCGTTGTTTCTGGGTCGGGATGCTCGACGATGCGAATATATTCGCCGTCATCCGTCATCTCCACGACGCCATAGCGACCGACCTCGCTTCTTTCAACCGAGGCGCAGAGCATCGCGCCGCCACCATCAGGAGTTGCTTTGAGGAGCCGCGCCACCTCACTACTGCCATCAGCATTATAAATAAAATCGTCACCCATGAGCACGACCGTCGACTCGTCATGACCGATGTACTCTGCGGCCAGCGCCACAGGAATCGCTGTGCCGTATTTATCGTTCGAGACCTGTTCGATATAGTGAAATGTTACATCATCATATTCGTTAGCTAACAACTCCTTGCCACGATCCTTCAGATACTCATTGAGGGCTACGTTTTCACCATAGTACATCTTAATTTGCTGATTGAAATCTTTATTAACAACAAAGAATACATCCGTGATTCCTGCCTTCACACAATCCTCGACCACATAATCCACTATCGGACGATTGCCGATTGGTAACATACATTTCTCAATCGCTTTCGTAATCGGAAGACGCCTCGTCCCCCATCCTGCTACAGGAATAATTGCTTTGGTAATCATTCTTTCAGTGTACTAGATTTGGCCACCACTTTGCAGCACAAGAATAATAACCGAGGCACCCAGTAGTCCACCCGCCTTCATCAGGCCATGGTGGCGATACCAGGAGTCGCGTAATTTCTTTGGCAGCTTTTCACGATATACATGTGCCAGTAATGCCACAAACGACGCGAATGTCACGAGCACCAAGGCACCGAGCGTCGCTGGCGAAAGCGTCTGAAGTGTGACACCCAACCTGCCTACAAAACCGAGTGGCGCAGCCGAACTCGTCTGCACCACCGGCACGGCGCTTATGGGACTTCCGTAAAGGGCAACGATAATCGTCGCGTCTTTGCCGGCCAGCTTTCCCTTTGCGACTGCAAAACCAACCTCATTGTACGCACCTAGTACATTTGCCCGGTGTTGTGGGGAAGCCATCCATGCCGCCACCACCGCATCTGCGGACTGAAAATCTTTCGCCAAATTCTCGCCAGCCAAAGAATACTGATACCCCACCTCATGCAACCACTTCCATGGCGTGCTACCATCAGGGGCGGTATGCGCCCAATATTGCTTCTCGATCATGTCCTGAGCTTTCAAAGCAGCGGCCCGGGATAACTGTCCATTAATTTTCAGATCAGCCTGATGATATTTAGTACGCTCTTTGTTGGTATCCACTAGAAGTGTCTCGGCCGTAATTGAGACCTGTTCACCAAGCACATTTCCTGTGACAGCAAAATTATATCCGATCTGCAAAGTCGCAGCGAGAATTGCAACGGCCATTAACCCATAACGCCTAACGAGGTGCGGGCGATATTGATTGGCTTTATGAGGCACTACTGCCAAGCGTAGGTGGCGATGTAGTCTAGATGCCTTCTTTTTTTGTTTTGCCTTCACGGTACCTTTAGTATAGGAGATTGCTGAATAAAAAGCTAATGCTACAACACATCTTCGGCGAGCCGGTGACGCGCCAGTGCTGTCATTCCCCAGCCAACGCTCGCCACGCCCGCCGCGCCGAGGAGCCACCAGTACCACATGACGCCAAATAATTTCCAGCCCGCTTCCGTCACTGCAACAGCAGCATTCTTTGCCTGGTCTGCAATTGAATCATTCTTATCTTGGACACCCAGGATATCAGTGGTGGTATCTGACGAATTTTCCGGCACAGTTGGAGTCTGGACTTCGGTAGGAACACGGAATGGATCGCTAAGTCCTGCAGTAAGTCCGGTAGAAATTGCACTATTCGCCGGTGGAATATACGAACCCACAACGAGCCTTAGTGTAGATAGTGGCGATGTCTCGATCGTGCTCTCATTACCATATTTGTCGGTAGCCACAACTGAAAGCGTGTAGCTACCCTGGGCAAGCCCCTCCGAAAGTGTGTACTGCCAATTGCCCTGCTCATTTACAAGAGTAGTAAGATCGGCAGCCACCTTATCATTAACAAAAAGCTTCAGAGAATCAAGGTCAGCTCCATTATCGAGGCTTCCACTGACGCTCACCGGCGTACTAGCACTTGGCGTTGAAGTACTGATAAGGTTGAGTGTCGCAACAGGAGCAGTGTTATCAACAGTAAAGTATTTCAAAAGGGCTTCGTCACTTCGATTACCGGCCGCATCAATCGAAGTCGCAGCCCAGCAATATTTCCCACTCTCTAGTCCGCTCGTATCGTACTTTAGTGACCATTTGCCGTCCGCCACCTCAGTATTCAGAGTGTTAACATTATCTCCACACTCACCATTATTTTTCATTTTACGAAGATGTAATTCAACTGCCGTCGCCCATGATGTATCATCTTCTGCTACACCAGATACAGTGACTTTTTTTGTCTTGTCTACGGTACTTAATGGGTCCGGATTGGTGATGGCGACGGTGGGCGCCGTTTTGTCGATAATAATCGTGCGAGTCGTTTCAGTCTTTCGCCCTGCCTTGTCGGTAACGTCAATCTGTATTGTATGTGCACCATGTTTAAGCTGCGCCGTATTGTACATAACTGATACCGTCAGACCAACTGAAAATGTATTAAAGCCTGGTTCTGGTTGACCCTCAATGCCATCCATGTAGATATGGTAGTTTTCGAGTCCTATATTATCAGAGAGAACCGAGGTAACTGTCAGTGTCCTGTTATCGCCAAACACCTGCCCTTGCGACGGCTGGACTACCTCTAGTGTGGGGTCCTGCGTATCCTTAGTCATGTTCCACACCTCGCTCCATGCGCTTTTGTTGCCGGCTGCATCCATTGCACGGACTTGCCAATACCATGTACCGTCGCCTGCGCCTGCGGAGTGAATCGACGATGTATCAAGTATTCCCGACTCCCAAGCGCCACTTCCATCAGGCACATTGCCTACCTGACTTGAATCTTGAGATGCGCGGTACTGATAGCGAACCGCCCCACCAGAGTCATCCGAGG
>CBIFWO010000012.1:0-25591 GCA_966186595.1 uncultured bacterium | reverse complement strand
GCCGCATATCTGGTGGACACCGGAAGGACCCGTGAGGCAGAACTGCTGGTACGTGACATCGAGCATGAACTAGCCGATCGCGGCGTTGTAGTGGCGAGCGTGGTTACGGCTCATCCTCTTACCGCCTCGATGAGGAGCGAGATCAATAACCTGACCGGGGCTAAAAATGTCCAGCTTCGCGAAACAGTTGATCTAGCCGTTCTTGGTGGTATTCAGATTGACCTTCCTGGCAAGCGATTCGACGGAACGATTAGGCATAAATTAAACGCCCTACGGGCAAACAAAGTATAAGAAGAGGAACGATATGGCTGATATTGCAGTAACAGAGTTGTCCAAAGAGCTACGCGACGCGATCGCGGGCCTTGAAGACGCTGAAGGCCTCGAAAATGTCGGGATTGTCACCCGTGTTGGTGACGGTGTTGCCTGGATTCACGGGCTACGCGGTGCCGGCTATTCGGAAGTGCTTCAGATTGAAACAGATAAGGGTGTGGTCGAAGCCTTTGCCCTTAACCTTATGGAAGATGAGATTGGTGCGGTGCTGCTTGGTAGCGATGAAGCCGTCTCTGCTGGTAATACTGTTCGCCTGAAAGGAACGATTTTGGAAGTTCCGGTTGGGCCGGAGCTATTAGGCCGTGTCGTGAACCCACTTGGCCAGCCACTTGATGGCGGCCCGGCGATCAAGACGAAGCAAACTGGGGCGGTTGAGCGTGAAGCGATCGGCGTGCTTGGCCGAAAGCATGTTCATGAACCACTCATGACGGGTATCGTTGCAATTGATGCTATGTTCCCTATTGGTCGTGGTCAGCGTGAGCTTATTATTGGTGACCGCCAGACCGGAAAAACTGCTATTGCGATCGACACGATGATCAATCAGGCTCGTCAAAAGACTGGCGTGGTGAATGTATACGTTGCGATCGGACAGAAGCTTTCGAAGATCGCACGTCTGGTTGACCGCCTCAAGCAAGAGGGTGTGATGGAGCAAACCATTATCGTAGCCACTGGCCCAAGTGATCCGGCGTCGCTTCTTTACCTTGCGCCGTACGCCGGTACTGCCATGGGGGAATATTTCCGTGACAACAAGCAGCACGCCCTGATGATCTACGACGATTTGACAAAGCACGCTGTTGCCTATCGTCAGATGTCGCTTCTCCTCCGTCGTCCACCTGGACGTGAGGCATTCCCCGGTGATGTCTTCTACCTTCACTCTCGCCTCCTCGAACGTTCCGCGAAGCTGACTGACGAACTAGGCGCAGGGAGTTTGACTGCCCTTCCTATCATTGAGACGCAGGCCGGGGATATCTCCGCCTACATTCCAACCAACGTTATTTCGATTACCGACGGTCAGATCTTTATGGAAACAGATCTGTTCTACCAAGGTATTCGCCCGGCAATTTCAGCTGGGTTGTCGGTGTCGCGTGTGGGTGGTGATGCTCAGACCAAGGCGGTCAAGAGCGTCAGTAGTCACCTCAAGCTTGGTCTTTCACAGTTCCGTGAACTCGCCAGCTTTGCACAGTTTGGGAGCGACCTTGATGCTGAGACTAAGGCGCAGATTGATCGTGGTCAGCGCTTGACTGAGCTATTAAAGCAACCGCAGTACCAGCCAATGAGCGTTTGGGAACAGGTCGCCAGCATTCACGCCGTCGACAGCGATGCATTCGATAACGTTGCCGTCTCCAAGATCAAGCAAGCCCAGGAGGCTCTCCTGACTCGTCTTTGGACCGATCACAAGGATGACATGAAGACCCTAAACAAGGGTGATAAACCAACCGAAGAAATGCTAAAGCTCATTGCAAAGACCGCTAAAAGCGTAGCGAAGGGTTTTGAGGAGTAGATTGTGGCATCAACGCGGCAGTTAAAGCAGCGTATCCGCTCGGTAAAAAACACCAAGCAGATTACGAAGGCGATGCAGCTGGTTGCGGCCAGCAAGATGCGTCGTGCGCAGGATGCCGACAAGGCGTCTGCTCCGTATGCTCGTGCCGCGAGCGAACTGCTGACGTATTTGTCTAGCCAAGGAGAGACGGATGACCATCCACTGTTTCAGCAGCGCAAGGTGAAAAGTCGCTTGCTTATTCTGATTGCTGCCGACAAAGGTTTGGCAGGTGCATATAACAGTAATGTGTTCAAAGCATACGTGCGCGAGCTAAGGGCTGACGACAAAAGCGGGATCAAGAACGAGACGATCGCAATCGGTCGCCGGGCGGCGCAGTTTGTGGCCCGACTAAAAGATACGCAGGTCGCCGGGGTCTACGAAGACCTTCCCGACCAGCCAACTGGAAGTGAGCTGCACGCCATTCTAACCACTGCGGTAGATAAATTTATTAGTGGCGACGTTGATGCTGTCGATGTTATTTACACGCAGTTTATCAGCAGCATTACTCAGCAAGTAACGCAGCAGCGCATCCTCCCTGCCGGATTTGAAGAAACGGAGGTCAGTACTCAGGTAAGTAGCGCACTGTACGAACCGAGCGTCCAGGAAGTGCTCGACGGCGTCACACATCGCTTAGTAGAATCTCAGATTTTCCAAGCGCTGCTTGATTCTCGGGCAAGCGAATGGAGCATGCGCATGATCGCCATGAAAAATGCGACTGATAATGCGTCGGAACTGGCTGATGACCTCACTCTAGCTATGAACAAAGCTCGGCAAAGTGCAATTACTCAGGAGCTCGCCGAAATTTCCGGCGGTGTGGAGGCGATGAATGAGTGAAAGGAAACTGGGCCCGAGGGGCAATCCTGAGGTTCGAGGTGAGCCTGAGCATCAAACCTCAATGCAGCAGGATCTCGATAGCCTCACTGGCGAAGAGACAGATCTGGTGCTCGCCAGACTAGAGGCGCTCGGCCTCGATCCCCGTGACTCCAATTTTGAACGAGAACGAGACAAAGTTATAAGGGGTACACTCGAAATCAAACTGCAAAGAGCGCATTCACAAGGAGAAAGAATATGAAGAAGGATCAAACAACCGGTCGAATCACCCAGGTAGTGGGTGTCGTGGTTGACATAGAATTTGATGGCAAGTTGCCAGCCATGTACGATGCTCTTGAAGTAGCGCACGAAGGAAAAACAATTACTCTCGAGGTTGCGCAGCATCTCGATGAACGAACGGTGCGTACGATTGCCCTATCGAGTACCGATGGCTTGCAGCGTGGTCAGGCGGTAAAAGCAACAGGTGCTCCGATCAGCGTGCCTGTTGGCGTCGAAACCCAAGGTCGTATGTTCAATGTCGTTGGAGAGCCAATCGACAGCAAGCCTGCTCCAAAAGGTAAAAAAGCCCCGATTCACCGTGAGCCGCCTGCCCTTTCCGAGCAAGCGAACAAGGCTGAAATCCTCGAAACCGGTATCAAGGTTATTGACCTGATTGCTCCGCTTACCAAGGGTGGCAAGGCCGGCCTCTTTGCTGGTGCAGGTGTTGGTAAAACGGTCCTGATTCAGGAACTTATCAATAACATCGCCGAATTCCACAGTGGTAACTCGGTGTTCGCGGGTGTTGGTGAGCGTACCCGTGAAGGAAAAGATCTCTATGAGGAGTTGGAAGGCAGCGGTGTGCTGGAAAAGACCAGCCTTGTCTTTGGGCAGATGAACGAACCACCTGGAGCACGTCTTCGTGTGGCCCTTTCAGGTCTTACAATGGCCGAATCTTTCCGTGA
Source organism: uncultured bacterium (assembly GCA_966186595.1). GTDB lineage: Bacteria > Patescibacteriota > Saccharimonadia > Saccharimonadales > Saccharimonadaceae > JALRBM01. The sequence continues at coordinate 21,949 of CBIFWO010000012.1, read as the reverse complement.
TGAAGGCAAGGACGTACTTCTCTTTATCGACAATATCTTTCGTTACACCCAGGCGGGTGCTGAGGTATCTGCTCTGCTTGGCCGTTTGCCATCTGCCGTAGGATACCAACCAAATCTTCAGCAGGAAATGGGTGCGCTTCAGGAGCGAATTACCTCGACCAAGAAGGGTTCGATTACCTCCGTTCAGGCTGTCTATGTGCCGGCCGACGACCTGACTGACCCTGCGCCGGCAACGACGTTTGCCCATCTGGATGCAACGATCGTGATGAATCGTGCCCTCACCGAAATCGGTATCTACCCCGCTGTCGACGTGCTCGACTCGTCATCGACTAGCCTCGATCCGGAAATCGTTGGCGAAGAACACTACCAGGTGGCACGTGAAGTACAGCGGGTACTGCAGCAGTACAAAGAGCTTCAGGACATCATTGCCATCCTGGGTATGGAGGAGCTTTCGGATGACCAAAAGCAGATTGTAGCCCGCGCTCGCCGCTTGCAACGATTCTTTGCTCAGCCGTTCTTTGTGGCCGAGCAATTTACCGGTAATAAGGGTGCCTACATCAAGCTAGAGGATACGATTCGTGATGCCAAGGATATCCTGGCTGGCAAATACGACGCCAAGCCAGAAAGCTGGTTCTACATGGTGGGTGGTAGTTTGGCTGATAAGAAAGACTAACTCCGCTAAGTAAAAAATAGCTCCGTAAATGGGGCTATTTTTAGTGACGAGACGTTGCTTATTTTATAATTTTATGGTATAGTTTTCATGAAACTCAAACGAGTTCATAGGTAGGAGGGAGTTTGACATGCCGTATGCATCCGAGCCGTTCGAGCGGCCCCATCACCCTGATCACAAGGAGGTGGTCGAGCCACAGAAGCCGAGCCACGACTCGTACCTTCGCTACATCATTGGCCTGGGCCTCGGCGTCCTGCTGATTGGTGTCGTGCCGATCTTGGCGGGTCAGGGGTGGCTTGCTGCGAAGTTGTTCACGCTTCTGAGTGGGCCACTCGCGGTGCTGCTGACGGTCATCTTCGTCTGCATGCTCTTTCGGGGCACGCTGAAGGAGGCAGGACCCGCTGCGATCATCATCTGGACAGCCCTCGCGCTCTACGGATGGTTCGCGCTGATCGTGTGGATCGGCCAGTCGGCGTGGGGTTGGAGTGTCTTCTGACCTCCAACGTGGCGGAGGGTGGCGTTCGCGCTACCCTCGCCCGGACTTCCCCTACCTGATTTCCCCTGTTATTCCTCTCGCCAGTAGCGAGTTTTTTTGTTATCATAAAGGTATATGAATCTTGAACTGATTACCCTCCTGGGCAAAAAAGTTGACCAAGAGGTCTACGAAGTAATGCTTCCGACTGCCGCTGGTGACATCGCAGTGTTCCCTGGGCATGAACCACTTGTAACGATGGCAACTCCTGGGGTTTTAGCCGTCAGATATAAAAAAGTTGATCCGGATACACTCCTGGATTATTTTGCGATCAATGGCGGTGTTGCGGAAATTTCCCAGGACAAGGTGCGAATCCTTGTCGATGAGGCTGACTACGGTGAGGATATTATCGAATCTGAAAGCAAAGCCGCGCTTGAACGCGCTATCCATATGCAGGACAATGCCAAAAACCAGGTAGAACTAGAACAGGCTCACCAATTAGTCGATCGCCACATGGTCAGGCTGAAGGTCGCAGATCTTCACCGGCGTCGTCGCCATCATTAGGAGGGTCTATTGGATTCGTCTCGTCCATTTCTTGCTTGAACCGCTCGACTGCTAACGCTGTGCTTATAAGGGCATAAGTGCCCATTACGCCCGCAATAAATGCGCGCCTTGCTCTGAGGTCTTCAGGACTAGATCCAAGGGAATTTCCTGTAATGAGCCACCTGGCTAGCTCTGGCTGTTCCATTTTCAACGCTTCAAACTGTGGAGTGAAATCCCGTCCGGGGTCAAACCCTTCTAGATCCTCCGATGTGATCCGCGGAATGCCAGATGGTTTCTCTCCTTTTGGTACCTCAGGACTACTCATGACGATTTTAGTATATCATTTCCCCCTCGGATTATCGCGGAGCTGTTTGCAATATACACATGCTGTGGTATAACAGATGAGGACATCATATAATTCTCGTGGAATCCCAGCTGCGCATGTGCATGCTACTTGGCTTTTTGTATCTTTTTTGAGGTAAAAAGTCATCTAATGTGCAGATCAGGCCGATGATTTCTCGAGGGAATGGAATAATTGTGGGTCATATTCTTCACATTGCCAAAAAACAGTTTAAACGGCGTATGCCAGATATCGCCAGCTATTCAAAGCAAAAGTTTTTTCAGGACCTTGGAGCCGGCCTGACGGTCGGTATTGTTGCGCTGCCGCTTTCGCTAGCGCTCGCGATCGCTACAGGAGTGCCGCCTATTCTGGGGCTGTATACTGCGGGAATTGCAGGTTTTTTGGCGGCGGCATTTGCCGGTTCGTCGTATAGTGTCTCGGGACCTGCGGCGGCGATGGTGCCAATACTCGCAGTTATTATAAAGGAGCATGGACTGCACCAGGTCCCATACATCACGATTCTGGCAGCGTTATTTCTTGTGGCATTTGCTCTCATTGGATTGGGTCGTTATATTCGTAAGGTTCCTGAGTCGGTGGTGCTTGGCTTTACCGCTGGTGTCGCGATTGTGATTTTGTGCGGACAGCTTAATAGTTTTCTGGGGTTAAGCGGTATTGCGTCGCACGAACATTTTGCGGGGAAGCTATGGGAGACATTGAGCCATCTCTTTACTGCAAGTTTGCCTACACTTGCGATTGGCCTCATTTCGTTAATGGTGATTTTATTTGTGCCAAAGATCCGACTGCTGGCCAAGATTCCTCCGACACTTATTGGTGTTACCTTGGCAACACTGGCGGTATTATTTATCCCATTCTTTGCGGGCGTACCGACATTAGGAACGCAGTACGGTGCACTGCCGCTTGGCTTTCCGGATTTCAAGTTGGACGAACTGACTTTTAGTGGCTTGATGAACCGCGATTTGTGGCTGCCGGCTCTTCAGATTGCTGGTCTAATTGCGATTGAGAGTTTATTGTGTGCAGTAGTCGCTGATCGCCTGACCAAGACCCGTCATCGTTCGAATCAGGAGCTTGCAGCACAGGGTGTTGCTAATATCGGGTCGGCGTTGTTTGGTGGGATTCCAGCAACGGCCGTGATTGCGCGCACGGGAACAATTATCAAGAATGGTGCAGCTAGTCGTGTTGCATCGATGATTCACGCGCTGGTTGTCGTGGCATTTATTGTAGCGCTTGCGCCGCTGGCTGCTGCTATTCCGCTTTCTGCGCTTGCGGCAGTGCTTATTGTCACTGCGATCAAGATAAGCGAGTACAAGGAGGTGGCGCATTTTGTACGATACAAGAACTGGCAACTTGGCAGTGTCCTTTTGGTTACTTTGACACTTACAGTATTTACTGATTTGGTGATAGGCGTAGGCGCTGGATTACTGCTTCATCTGGCATATGCTGCACATGGCAAGCTACGCGGAAGTCGCGGGCGGGATGGTCGGCTCTTACTTCCAAGCGAAGAGAGTGGTTACTAGTCTTCGGCCTTCACATCAAAAAACACGGACAAGTTCCGTGTTTTTTCGTGGTCGAGAAAGTAGATGGGCTGGGTGGTTGCCGCCACCCAGCCTTGTGCCTTAAGATCACGAGAGTGTACCCGCTAAAAGGGAGACCTCCCTGGAGTAACCTGATCTCGATCGCAATACTCAGGCGATTGGATGCCCAACCCTGCCAGTGGCAGCATCCTAGCTCGGGTCGACTTATCAGAGCAGTCAACAGGAGCTAGTAAGCAAGTGTACCTCATCATTGCGTATTACGCAACCTTTGAGATGTCTGTCAAAATTGCTCGGACCTCATTAGTGGATGTTGTGTGCATCAGCTGTTCGCGGAGTTCGCTGGCGCCAGGAAAGTCGCGGATGTAAATTTTGAAAAAGCGCTTTAGCGGTTCATAGCGATGTGGCTCTAATTCAGTCGAGTATTTGTCAAAGAGATCCAGGTGGAGGTTAAGCAGCGCAATTAATTCTTCCCTGTTGTGTCCGCGTTTTTCTGTCTCGAATGCAAAAGGGTTATGAAAAATCCCACGGCCGATCATAATACCGTCGACATCGTATTTTTCGACAAGTTCCAGCCCGTGCTGCCTATCCTGAATATCGCCATTGATTGTTAGTAGCGTCCCGGGCGCGATTTCGTCGCGCAGTTTTTTGATTTCGGGAATTAATTCGTAGTGCGCGGGGACCTTACTCATTTCTTTGCGGGTGCGCAGATGGATGGTGAGGTTGACGATACCTTGTTTTAGGAGAAATGTGAGCCACTCGCGCTGCTCATCGGTCGAGCTGTAGCCAAGGCGTGTTTTGACGCTGACGGGCAGGCCCCCTTCCTTTGCGGCGGCAATAAGTTGTCCAGCTAGCTCGGGCGTACGGATCAATGCGCTTCCCGCTCCACCCTTTACGACTGACTTATCTGGACACCCCATGTTAATGTCGATACCTTTATAGCCCCTCTCTGCGAGGCCGCGCGCCATGTAAGCGAATTCGTCCGGTTTGTTGCCCCAGATTTGAGCGACCATTGGGTGCTCGTCTGCGGTGAACGTTAGTCGCCCCCGCGTGCTATGGATTCCCTTCTCGCTGGCATAGCTACTGGCATTGGTAAATTCGGTAAAGAAAATGTCTGGCTTGGCGGCATGTGCGACCACATGACGAAAGACAACATCGGTCACGGCCTCCATCGGGGCCAGAATAAAAAACGGCTTAGGAAGTTCTTGCCAGAAATTCATAATTATTACTTATTATAGCAAAAAAGAGTCTAAAAAGGAATGTAGCCCACCGCCCTGAACCCGTGAGGGCTCGAAGGGCGGCGGGCGTGGTCTTGCAGGTGCTAGTCCGGCGACGGACTACTTCGTGAAGTCGTAGCCCTTCACGATGTGGTCCTCGTTCTCGTCGCCGAACGCCAGGCTCCCCGTGCCGAACCCGTAGGGCGGCGTGAAGGGGTAGCCGTAGCCGATGCTGTTCATCGTTCTGCTCCTCTGCAGTCGCCGGTCCGATCTTCGGACCATGCGGTTGGTGTGGGTAGAAGAGCTTCGCCCTCGACCACCCACAACTTGCACGCTGGGACCTACGCGGTCGCCGAGCGCTATCACCGGACGGTGATGGTCCTCAGTATAACATCTACACATAGGATATGTATAGATGTTGATGACAAAAATAAAACGTCTCCCTATAATCACATTCCTTAAAATATGAACGTAGGGAGACGGACAGGAATAGCACAGCGTCCGATAAGCACGCCGCGAACGACGTGCCTCCCTGAAGCTACTTGCGTGTTGCACAACCGCGCAGATGACCCGTGTCTTCGCACGTGTTGCACGTGAGCGGGCCGCCCGCACCGCGGTGGGTGTTGGGACAGCACCACTCGCACTCCAGAGATCCATCGCTGCACCTCACCCATCCGGGTTTGGTCTTGAGCGTGGTCATCATGAGACCGGCCGCGAGCAGAAGCAAGAGGCGGAGCACTTCGTCACACTCCCTCATTGAGATGAAATGTGAGGTGCTATTCCTGTCTAGGTGCTCTCACGAGGCACCTGTCTAGAAATAAAACAGCACCTCGGAGCATAAAATATTATACCCGCGAAGTGCTATTCCGTCAATCTCGCCTCCCGCTATATACAAATATTTTTCTATACGATGGGAGACGGACAGGGATATCTTGCGGTCCTGTGCGCTAAAAGCGCGTGCCGATCACTGATCGGCACCCGTCCCGAAGAAGTAATCGCCGCCGCTACTTCTTCTTGCTCTGCTCCTTGATCTCTCGCCAGCGACTCTCGCTGACTTCCTTGGACTCGGCATCCGGGAACATCGTGTTCAAGTATGCATCTGGTCCCTTTGGTTGAACGGTTCTTATGCGGAGGCGAGCGGGGGAACTTCACACCCCGTGGCAAAAAAAGGGAAACACACGAAGTGTGGCCTATCCGCTCGCCTCCTCTTCTCCTGGGCACCAGAAGAAGTCAAGAAACTGCATGATATCCCTGTCAATGAGCGACAGGGAGAGTCCCGTAGGACGCAATCACGCTGTCACAACTATTATATACCACGCATGTTATGTGTAGTACATCCCTTAGATTTTATCGTCGAGGAGATCTGCCTCGAATGCCAAGATCCCTTTGAAGGATGGCTCGTAGTGGCTGGTGTCTGGAAGATTTAACGCCACGATGTGCTCCCATACCTTTTGAATCAACTGGCCGAAAGTATTGAGATCATCCTGGGAGAAGGTTGCTTCAAGTGCAATGATTTCGTTTTTTGGCGTGGGCTCAACAAATTGCAGGATGCCTTTTGCAAATTCGTATTTACTATAGTCCCGGGAATGCGTGATGAGAAGGTTGTAAAACATCAGCTGCTGCTTGTATTTGTGAAGCTTCACCTTTTCATAGTCTGTCCGTCCCTGCCAGTTGCGTGTGGCGCGCCCTGTTTTGTAATCGGTCACGGTGATAATTCCATCCTGTATATCTACCAGGTCGAGTAATCCAGTGAGGTGGGCGCCGCCGAGGTAAACAGATTGATCGGCAAAATTCAGCTCAGCTTTTTGATGGGGAGAAAATTCGTCGTATTTTGCCTCGAGGAATGTTGTCAGGCAGTCGATCCCTTTTTGGAGATATGGTTGAAAATCATCCGGGCGGAGGTTTTGTGCCTTTAGGGCTTCCTCAAAATCATGCATGATGTCTTCGATTGGACGCTGATTATTTGTTGCGGCGAGGTGTACATGAGCGCGCTGTAGCGCAGCATGGATGGCGATACCAAACCCGGCATTTGGACTCGGTGTTTGCGGGAACCTCAGGAGGTTATTGATAAGGAAATAATGTGGTCCGCCACGCGTGATATCTAGGAAGCTGTTGAGATGCGTACTGCTAAGTTTGTAATTCTCGAGCATTGGCGTCAAGAGGTCACGCATCGGACGCTTGAGCGGCTTGACCAAAGGCTGGTGCCACATGACCATGGCTGCGTTGGTCAGTGCTTGAACCGTACTATCTACCTCTGGTCGTTCGACTGTCCACTGGTCGCCTGTCAGGAAGCTGGCGGCGAATGTCTCCTTGCCCACATCGTCGGTCTGTGCGTAGGTGATGGTGAGTTGGCGCTTGGCCCTTGTCATTGCGACAAAGAAAAGTCGTAGTCGTTCATCGGGAGTGTCTCCAGATGGTGCGAGTGGTAGATTCTCTGGATATCCGATCAGACGACCGCGACCACGTGCGCGCTCACCCCACGCTGTGTCGACCGCCCCAATGACATAGACGTGATCAAACTCGAGCCCCTTGGACTTGTGAGCGGTCATGACATTGATTGCGTCTTCGATATGATCGACATGTGGGCGAATGTTGGTAATGGTACTGCCTAGTTCACGATGTAGCCGCACAAACTCCACAAAGGTTTTTAATGTTGGCGTCTCGGTGGGCTTGTATTCGCGTAGTTTGGTGCGAATGGTACGCAGGGCCTCAAGATATGTCAGGTAGCTGTCGGGTATCTCGGCTAATTTTTCGGGCGAGAAATAATACTCATAAATCGGGGAAACGAATGTGGGTGAGAATGGTTTTTCGTCTGCAGATTCTTGTTTTGGTACGCCAATCATTTCGTCGAGCATTTGTTCGAGCGGCGTATGTGTCAGTGCCTGGGAATTAACGATAAGCCAGGCATGAAGAGGAATAAATTCTGGTGTGACGGCCATAACCTCCATCCAATACTGGCGGTTTTTGGTTGCCTGAAGACTAAGCTTCCAGATACTCAGCGGGTCGATTGTAAAAGTGGGATGCGCGAGTAGCTCGGGGATAAGGCTGTTCGCAATGTCATGTTGCCCTTCATTCAGTGCGACGAGGATCTTGGCAAGTTGCTCGACGAGCATGACCACTTCCTGGTTCAGGACATTATCGCGTCGCTCGTAGTTTACCCGCACTCCCTCTTCGGCGAGGTATGGCAGCAGTGCTTGGATCTCGTGATGCCGTCGGGCAAGGAGCGCGATCGAGGCTGGTGGTGTGCCGCTTTTAATAGAGGCGGCAATGTCACGCGCCAACCAGGCTCGTTCGCTATCCGCCGACGGAAGCTCGACAAGTTTGACCATCGTGTTGGCGTTTGATTTGTGTGAGGTGAGTGTCTTGTTCAGCTCATCGATGCGATTTTCCAGCCGATCTTCACCACGAGTAATTACCTCTCGTGCATGGGAGAGAATCGTCTCGGTTGAACGGTAATTATCAGTGAGGACAACCAGCTTTGTTTGGTTATATAAATCGCGGAAGCTATGGATATTACCAACGTCGGCACCCTGAAAGCTGTAGATCGCCTGGTCGTCATCGCCTACGACCATAATATTCGGGCGATCACCGCTACTCTCGCTACTCGTCAGATTATAGAGAATGCGCATCTGCGCCAGGTTAGTATCCTGAAATTCGTCGACCATAATATACTGATATTTTTCTTGAAGGTTGAAGCGCAGTTCTGGAAAGACTTCCATCGCATGGACAACGCGCAGGATCATGTCGTCAAAATCATACAGCTCTGCCTCTTGCATTCGGGCCAGGTATTGAAAGTAGATATAGCTGACGGCGCGCAGTTTGGTATGGCGATCGCGAGATTTTAGAACAAGATTCCCCGTCTCATCCTTCTTTATCCAAGTATTTTTCCATTTTGTTATTAGCTTGGTAGAATTTTCTGCCGAAGCGTCATTAACCGCAGCCTCCAGACTATCGGCAAGCACCTGCGAGAGTGAGGCAACCCCAGGAAGACCAGTTTCTCCATCAATAGCACGAATTCTGGTCACAATTGGTTCGAGTTGGACAAGCGTCGTTTTGGAAATCCGCCCCATAAATACCTCTTTTAAAAGCGGTTCAGCAAGATCGATTACTCTATCACCCGCGTCGAGCACCGTCAGAAGCTCGTCGCTTGTCAAACCACTTTTCTTTAGTTCTGAAATGGCAGAAAGCGTGTCACGCAGGTAGGTATATTCCCCGTTCATTTTGCTGGCGATCGGGCTGCTGTAGTCAAGTTCGTCAAAAATCTGGCGCAGTAATTCGTGGCTACTTAGTTCGTCGGCGGGCCGGAAATTTGCACCGTGGTAAAAGAACTCTCCATTTTGGTTAATGACTTCCGTACCAAAACTATGAAACGTATGAATTGCGACTTTGTAGGCGCTTGGGCCGATAATTTCGGTGAGACGCTGGCGCATGGCATTTGCACCACTTTCAGTAAAGGTCAGACAGAGGATATTTTCCGGCAATGTGTCGGTTGATTTCAGAATATTAGCAGCGCGCATTCCTAGGAGTTCGGTTTTGCCCGTACCTGGTCCCGCGATGACCATGACCGGTCCATCGATCGTGTCAACGGCTTGTTTCTGTGCGGTATTCAGCTTGGCATAGCGGGAAGAAAAGTCCATCATACCTATTGTACCGCAGTTTAACCAGCGAAGGCCGCGGATGTTATACACTATTTTTCGTATCTGGCTAGTCCGGTGTTACAATAGGGGTAATATGACAAACGAAATCTATGACGATATGGCGCTGGAGCGTATCTGCAAAGATCGTTTCGGCCTGGATGCGGATGTTGATCAGGTGATCGTCCGGCAGGTCGAAGTCAGTCGCGTCGCAACGGCGACAGTATTCTTAACCAAGAAAAAACAGCTGTTTGTTTATATTGACGGTCGATCCAGGTTATTGCTTAGTGATGTCAAGAAGATCGTCGCTCGCATGGGCCTAAAAGCCGAACTTTACCTCCCGCCCAAACACCAGCCTGATTATTTTGATGCCGTTGGCCGCGAAAAATTCCGTGAAGTCTTTCCTGGCCGAGGTTCGATTAGTGATGAGGATATCATTTTTTACCGAACGTTAGCGCCTTACAATCCTGCTCTTATCCTTATTAGCGAAGTAAAAAATGGTGAAATTTACTGCTACGACAGCGATGCCCGTAGCGGTTGGCGGGTGGCTACCAAGTTTGCCTATCGTCGAATAAAAACGTCCTAGTGACGGCTGTTTATTGTTACGTTTGCCCCTGTTTCCTGGGCGTACGTGAGGGTGAACTTTTCACATCCTCCGGTTGTGGAGGTTTGGCAAGCGGTGTTGTTGGTGACGCTGCTCCCGGTGTAGACAATGTAGTCATTGCCTACCGAGCCAGAATAGAGCGCATTCGTAGCACCGGCCGGCATTTTGGGCATCTTTAGGGCATCCTTGTTAATTTTTAGAAGATTGGCAACAACTGTTCCGGTATTGCCGGCGTAATTATTGACCAGGTTGCGAACCGAGGGATATTCGCCGTTCGTGAGATAGTACTTTTCCAGTGCGTTGGCAATTGTTGTGACATTCCCTCGTCTCGTATTATCGCGTGCATCCCGCTGGACACGACTAAACGAAAAAAACACTATCGTAGCGAGGATCGCGATGACCATGACGACAACCGTAATCTCGACGATGGTGAATCCACTGGTGCGCTTCATAGCGCTAGTATAGCATAGGCGTCTTCGGGTAATTAGGTCCAATTTCGTCTACTTGAGGTCCAGGATAACAAGATGCTCGATGTGTGGTGTCCGCGGAAAGAAATTATACCCTTGATGCGCGCGGATACCGTATTTCTCGGCAAGTTTGGCAACATCCCTTGCTTGGGTCACTGGATTGCAACTGAGATAAATAATACGGTGAGGTGCGACCTGTAAAAGTCGCTTTACTACGTCATCGTGTAGCCCGGCGCGGGGTGGATCAACGATGATGCACGCGTCGGAAGTGATATGGTCGAGTGCTGTCTCGCTTGATGCGAGTATCGCCCTTGCTCCATGACGATTGAGGCTAGTAATGTTTTCCCGCATTTCGCGCACCGCATGTTCGTTACTCTCAATCAATATGACATTCTGGCTGCCGATCGTGAGACCAATTGTCCCAACCCCACTGTAGAGGTCAATTGTGGGCTTGTCCGTCTCAACCCATTGCTTCATGTCCCGGAGCGCCTGCTCGTAAATTGGTAGGTTAATCTGAAAAAATCCTTCTGTTGCGTAGGTGAATGGAATGTCGAGGATTGTGTCGGTAAGGACGGACTTCCCCCATGCTTGAAGGCGTTTTGTGATCACGCTGGCGGGACTTTTGGGATTACTAAAAATTAATTCAAAACCGATGACACCCAAATCAGCCAGCTCATCGTCGTCGAGTTGAGGGAAATCTTCGTTCTTGACGTACAGTTGAGCGATAGCTTCCCCACGTTGATCGCACCTGATAAGCAGAGTTTTTAGATTGTAGGCGGAGACATTTTTTTGGCGAAGGAAATCACGAATCGCACGGGCTGCACTATTAATGGCGGGATGCGCCAGACTGGTTCCTTCGACGGGAATTTTACCGTGTGTGCCACGTCGGAAAAATGCTAAATCAAGCTGGTCTGTTTCATTATCCCACCACCAACTAAATTCAATTTTGTTGCGATACTCGTAGATCCTGTCATCAGTGTAAACGTCGATAGTTTCCGGAAGAACAATGTCGTGTAGCTCGAATGCTTCTTCAATGAGGGCTGCTTTGAAGTGCTGTTCGGCCTCGAGTGTCATGATTTGCCAGGGACTGGTAGAGAGATAGCTGTCAGGATCCATTGGGGACTCGCGCTTAGTGCTGGCTTTGATGACTTCTATGACGACGCCTTCAACCAGGCTGGATTTCTTTTTTGTTATTTGGACTGTAACTTCTTCGCCTGGGAGTCCGCCCCAAACGAAAGCTTTCTTGCCACTAGCAAGCTGGCCGAGGGCTTGACCACCACCGACGATTTTTTCGAGAGTAAGTGTTTCGAACTGAGGGTGTTTCACTAGAGTATTAGTATACCAGAGAAAAATCCTGGAAAAAGCGAAATCCCCGCCATCCCGGCGCCCTGGTGGGCGCGCGGGACGACGGGGACTCCTCGTCAGACCGACTGGACGAAGTGCGAGCGCTCAACCAACTGGGTGAGTGTCGCGAGCTGCTTCTCGTCCAGTGCTAGCGCGTCGGGGACGGGCGGGACGGCTCCACTCTGCAGGCACCTCAGGACGTTCTTGCGCCCGAAGTTCACCGCCAGGAACTCGTCCTTCCACCTGTAGTAGTGGCCGACTCCCTGGCTTGCTGAGAAGCAGACCATGTAGATGCGGATGATGAAGTTGTCGAGCGACTCGTAGTCCGCGTCGTAGTTCGCCAGAGCTTCCTCGGCGGTCTGGGCACGCTTCTCGGCCTTGTCGGCGCGGGAGGCGTGCAGAAACGCGATGACCGCGGCGATCGTCAGCGCCAGCCACAGGGCGATAATCATCGCCAAGGCGGAGGTGCTGGTCTTGTCGGCGAACTGGTGCTGTAGCAGGATCGCGCCAACCGTGCCAACGAGGCAGATGGCCGCGACGATCAGGTGCTGCTTCATGTGCTTGCCCCACTTTCCTTGTCGGTTCGAAGAAGAGCTTGTGTATATTATAGCATAAAAATATAAGATTAGCAATGACGGGCATAAAAAAACAGCTCCGATTATAGAAGCCCTCATTTGTGTCTAGAAAGCGGAAATCCCGCCGTCCTGCTGCCGTGGTGGCGGCGGGACGACGGGGTCTCCTCATCGAACTGGTGTGGGCTGGGTGCGCTGGACGAACGCGTGGAGCCTCTCCAGTTGTTCGTTCGTCAGCTTGTCCGCTCCACGGAGGGCGGGGATGGCCGGCACCTGCTTGAAGCGCAGCAGCTCCCAGAGGTTGCGGCGGCCCTTGTTGGTCAGGAGCAGCTGCTTCCGGAAGTCCGGGTAGTAGCGCGCGTCCGGGACCGAGTCGAGCGTCGGGGTGTAGCAGATGGTGAAGATCTCGAAGATCTTCTCGTCGAGGAGCGCGCTGAGCGCTCGCTCATCCTGCAATTCCCGCTTGCCACCTTCGGCGACCGCCAGGGCGTTCTCGGCCTTGTCGGCGCGCGAGGCGTAGTACGTCGCCAGGTACGCCGCGATGACGAGCGCTGCCCACAGGCAGACGGTCATCGTCAGGGCGGACGTAATGGGCTTGTCGGCGAACCCATCCCACAGGAGGATTGCTCCGACGATGCCAACGGTGCAGGCGACTGCGCCGATCACGAGCTGCTTCATGTGCTGGCCCTACTTTCTCTTGTCGGTTCGAAGAAGAGCTTGAATATACTATATCATATAATCATCAAATAAGCAATAGTAGAAAAATAAATGAATAAGGAAGGACTCCTCGAATGAGGAGTCCTTCTAAAGGCCTTATTGTTTGATTTAGCGATTTATTAATGCATTCTCTAAGTCACGGCGTGACTGTACGTAGCGGTTGATTGCATACGCAGCCGCACCGACTGCAAGAGTGCTGACCAGGATATTCTCACCCAGACCAGTTTTTGGCAGCTCGGTTGGCATTTGTGGTGCCGGTACATCAGGTGTTTTAGGAGTTTCTGGCTTGACGGGAGTTTCTGGCTCCTTCGGTGCTTTGACAACAATCACCGCTGGGTTGCAGCCCTTTTGTGGGGCATCATTCGCTGTGCTGTCACCGGTAAAACATGCGGTGTTAACGATGGCACCGTTTTTAGTCGAGGTTACCTTAACGAGGTATTCTTTTGTCACCTTCTGACCAGGCTTGATCAGACCGATGTTTTCGGTAATCTGACGCTGAGCAGGATTGCTGGCAAGTTCGACGCCGGCTGGTAGCGTATCAGTCATGACGGTCTTGGCCATATCATTGTAGCCCCTGTCGTCGGGCTTGCCGTCGTTACGGACTTCGATGATGTATTTTACGGTGTCGCCGGGTTTGGCGGCTACGGCATTTGTCGCGTCATCGGCGTCGCCGGGATGACCATTTGCGGTGATGTTTTGGACTTTCTTTACGATGACACCCTTTGGATGCCATGCAAAAGCCGTGTTTGTTAAAGTCGCAAGCGTTACAATGCTAACCACGCCTGCAGTGAGGGCTAGTTTACCTAGCTTCATAAGGAACTCCTTCCTGTTACACTAACATCTCCGTGGAGGCAGTCTCTCAGGCTGTCTAGAGGATTGGGAAACATATTACCATACTTTACTAAAATAGTCAATTTTAGTATATAAAAATGTTTATGCTAAAGTGACGTTAAGAGGTGGAATCTGATATAATGAGAGTACTTATGGCGAAAAAAACAAACAGTGAGACTCTTGCCGTACCAAAGAGTCTAAGGACGTTCTATCATCTCCTAGGAAATACCCTCCTTGTTTCCGTGATTAATTTCACGGTGTGGTTTGCTATTACTTTCTTTGCCTACCTTGAGACGAAGTCGGTACTCACCACCTCCTTAATTGCGGGATTTTACCTCGTAGCGACTGCTGGTACGGGGATTTGGTTTGGTAGCCTGGTTGACCATCACAAGAAAAAGACGATGATGATCGTATCGAGCTGGGTTTCTTTGGCGCTCTACATGATTAGCCTGCTCCTTTATCTGTGGGCGCCACCCGAGGTATTTAAGGATCCGGCAAGTATTACTCTGTGGGTATTTATCGCGATCCTGACAATCGGAGTGATTGCAGGCAATATTCGTACGATCGCAATGCCAACGCTTGTGACGATCTTGATTCCAGAGGACCGACGGGATAAGGCTAATGGCCTCGTGGGAACAGCGTCCGGTGTATCATTTTTGATCACCTCTGTAATTAGTGGTCTTTTAGTAGCGGCGGGCGGGATGCTCTACGTACTCATAATTGCACTTGGTATTCTGGCTCTTTCCATAATTCATCTATTAAGGATCAGAGTCCCTGAGAAAGGTATTGTTCATATTGAGGGCGAGCCTCAAGGAAAGAAGGTGGATCTGAGAGGAACGTTAAAAGTTGTGTTGGCTATTCCGGGGTTGATCGCGCTTATTCTCTTCTCTACATTCAATAATTTTCTTGGTGGTGTGTTCATGTCGCTCATGGATCCATATGGGTTGTCATTGATGCCTGTTCAGGCCTGGGGGTTGTTATGGGGTGTTCTGAGCACGGGGTTTATTATCGGCGGGTTGATTATCGCGAAGACGGGTCTTGGTAAGAATCCGCTGCGCCTTCTTTTGTTGGTGAATGTCGTTTTGTGGATTGATACAATGCTATTCCCTCTCCAGGCGTCAATTATTTTGTTAGCTGTAGGTATGTTTATCTATATGCTACTTGTACCCTACGCTGAGGCGGCTGAGCAAACCATTTTGCAAAAGGTAGTACCTTTTCATAGACAGGGCCGCGTGTTTGGATTTGCACAGAGTGTAGAGCAGGCCGCGTCGCCACTGACGGCGTTCTTGATTGGACCGATTGCACAGTTTATATTCATTCCATTCATGACAACTGGAGCGGGTGTGGGACTGATCGGCGGCTGGTTTGGGGTCGGTGCGGATCGTGGCATGGCGCTGGTGTTTATCATAACTGGCGTCATTGGGCTGATTGTGACGCTGTTGGCACTTGCATCAAAATATTATCGTCAGCTTTCCGCGCAGTATCTAAAAGAGCCACTTTCTGTTTCTAAGGGATCAATTCCCCCTCCGCAAGAAGCTGCGTTATAATAGTGCTTACTACCTAAATAAAACAGGAAAATAAACATGGCCGTCGATGCATTTGCCCAACTCAGTCTTGTGATAGTGATTGCTGCGGTTATTGCGGTGATCATGCGTGTCCTTAGGCAGCCGCTGATTATTGGCCATATTCTGACGGGTATTATCGTTGGACCGGGCTTGCTGGCGTTAATCGAAGACAAAAGTGTCTTTGAGGTTTACAGTGATATTGGCATTGCACTTCTTCTCTTTATTATTGGTCTAGAGCTTAATGCGGCGGTGATTCGACGCCTAGGCAGTCCGGTCATTTTCACGGCGCTTGGGCTGCTTCTTTCTGTGGGTGGCGTAGGATTTTTAACTGCAGGACTCCTTGGATTTAATCAAACCGAATCGCTACTTTTGGGGCTGGGCCTTTTCTTTAGTAGTACGATTATTATTGCCAAGGTGCTAAGTGACAAGCGTGAGCTGACGCGTCTTCATGGACAGCTGGCGATTGGTATCATTCTGATTGACGATATTATTGCGACATTTGCGCTACTTTTTGTTGCCGCAGGGTCGGGTGGCAATACGCTGGAACTGGGTGAGATCGGGCTACTTGTGTTGAAGGGTGCTGTTCTGGCTGCCATCTTTACCTTCCTGAGCGTCAAGGTGCTGCCGCATATTGGCAAATTTGTGGCAAAGTCGCAGGAGCTCCTTTTCCTTTTTGCGATTGCGTGGGGTTTTGGGATCGCGACATTGGTGCATTTGGCTGGGTTTTCAATTGAAATCGGGGCGCTTTTTGCCGGTGTGATGCTTGCCCATCTTCCCTACGCAGCCGAGATCGGTGCTCGTCTAAAACCGCTTCGGGATTTCTTTGTCGTTCTCTTCTTTGTCGTCTTGGGTGGCGGATTGATCCTGGGCGACTTCTGGTCAGTACTGGGCCCAGCGCTGATCTTTTCGGCAATCGTGATGATTCTAAAGCCGCTGGTCGTGATGGCTGCCCTCGGTCTGATGCGGTACACTAAACGCACTAGTTTTAAAGCGGCGGTGAACCTTTCACAGATTAGTGAATTCTCGATCGTCCTAGCAGTGTTGGCAGCCTCGGGTGGGATTGCGGGACAACATTTAGTGGCCGTGATCACGCTCGTTGCCATTATTACGATCGCCCTTTCGACCTATATGATGCAGTATGATAATTGGCTATATTCCAAGCTGGAAAGACCGCTAAGGATTTTTGAACGATCGCTTGTCCAAGAGCGAGAGCGCAAAGCAAAAGTATATCCCCTCATTTTGTTTGGGTACAAAAAAGGCGGTCATGAGTTTGTAAAGACGTTTAAAAATCTCAAAAAACCTTTTGTTGTGGTTGACTATAATCCGGATGTTATTGAGTTTTTGATGCACCAGCATATTGAATGTTTGTACGGTGATGCAACTGATCGTGAACTACTGGCTGAGCTGCACATGGCAAAGGCAAAGTTGGTGGTGAGTACGATATCTGATCATACAGCCAACATGCAACTTCTAAAATACGTCATGCGGCATAATCCAGAAGTGGTATTCATGTGTCATGCTGATGATTATAACCAAGCGGCTGAATTATATGAGCACGGCGCTGCATATGTGATCCTGCCCCATTTTGCCGGGAGTGAGCGGATGAGCACGTTTATTGACCGCAATGGATTGAACAAAGATAGTTTTGCCCAGCATCGCAAGAGGCACTTGGTCGCGCTGGGTAAGTCAGCAGTTACCCACTCGTAACTTTAAGCGTTTTTCGCACTTGTGGTTGCTGAGTTCGATTGATAATTTGTGGGTATGGAACGGTTACTCCGTGCTTCTCAAGTGATTTCTTCAAACGACGCCGGAATTCACCGGCAATATCCCATTGCATGGCCGGTTCAACCTTACCGAGTGCCTTGATACGAACCGCAGAATCCTCAAAACCATCAACGCGGAAGAATTGAATAGGTTCAAAAATGTGCGGAGCCCAAGTTTTGTCTTTTTGCATTTCGGCACCGACCTCATTGATGATAGCTTCGATTTTATCGATATCCGCTTCGTATGGGATGCGGATATCGACGTTAACGTTGGCGTATCCAAATGAAAGATTGGTGACGATGTTCGCTTCGCCATTTTGAACGATGTGCAGATTGCCATCGAGGTCGCGAAGCCGGGTAATGCGAATGGTGATGTCTTCGACGATGCCTGAGATATCCTTTCCGGCAGCATGTAAAGTGACGATGTCGCCCACACGATATTGATTTTCGGCAATAACAAATATCCCTGCGAGAAAATCTCTGATCGCACTTTGTGCACCGAATCCTACGATAATTCCGACGACTCCAGCACCCGTCATAAGTGCGGTGACATTGACATCAAGCTGCCACAGAATGAGGATAATTGCCGTAATCCAAATAACAACGGCCGAAGCAGTGCGAAAAATGGTAGTGAGGGTATGTTCGCGCTTTTCTTCGTCAACTTGATTGGCGTATTTGTGGCGACGCATTGCCTGATGCACAATTCGCTCTATACTAAGGCGAAAAATCAGCTGTAAAATAATCGCGGCCAACAGTGTCAATGAAACTTGAACAAGCACATTATCAAAAATCACCCCCGCTAACCTTGCCACATCCTCCGTGTACATACTTCTACCCTACCATACAAGGTTCTGCCCTCGCAAACCTCTTATGCTTAGTTATCTTGTAGAACAGAGAGAATGTTCCCCGCCGGATCTTTGAACCAGGCGATATCTGGTCCCATGTTGTTCGCAAGACCGCGCATAATACTATCATCGTCGGTATATTCATACTTTTCGAAGACAACGCCACGTGTTTTCAAGTCGCTAACCGCTTTGTCGATCGAGTCGACGGGAAAATTAAGTACCGTAAATGAGGCGGGTTGATGGTCATCTTTGGAGTAAAGTAGCACATTCCCGCCTGATGCAAGATGAAGCATTAGTATGCCTCCTGTCATTTCTTCCACCTTAAGGCCTAGAACGTCCTGGTAGAAATTTTTCGTTGCCTCAATATCATCAACTGAGAAACCGCTAAACGCTTTTGTATTCGCAAACATACTTCCCCCTCGTTTATACATTCTATTATAGCGCGTAGAGTTAAAGCTGGGGGGTGAGTTCGTCGAGTGCCTCGTTGTATGTTTTGACAGTGATACTGCTCGCAGAGAGTGCATCAAGCTGCTGGATAAAGTCGCTCTCAAGTGTATCAAATTGTTCGGGTGTGCTAGGAGTGACGCGGTGATAGACCAACACGAGCCAGGTTTTATCCGCCTTTGCCTTGTTTAACCAACTTTGGAATTCCGCGAGTGGGGTATTCATTAGCATATTTTGTACGCGAATACGATAAGGGTTGAAGTTGTCCTTTGAGTTATAACCTTCATCCACGGTTCGGTGTGAGCGGTAGTATTTTTTGATCTCGGTGTTGACGGCAGCATCGTAGTCACCATAGGGAGAGCTGAAGGTTGTAACCGGTTGTCCAATGACGGACTCTAGATATTGCTTTGAGTGTGTGAGTTCGTAGGTCAGCTGGGTGATGTCGAGGGATGTTAGTGCAGGATGTGAGACGGTGTGTGAACAAACTTCATGCCCGGCGTTTTTAAATGCGAGAATATTGTCGGGTTGGTCAGGAACCCCTTCGATGTATTGCGTCGCGTAGCACTGGGTCGACTTCATACCTTTATTGTTAAGCCGTGGCAAAACGGTCGTGACGTTTTCTTCGAACCCATCGTCAAATGTCAGACTGACAAGGGGACGGCTAAAGCCGGTGAACTGGTACGGTTCGATACTATAATCATCGGTCTGAACCCAGCCATTGCCCGCCAGGAAAAAGAAGACGCTGGCCGCTTTGGCATCTGTAGGCATAGTGAAAGTATCGGTATATTGTTGCCACTGCTGGGTACCGTTCGGTTCGGGTCGCGGCAGACCAAAGTATCTATCCGTCCCATCATCTTTGACGTAACGAACAACGACATGGGGGACCGTATTGGTTTTGTACCAAGCGGTAAATCGATAATCTTTGCCGCGCTCCAGTGGCTGCGGTTCAAAATACCATTTCGCATCGCCATCTTGGTAGTTCGCAACAGTCACCTTCACACTATGGCTGCCGGTGTGGCCTTCGTTCATGTGAGCGAAGGTTGGTGTATTTGTACCCCAGCTGTTTTTGAGCCAGGACGAAGGCATGGCGGGATTACCAGTTGCTATTTCTAGCGAAGGATTTGGAACAGGTGTTGCTGGCGGCGGTGTTTCGTTTTGCACTAGACTTGCCGCGTCGAGCTGTAGCCAGCCATTCTTTTCAATGACATGATATACGCTAAGCGTTTTTGTGTTTGCGAGCGTCTTGACCTCTGTACTCACCTGCTTCCATGCAGTGGCGGAGGCAGGAATGTCGACAGCAATATCAAAATATGTCGGCACTCCAGCCGCATCAAAACTGACAGCAACCGCCTTGGTTTTGACATTGGCTTTGTAGAAATCACTAAAAGTATATTCGGTATTTGGCTGGACATTGACCGCGTTAAAGTACCATTTCGCATCGCCGCTTTGACGATTTGAGACATCTACGCGGACGCTGCGCGTCGATTGATATCCCTCGTTTTTCTTATAGGTGAAGGTAGCGGTCAGGGTTCCCCACTTATTCTTTTGCCAGTTGGCAGGAGCGGTATCTCCTGTATTGCCAGTCTCGACACTGGGATTGGCGATCAGGTTTGCCGCCGCACTCGCGGTCGGAGCATATCCGATCAACCCTAAAATAATAACTACTGCAACTGACAATAACCATTTCTTCATGCATTAATGCTACATGAAAAATAGATGAGAGAAATTGATCAGTGTCACACGGCTTTTGGTTAATTAGAAAGTTTGGCAATAACTCGATTGACCGTTTTCCAGGTGCGTGTGGTGATTTCCTTGCCGTATTTTCGCTCGAGCCAAACCATGATGTCGGGTGTTTTGGCGGTTGATGCGTCGGCGATGCTGAAAATGGCATTGTCATGCAAAGCGAGGAGTTCATATGGTTTGCCGTCGGGACGGTGAGGAAAATCCAGTCTTGTTTCAGGATCGTTTTTTAGAAATGTCACGTTGAGATATGTTTTTGGACTGTGCTCCAGATCACCAAATGGATTTTTGGAAACGAGATCCTGAAGTTGTTCGAGATTGCGAATAATTGTCGTGCTATTAAAGCCAAGTTGTGCGGGAAAAGCTTCCTCAAGAATGGTCTCTAATTTACGCGTATCGCTTTCGTCGCTTTCAAAGATAACATTTCCGCTCGATATGATCGCCTGCACATTTTTGAGCCCAAGTGACTCGAACACGGCTTTTAATTTATCATTGTGCATTTTTGGGTTGGTGGGAGTGATGGCTCGAAGGAAAGCAGCATATTTTGTCATGATTTCAGTATACTATGATCATGATGAAACGCCTCTCGCAGTATTCCCAGCATTTTCTTCGCTCCCCTCGCCTAGTGAAGGAGCTGGTTGGGCACACATCAATTAAGCGTAGTGACCTCGTGTATGATATCGGTGCGGGAAGCGGGGTTATTTCTTCGGTGCTAGCTGGACGGTGCCGCGAAGTTGTAGCGATCGAGGCGGAACCTCAGACTGCGAAAAAATTACGAGTCAATATGAGAAAATACCCAAATGTGACGGTATATGAGGGTGATTTTTTACAGATGCAACTCCCCTCGGAATCCTATAAAGTTTTCGCAAATATACCCTTCCACCTCAGTTCGCCTATCCTGCGAAAATTAGTAGAAACCGGCCATCCGCCACAGGCAATCTACTTGATCGTACAAAAGCAATTTGCTGATAAATTACTCATCAATACAGATAAGTTCACCGGCCAATTGGGTGCATACATTGCGCCCTGGTTCACGGTGAGAATCCGAAAACGACTCCTTCGGACTGACTTTTGGCCAAACCCCAATGTGGATACGGTGCTCGTCGAAGTAAAAATACGTGATGAGCCACTGCTGTCACGAGAAAAGAGGATCAACTACCGTCAATTTATTGAGGATTGTTTTTCAACGCCAAAACTCTTTCAGAAAACATCCCGACAAGAAGCTGGTATCCCGCTTGATATAAAACCATCGCAGTTGACGGCTCGGCAATGGGTGGATCTTTACCTCAAGACACTAGTGAAATAATAGTTAAAAACCCTGATATTGAAGTATGTGTATACAATGTGTATAATAATATTTTAAGCAGCTATTGCTGCCCGAGTAAGGTTGTCCCGGAAACGAGTATCGAGGGAGCACCACGATGAACACGAACCTGGCGCAGATCGCCGAGATGTCCCAGTCCACCCCGTTCGGCGCCCAGCTGATGGAGGACGTCGCCCCCGCGATGGTGGGCGGCGGCAAGCCCATCGGGCGCAGCAACTGGACCGGCAACGAGGACAACGCGGACTTCGCGGCCTGATCTGCCAACCTCTCAGTCGTTCCGACACTGGCCTCCCGAAGCCGGTGTCGG
>CBIFWO010000011.1:0-25744 GCA_966186595.1 uncultured bacterium | reverse complement strand
CTGGGGACACAAGGCTCTTCAGGCCTCTGCTCTACCAACTGAGCTAAAGAGCCGCATTCGTTGTTAGCTGCACTTATTCTACTATATATGCCCCTGTTGAACAAGGCTTTCCTGCTGCCGGCTATTTGACGTATTTATATATTAGTGCTATAATTAGTCGTACCTTAACGTATCCGAAACTACCACGGGGGACACGTGCTGTCCAAGCGCTCTAGGGAGCTCTGGAAGTGCTTCTTTACGGGCATCGTCAACGATCTTTCCGGAGAAATCCTGGAGAGAAGGGAGAAGAACTGGGAACTCCTAGAAGATAGAGAGGGGTTCCTGGCGTCGATCGATGACGATTGGTCCAAGGCTCGCCGCAAGAGCATGTTCGAAACAGCGGAGCGCGCAAGCTATGTGATCATTGCCTACGCGTTCTTTGCGGGCGGAATCTTCAACGCCATCATCGCTCCGGGCATCAACACGGCCGCGTTGATCCTCCTCAAGCTCAGCCTCACCAAAATCTCGTTGGCGACCCTCATCTTGATCCTGGCCATCGCGGCTAAGGCCAAGGTGATGAAGGCACCCCGAGAAGGTGGCGAATCAGAGCCTGACGAGATGCTGGAAAACGCAGTCAGGGTCCAGGAGCAAGCCAAGAAAGACATCTCTCAGCGGGACAAAGATCGACGTGACAGAGCCTTCAACAGGCTCCACAAGCGCAAGATCGTCCTGACCGTGGAGCGGCGTGCTCAGTTGGTTGCAGTCTGGATCGCAACGGTTGGCATCATCGAGATGCTCGTCGGAATCTGGCTGCGCTAACGACGGATCGTCCAAGGTCATCCAACGCGAGATAGCTCTGCCCATCAGGGTTGAGTAGCGCGCTCGGCAATTACTGCCCTTAGAGCGCCCGGGGCTGTCTCGCGACA
Source organism: uncultured bacterium (assembly GCA_966186595.1). GTDB lineage: Bacteria > Patescibacteriota > Saccharimonadia > Saccharimonadales > Saccharimonadaceae > JALRBM01. Next base: position 24,839 of record CBIFWO010000011.1, on the reverse strand, counting down.
GCCTCTATAACTGTGTGGTTATACTGACGAGTCCAAGAGGACGAAAGGCTACTTGTGAATGATCTTGCCGACCGCTTCGGTCAGCTCCGCCGGGAGAACAAACAGTGTCTTCTGACTTGGTTCGGCACTGATCTTTTCTAGTGTTTGAAGGGTTCGAATATTAATACCGCCAGGAATCTTGGTAAGCATTGCCGCGGCATCGGCAACGGCCTGGGCAGCGGCTTTTTCACCTTCGGCAGTAATGATCACCGCACGGCGTTCACGCTCGGCCTCGGCCTGCTTTGCCATGGCACGTTTCATATCAGCTGGTAGCTCGATGTTCTGAACTTTAACATTCTCAACATCAATTCCCCATTGATCAGTCTGGCGATCAACGATTTCCTTGATTTGCTGGCTGATTTCCTCGCGCTTGGATAGCAGATCATCCAGATCAACATTTCCCGTCACATCACGTAGCGCCGCCTGGGCAAACTGACTAGTCGCATAGATGTAATTAGTAGTTTCAAGCACGGCCTTGGGCGCATCAATCACGCGGAAGTATACAACTGCATCCACACCAACCGTTACGTTATCCTTGGTAATCACCTCTTGTTTCGGGACATCAATTGGCGTCGAACGAATATCGACGCGAATGATGCGCTGGAAGATAGGGATAACCACACGGAGACCTGGATTGCGAATTCCCGTAAAGCGACCGAGGGTCAGCACAACTCCGCGCTCATACTGATTGATGATCTTGATACCCGAAAGTATAAAAAGCACCACAATAATAATGATAAAAGTCATGAATCCGTCCATTATTCCTCCGTTTTTTCTGCTGTCTCTATTGTACGACCAAGTGCAAGAAAAATTAAGCGCTCAATTAATTTCGAGTATGGCACGCCTGCCTCGCGCCATAGTTTTGGATAGACGCTAAGGTTGGTAAAGCCTGGAATGGTATTGAGCTCATTAACATAAATCGTTCCATCATCTGTTAAAAAGAAATCCGCCCTCGCAAGACCTTTACATCCCAAAACCGCATACGCCCTACTCGCCAGAGTCCGGACTTTCTCTGTCACATCATCGGGCAGATTAGCAGGAATATCAAACTCCGTGGTGCTGGTTGAAGCATACTTCGCTTCGTAATCATAAAATCCTTCAGTCGTCTTCACCTCACACACCCCACTCGTCTGGTGGGTGGGTGGGTTGCCCAGGACCGACACCTCCAGCTCGCGTCCTGAAATGCCCCGCTCAATGAGTGCAACATCATCATATTTGTGCGCCGCTGCCAGGGCAGTTGCTAGTTCGTCCTCGCTATATACCTTTGTCACCCCGAATGAACTGCCAGCTCGCGAAGGCTTGACAAACATTGGACTACCCAGCTTCATACTGAGGTGGTTAAAATCAGGGTCCGGCTCGCCAATACGATGCGCAACATACGGCACAACCTTGATGCCGTTCGTCATAAGGATTTCTTTCGTCGCAACTTTATCCATTGCAATAGCGCTGGCCGTCATGTCACATCCAACGATCGGAATATGCAGGAGCTGCGCCAACCCCTGAACACTGCCGTCCTCTCCGTTCTTACCGTGTAGAATCGGGAAAATCACATCTGGCTTCACCACTCGACTACTAGGAAAGGTGACGAAACTGCCCGATCCAAGTACCGGCGCCAGCTGCGGCGCACCATGCGAGGCAACGTCCTCACCCATGCGATCAAGCAGCCACCACTTTCCTTGTCGATCAATATACCCAAGAGCCACATTGAATTTGGCGTTATCGATGGCCGCATAGACATTGCGTGCCGAAGAGATCGAGACATCATGCTCGGGGGATTCGCCGCCAAAAAGTAGTAATACGGTCGGTCGGTCCATTTGTAATTTTATTGTATCATATCTCGCACCACTCTAATTTTTATGTTATAAATACCGATCGTCTACTATAATAGAAGGATGGAAAGAATTCCGCTGGCCGAGCGAATGCGGCCGCAGACATTAGATGAGGTCATTGGTCAAACTCACCTGCTCGATCAGGGTGAGATTCTTCGTCAGATTGTTCGAAAAAAGGAGCCTGTCAGCCTGATTTTATGGGGGCCGCCTGGCAGCGGCAAGACTACGCTCGCTCGCATTATTGCCAGAGAAGTCAACGCGGAATTCGTCGAACTTTCTGCGGTCACGAGCGGCAAAAAGGATGTCGAGAAAGTCATTGAACATGCTCGCCAAAACTGGAATTTACAAATTCGTACCGTTCTATTTGTAGACGAGATTCACCGATTTAACAAGGCTCAGCAGGATGCATTTTTGCCCCACGTGGAATCGGGCCTCATCACCCTTATCGGGGCAACGACCGAAAACCCCAGTTTTGAGGTGATCAGTCCCCTACTCTCACGCAGTCGAGTGCTCGTACTACAGCCCTTATCTAAAGATGAGATTATAAACATACTAAAACGAGCCGTGAAGGAACTCAAGAAGGGCAAAAACGTCACGTCAAAAGGCCTCGACTATATTGCGGAACTTGCTGGTGGTGATGCACGCGTTGCTCTAGGAAATCTTGAGTTAGCCTTGTCCATGGGCGAGAAAGTGACCCCAGAAATTGTCAAGGTCGCCGCTCAAAAGCGTGTCCCGGGGTATGACAAAAAGGGCGAGATGCACTACAACGTCATTAGCGCTTTTATCAAGAGTATGCGTGGTAGTAACGTGGACGCTACACTCTACTACCTCGCCCGCATGATTGAGGCTGGCGAAGATCCGAAATTCATCGCTAGGCGCATGATCATCTTTGCCAGCGAAGATATAGGTCTGGCCGGAAACGGCGCCCTTCAACTGGCGTTAAATGCATTCCAAGCGGTGGAACGCGTTGGTATGCCGGAAAGCAATTATATTCTTTTTCATGTTGCCACCGCGCTCGCAAAAAGCCAGAAATCGCGTGACACGACCAATGCAATGGGGCGAGCATTTGCAATGGCAAAACAATATCCCGATGCTTCCGTCCCGCTACATCTACGTAATGCCCCAACCAAACTCATGAAGGACCTAGGCTACAATGCAGGCTATAAATGGAAAGCTGATTTCAAACATGAAAAAGGCTTTCTCCCAGACGAACTGAAAAACGAAAAAATCTTTTAAAGTTCAGAGATATTTGGCAGGATGCGACGGACTTCCTGCATTTTCTTTTTTATAAAACTACTTGGTGTCTGGGGAAGATTTTGGTGGACTAAACGGCGAAAGGCAGCTTCGTATCCATCAACCATCTGAGTAATCGAGAAATTTCGCTCAACATGATGACGACAGTCAATCCGATTAATTTGATCGATCTTGGCAACCGCTTCCACCATCTCCGTAATACTTGGCACTATAAAACCGTTTTTGCCATGCTCGATAATTTCTGGCGCAGCACCCCTGTGAAGTGAGATAACTGGCGCACCACACGCCATCGCCTCGATCGTTGTGAGGCCAAACGGCTCTTCCCATTGGATAGGCGTCAACACCGCCTTTGCCTTTTGGTAGTATTTGGGTAGCTGATCCTGATCCATACGGCCAAGGTAAAGGATCTGATCGTCAAGCTCTGGCTTTATATATTGATCAAAGTACCCTTGGCTCCCGTGATTGACCGGACCAATAATGAGCAATCGATGATGCGACATACGAGCGACTTGAATCGCCTCTTTTACCCCTTTCTCGGGTGCTATCCTCCCGGCAAAAAGAAGGTAATCCTCGTGCTTATCCCCAAAAGTAAAGAGATCGACATTCGTTCCATTGTAGACCGTATCCAGATATGGGAGGTCGGGGGCATCCCGGCGCTGATTATTTGAAATAGAGATGTAATGTTGGTTCGGTGATTTGTACAGATCAAAGAGCTCTTTGTACCAATGGAAAATTGGATCATGCAATGTATATACAGTAGGCACATCTGTCATACGAGAAGCGACTGATAGCGCACTTTCTGGATGGTGAAAATGCAACAGGTCGTATTTTCCCTTTCGAGCCCGATCATACATTTCGTTCACCATATACCTGTCCCACAGTCCATGCACATCATGAGAGAGGAGTTCGGTATTATCGAGAAAACTAGTGAATTCTTCCTGATTCTTTGCAAGAGGGCGGAGATTCATCGTCTCAACTGAGACATTCTGTCCATGCACCTCAGTGCCAAGAGGAGAGAAAAGTGTTACTTCGTGGCCGCGCGCACCTAAGCCTTTCGCTATTGCTATCGCGAGGTCAATGGGGGCGTAGATCATGTCGCTAGGGCGTGGCATGGGAATTGAGGCCTTCACCATCATAGCGATTTTCATCGGCTTATCCATGTATGTGTATATAGTATACCACGCGTTTAGGTGAGCAGATCAAGCGTTATCTTCATTCAGAAGGGCTGCAAGGACACCATTGGTCCAGCCAAACCCATCCTGCAAAGGGTACTCACCTCCGCCACCCGCCCGATCGGGATTCACTACATCATATTTTTCAACCAGCTTTGCTTGTTCCTGGAATGTCTTGAGATTTCGTGCAATCCAACGTTCTTTAATTTCGTTCGCAAGATCTGTATGCCCGTAATTTCGCAGCCCCTGAATCACAATCCACTGCAGTGGTGCCCAGCCATTCGGCGCATCCCACTGCTGGCCAGTCTCTAGTAGCGTCGTAACGACACCGCCTTTTTTGAGGAAATCTTTTTCGATTTTTTTTGCTACTTGCTCCGCCTGCTCTTCCGATGCGATTTTGGCATAGAGCGGAAATACACCAGCCAGACTCACATGGGGCATTTGCTCCTTATGATGGAAGTTGTAGTCCAAGAAGAAGCCTTCTCTTTCATTCCAGCAATACTCCTGAATAGCGCGAGCTCGCCGTTCCGCCATACTTCGAAATCGATTAGCAAGGAGGGGCTGATACAGAACGCCGTAGGTTTCAGCGATTGTCGTTTCCAAAAGATAAAGCAGGCAGTTCAGATCAACAGGAATAATATCTGCCGTATGGATCGTACTCAGTTCATCGGGATTCATCAGCCAGCGAGAGCTAAAGTCCCAACCAGACTCGGCAGCAGCGCGAAGATGTAGATAAAGCCTATCCGACTCCCTGTCCGGTGCTGCTCCGGCCGTTTCTAAGTCATCAAGCACTGATTCGGGACGTGGACGCTTTTTATTATCATAATATCGATTTAACAAAGTACCATTCGGCATCTCGGCTACACGGGCGTACGCTTTGTTCTCCTGCTTTGCCAGAAGTCGGCGTCCTTTCATCCAAAAACGATGCTCGAGCAACATGTACGGCAGATACTCTACCAGCGTCGAGCGGCCTTTGTGCTCGGCTAGCAACTTCACCATCTGGGAAAAGAATGGCGGCTGGCTACGACTAAGATAATACGTGCGATTCGCCGTAGGTATGAATCCAAACTTGCGAAGCATGTACGTGTAGTTTTTCATCATGCCTTCGATCATGTCCCACCGATCATCAGCCGCCAACCCAAGCATGATAAAATAACTGTCCCAATAGAAGTGTTCTACGTAGCGGCCGCCGGGCACAATATAGGCGTGCGGCAGGGCAAACAGCGAACCTCGATCACGCCGATTCCGTCGCTCCAAAACACTCCAAAGCTGAGCGATATGCTGACGAGGCGTCATGGAAGTATCAGTATGATAGGTCTTGCCCGTTTCGCTGTAGGCATAGAAATGACGACTCACAAAATCCCGTAGATCAAACAGGGGATCGCCTTTTGCAAGGGCGTATTCTCTCTTGATCTGCTTCATGCTATGGCGTGGGACTAGGTCAGGAAATATCTTCGTATCATCAAACACGCGCTTTGATTGAACCTCAGAAAATAATTCATCAAAAGCCTCGTCCGGACTTTTCGAAACCGGCTTTAAGCTTCCTGCTGTTTTGACATATACCGTTTTCAGATTATCGGAACCGGGGATAGGGATGCGCACTTTCTTCATCAATATACTCAGTATAGTTGGTGAAGGTAACAGATGCAAACCTGCGCTATTTTTGCTTGGCAGCACGCTTTCGTTCGTTCGGATCGAGGAAGCGTTTACGCAGACGGAGGTTCTTTGGTGTTACTTCTAATAGTTCATCATCTTCGATGAAATCAATACACTGCTCAAGACTCAATTCCGTGTACGGCGTTAATTGTACAGCGCCGTCACTGCTACTGCTGCGGATGTTCGTCAGTTGTTTTGCGCGACAGACATTTAGCTCCAGATCTTCGTAACGATTATAAAGACCGACAATCATACCAGGATAAACAGTCGTGCCAGGACCAACATATAGTTCACCACGAGCTTCGGCAGCCTCTAGGGCATATGGCGTTGTCGTCCCGGCCTCGGTCGCAATCAAGGCACCGTTTCGGGTCTTTTGCAGCTTGGCGCCAATCGGCTGATAGCCGTGCGGCAAGCTATTCATAATGATAGTACCCTTGGTGGCGGTAAGGAGAACGTTGCGAAGGCCGATCAGGGCGCGGGTAGGCAGAATGTAGGTCGTGCGAGTTGTACCACTACTGGTCTGCTCTTGCTTGGCCATTGCAGCACGGCGCGTGCCCAGCTCTTGGCTGACAGCACCCAGGAATTCCGGCGCGACCTCAATCAAAAGCTCTTCAACGGGCTCTTTCGTCTCTCCGTCCTCTTCGATCGTGACGACCTGCGGACGACCAACTTCAAATTCATAGCCCTCACGGCGCAGTGTTTCAATCAGAACGGAAAGGTGTAATTCACCACGACCGCTCACCACATAGCCGATGCCATTTTCTTCAACACGAAGGCTGACGTTCGTCTCGAGTTCTTTCTTGAGGCGGTCACCGATCTGGCGACTGGTCGTAAAGTCACCCTCCTTGCCCTTGAGGGGACTGGTGTTCGGCCCTAGGTACATGCTTAGGGTTGGCGCTTCGATATCAATCACAGGAAGCGCTTCAGGATTTTCCTTATCGGCAATTGTCTCGCCAATGTGCGCGTCACCAATACCGGTCAAGGCGACAATGTCACCTGCGCCGGCTTCCTCAATTTCTTCACGAACAAGTCCTCGATAGCCAAAGATTTTTTCAACACGCCCCGAAACGATTTGGCCATCCCGCTTGATCAAAGCGACAGGCATACTCTTCTTTGCCGCGCCCCGAGTAATGCGACCAATCGCATATTTACCAAGGAATGAATCGTATTGAAGAGACGTTACAAGCAACTGGAATGGTTTGTCGACCTCAACGTTCGGCATGGGAATATCATTAATAATCGCGTCAAAAATTGGCGTCAGATCAGTGTGCTCTGAAGGGTTATCAGGCAATTCTGCCCATGCCTTACCTTCACGACCAATCGCAAAGTAAACTGGGTAGTGCAACTGGCTATCATCAATTGCAAGTTCCAAAAAGAGATCGGAGACTTCATCAATTACTTCATCGATACGGCGCGAAGGCTTGTCGATTTTGTTAATGATAACGACCGGCTTAAGACCCAGCTCCAATGCTTTCGAAAGCACAAATTTGGTTTGTGGCATGGGGCCTTCCTGCGCGTCAACGATCAACAATACACCATCTGCCATATTCAGGGTTCGCTCAACCTCACCCGAAAAGTCGGCGTGACCCGGCGTATCAATAATGTTAATTTTGTACTCGCCGTGGTAGATTGATGTTTGCTTTGCTGTAATAGTAATGCCACGCTCGTGCTCTTGATCACCGCTGTCCATGATAAGGCTTTGATTCATCTCAGCTTGGTTATCACGAAACGTTTTGCTTTGCTTTAAAAGACCATCGACAAGCGTGGTTTTGCCGTGGTCAACATGGGCAATAATAGCGATATTTCGTAGAAATTTTGGATTTAGCATAAAATAATTGCCCGTCTTTTCACCGGGGCATTCCTTATCTGTAATAATAACACATATCATAAAATAAATCTAGCGCTTACGCTTTCTTTTCCTCCGGTAACAGCGCGTGCTATACTACTTATGTAATGGCTCGATTACCAATTCCCGGACAAGACGATGGCATCTGGGGTGACGTCTTAAACGATTATCTGCAAGCATCACACCAAGCAGACGGCACACTTAAGGTAAATAGCGTCTCGACTACCAACATTCTGGATAATAATGTGACCGGCGCAAAACTCGCCAGCAATGCAGTTACCGGCACGAAAATCGCCGACGGTACAATTACCGCAAACAAGTTGGCACCCGGTGTAATAGAGAGCACTACTGGCCTACGTTCGCTCATGATCTTTTATGCCCCGCCTAATATTATTAATGGTCAATTTAATGACGATTACGCAGCGGGGGTCCTGTCGCGCTACGACGACGTTGTACTTGGATCAGGACTAGAAGATCCAGCGAGTTCTTACTACGCATCAACAACCGCAATCATTCAAAAAATCGGTGCACTTTCGCCCAATGCAGTCGTATGGGGGTACATAGATTGTGGCGTAACAACCGCCAACTTATCGCTTGCAACACTTCAAACACAGATTGATCAGTGGATTACCATTGGAGCAAAGGGAATTTTTTGTGATGCTATAGGTTACGCGTACGCCGTGCCGCGTTCTCGTCAAAATGCAATTATTAATTACATTCATAGCAAAAATGTCGGCGCATTCTTGAACGTCTTTAACCCAGATGAAGTATTTTCACCTGCCGTGAATGCAACATATAACCCAAGCGGCACCGCAACGGTAGCAAATAGTAGCGATGCGCTCTTGCTTGAATCATGGGTTTGCAATAGCGATGCTTACGCCAATCCGTTTTATGCCACTTTTTCAGATGTGAAAACGCGTGCAGATACCGCGCGAAATTATCGCTCTAGCCTGGGTATACGTATTTTTGCCGCGAATATTTTGAGTCATAACGATCACGACTATAACCAGCTCAAACCATACAGGGATATATCCGAGGCACTCGCCCGGGTATTTCGACTTGATGGCTCTGGTCTTGCCGCCTCAAGCTATTCCTCTACTGGGGCTGACGTCGGCCTTATTACACCCCAATTTTCATCCCTCCGCACCAGCCCCCTCAGACCCACAGCGCCATATATATTAAACGGTGGTTGGACACAAATCCAAGCACCCGATCTGGGCATAACTGTCAACTACGATACAGGTACACATACCTGGCAGCAGCAATAAACGACAACCAGGTTTTTCAACACACAGAGAGATGTTGAATAGGTCGAACACTATGAAAGACTCCTCGCGAGAAGGAGTCTGTTCGGGTTTAGGTAGTAGCACTACAGACCAAGCTGTGTAGGAATAGCACCTCTACTAGCGGGCTTGTCATCCGCCCCACCATACGCTGTATGATCAAAGCAATGTTTGCCCGATGGGTGATTACTCATACTGCTTGAGGGATAGAATAGAGGAATGACGCCACCTTCTTCCTCATCTTTGCTTGTATCGGTCTTAAATGTTGCACAGAGCTTGTACGAAAAAGTTGAAGTTTGCGTTTTGTAATAATCTTCATCCAGCAGACTGTCCAGGCTAAACATATCATCACCCGCTGTTGGTGCCGTTTCGTTCCCTTCTGCAGGCTTTGACTCCGTTACCTGATATTCGTATGAGCCCAGGCGCGACTTCACCCTCTCGTCTTCGAGCTTAACATCTGATAGAGCCGCAGGAAGTTTATTGTTCTTACTCGTGTAAGTACCGACTGCCGTGACGATTGCCTCGAGGTCACTACTAGTACGAGCATCGATAACTGCGTCGCGCTTGCTCATGATGGGAAAAACAACAACCAGCACCGCAACCGCTAGCGTTACAAGTGTCGCTGCGCCCAAATAGACCATCTGCATACCGCTGCGCTCTGCCCTAAAGTACCACCAAAGAAGCGCCGACCAGACAATCACTTGGCCCGAACCAAGCACAGCTAGCCACAGACTCTTTGACGTTTCATTGGCTGTCCCCAGCATCATATCTACTAATAGATAGACGATCGCGCCAAGTGCACTCAGAATGGTGAGCGACAAAATGGTCAGGAATATCGCCCGAAACACCCTTACGGCAGGTGTCTCATCCTCGCTGACATCACTGGTCTTCCAGCGCATCCAGACATGGAGTCCCGCCGTAAGAACCAAGCTAACAAGAAGGTAAACATGGAAAGAATAGACGTATTGCGTCAAGAAACTTGCCTCATTGGTGTCACCCAGCCAGTGCTCCAAGAGAGCAAACATCGCAACGCTCACCAGAGTTAATAGCACCAATCCAGTTACGAGCATCGTAACGTACTGGAAGAGATAAAACCCTTTTACCTTTGGCTTCATCGGCTCAGGCATTTTCGCCTCTTTCCGAGGCAATTCCACCGTTGGGCGATCTGCCTCATTTGTCATATTTGTTTCTGGACCCACTGATTCCCCTCCGATTAAAAGATGGCTTCAGTATAGCATATAAGCATGAGTAAAAACATAAAAACTATTCGACTCTGCCGAATAGTTTAATAATTTCTGGTGGAGCATATCGGATTCGAACCGATGACCTCTTCCATGCCATGGAAGCGCGCTAGCCAACTGCGCCAATGCCCCGCGCTCCAACCTTTATACCATACTTTTAGCTATTTTTCATTGGTTAGCGAAGGATGGACATAGAATTTTGTTGCTGCAACACCATTTGATAAGGTCATTCCATGCCTGATCGGTGCTCGTTCCTTTGAAGAGTTACTCACACATTCCTCAGCACCAATGGCAATACCGATGTGCTGGTTTCCATTGTATTCGGGCCAATAAACCACTGCGCCAGGTTGAGGTGCAGATATCTCTTGCCATCCGTGCTCGGCCATCTTTTCCAAAGTGGTGGCCACAGTAGTATGTGGGTGGTCAATAAGATTATGTAGCGTTAACAAAGAGGAGACTGCGTAAGCACACGAGAGCTTGCCGTCCTCTAATACCTCTCTTTCCCGCCCCTCCTCGTCTCGTACATAGATATGACGGAACATGAGACTTCCAATTGAACCTTCAACCGAAGCCAGAAAGTTTTTTTGCACAAGTTTCGTAAGTCGAAAATCCGGCATAACCCCAGTGTAACACGCAAAAATGAAGATCCGACTTTCATCGGATCTTCTCGCTGCTACGCGCCCACCCGGGGGCACGTCTCTTGTTTTTGATAAACTGTTTGTTTTAAACGCCAGGGCACCCCTGAAGCGTACCAGCTTAAGCTTATTATGCGCTTATACTGCGATAATTACAAGCTATGTTAAAATTGTATATGTTCAGAAGCACACGCAGATACAGCAAGAGCGAGCACTACCTTTAGCCGGTAAACCTCTTTCTTCGCTAGATTCGCAAAATGCGGTCGGTCTGATCACATTGATACAAGATAAGAAGAAAGATTTTTACATGGCACAACAGAACCTTTTCATCGGGAACCTATCATTTGATACTAACGATGACACTCTAAAAGCATTTTTTGAACAAATTGGCGAAGTGGTAAGCGCACGCGTTATCACTGACCGCGAAAGTGGACGAAGCAAGGGATTTGGCTTCGTTGAATACAAGAACGAAGACGATAACCAAAAAGCAGTTGATCAACTCAACGGCAAAGAACTTGACGGTCGTCCAGTAAGCGTTAGCCTCGCTCGACCAAAGGAAGAGCGACCTCGCCGCGAATCGAACAATGGCGGTGGATCATTCCGTCAGCGCAGCTGGTAGTTAGATACTTAATTAAAATATCCGCTTTGTGCGGATATTTTATTTTGGTCTACGCATTATATATGTATATCTGCTAAAATAAGATCGCCGTCAGTTGATTATTATCCTGATGGTTTTAACAAGTGGGATCCGATCGTCTGGCCACAAAGATACGTTAATCTCTAATGTGTCTTTGTGGCCAGGCAGGCTATGTAGCCCGCAGCTTCTGGTCGAACGAAAATGAATTCGGGAACGGGAGAGCAAGATGAGCATCATCATGCGCGGTGGCGACACCGCAGGGTGTGGCGGCGCCGGCGAGATCGAGGTCGACACTGCTTCTGCCGTCAACTTCGGCGGCGGAGACCCGTCGAAGGGCAGCGGGCAGGACGAGATCTGCGACGACCCGCTGCTCTTGGTGCGGGCTGGCGACGAAGACCTCGACGAACTCTTCGAGACCGTCGGAGGCCCGAGGGTCCTCGCCCTCTGCTGACACCCAAGTGAGGCGCGCTGATGCCGAAGCCCCGGCTCTCGGCATCAGCGCGTCACCCTGGGCCTACGCAGCCGCTTCGGATCTCACTTATCTTACTTGTTTACCGATCCAATACCCCCACAGGCTTTGCTGCCATCATAGTTTAGAGTTGGGATTCAAACATCCGATAATACGCACCCCGCTTTTTTACAAGCTCGGGGTGCGTTCCTTTTTCGACCACCACACCATCCTCGAACATATAGATAATATCTGCTTTTTCTACCGTCGTTAATCGATGGCTAATCGTTACAACGGTTCGTTTCTTATCCGCAAAAAGACGCTTGAAAATGCGCGATTCCGCCAGGGCATCAATTGCCGAGGTCGGTTCGTCTAAAATAATGAGTGGGCTATCACGATAAAAATTCCGCGCGAGCGCCAGGCGTTGCCACTGGCCACCTGATAGCTCCGTCCCCTTATTACCCTCTTCGTCTTCCATCCAGGTGTCGATGTAGGTGTCGGCACCCTGCGGGAGCTTGGACACAAAATCACTTGCTTCAGCTTTTCGCAGGGCCTCCATCAGACGCTCCTCATCAAGTGGCTTATTGACATCACCGTAGTAAACATTGTCTTTCAGGCTGGCAAAAGTATACGAAGCAGCATTTTGTTGCAGCACACCGAATTGACGATGCCACGACTCGACCGAAATATTCTGCAGGTCCTCACCATCAAGCAAGATTTTACCTTTCGTCGGGTCATAAAGGCCGGTAAGCAGTTTTACGAACGTTGATTTACCAGCACCATTCTCACCGACAATTGCCACATGCTGACCCTTTTTAATCTCTAGCGAAACACCCTTTAGCACGTCTTTTTCAGAGTTTGGGTAACGGAACGTCACATCCTCAAATCGAATCGCCTCAGGTAGCGTCCCTAATTTCTTGCCACTCCTATTGCCCACCGGCAGCTCCATAAATTCCTGATAGTCAAAGAGGTTCGCTAAATCCTCATCAAGCGTACTAATCTGGCCAACAAATCCATTCGCACCATTTAGTGCTCTTGAAACGACCTGTTGCACATAAATAAACTGTCCAATTGGCTGTGCGCGAGCAATGATTTGGAGTGCAGTAAATAGTAACGCCGCAAGCTCTGCCCCGGCCTCTAAAGCATCGGCACCTAGGCGCTTGAAAATATACTTTCGCTCAAAGTCGATACGCTCTTTTTCGTCCTTATCGCGCAGTTTTTTTCGAAGATTTAATAGATATTTCACCACACTGTATAGTCGCAGTTCCGCCGTGATCCTTTGGTTAGATAACATCCACTCGATCATGTAGCGCGACCGTCTGGTCGTCACATTAGCATTCCGATGAGCAACCTGCGTACGCGATAGTTTGAACTGAATATAGATGCCTGGAATAATCGCCACAAGAACCAAGAGTGACAACCACCAGCTCACCAACGTCAATGCAACTAAACCGGCAATCATCGTTATAAACTGTGTGACCAAACTAGAGATTCGATCAAAAACATACGGGAAGAACCGTGAGAAATCAGTCGCCCGATCGTAAAGATCAGCGGTATCTTTGTCATCATACCGCCAAAAATCCAGCGACAAGAAATGCTCGTACATATGATCGCTAATCGCCGCTTCCACCCTATAGCGCATCGACTGGCTGACATACTGTTCGACACTTCGCCATGCCACCATAATGATACCGAGTAGGGCCGTCACGACCACGTAAAGGATCGCCTGATCACCTGCGCCTTTTGTGCCCATGTACGCTTCGGCCAATGCTGTTGTCGCTTGCGCTGCAAAATAGGTCGTCACAAGCGGAAGCACAGCTGTAATGATAGAGCCGACAAGCTGCACCATAACCGCAAGTGGCGCGGCCTTGTATGTTACTGTGGCAACTTTAAAAATCGCATGCACGTATTGACGAGGGGTGAGTTTCTTCTTTTTAGCCATAATTACCTAGAATAAAGGAGATCTAATCCAATCAAAGGAAAGGTGTAGCCAATCATTAAAAAGACCAAAAACATTGAGGAGCCACAACGTCATCACAACGACAATCCCTGTTGCCACCAGGACAGCAACACGAACAATCATCGACTGTTTCTTTAGCCAGTTCGTCCAGGCATCATAACGGATTTTAGCAAAATCGAGGAGGCGTCTCGCCCAGTCAAATTCAGTAGCTAAAATCGCCAGTCCGGTAAAAACAATCAGCCAGCCAGGCCCGGGATAAGGAATCGCTATGATGCCCACGATCAGAACAATCCCGCCAAGAATGCCAATTCCGATACGCCTCGACTGCCGCTTCACCTTTTCCATAGTGTTACTATACAACAGATTAGCGTTTCGCGTAATATCGCGGCAACACGCCAAAGGTCAAGATAAGCGCCAGAAGCACGGCGAATCCACACATGATCGAAGGAATTCCTGCGATAGTAGCCGGATCAACGATATTCACCGTCGTTGTCGGGATAATAAATGCTAAATATCCAAGCATAAGGGCATAAAGGGCACGTCGCTTATTTTTTGATTTCATCACCTTCCCAGCCTGCAACGCATATCCAACGCCCAGGAAAAGCAGCCCGTAATAATACACTGCGTATGGCGCAATCGCCCAAGGAGCAGTGTTAAAGATAACGTAATTTCCAAGACACTGCTCGACCTGCAAACCATGTCCAACGAATAGAAAGAAAAATGAAAATACAGCCGCTGCGCCATATGCCGCCCCCAAAAGAGCTGGTCGACTTTGATCAGCGAGACGTGTCGCCAAATGAAGGCCTAGCGGTGGCAATAGTGTAATTGCCACATATCCAATGCGTGCCCAGTCCAAACTACCAAGACCCCACGAGCCCTCGCAGATGTTATATTCAGCCAATTGAAATATAGCGAGCCCAATAAGGATCGCGGCCACTAAACGTGTAATCGGCGTTAGTTTATATCGCCAAAGTACGTACACCACACAGGCAATCTCGATAATAAACGTTGCCAACATTACAGGTGGTGAAAAGCAGTAAAATTTGTCTGTTTTTAAGTATCGCACTTCCCGGGCCTTTCTACTTACCGTATAATTTATCATACACGTCACGGGTCATATTCCAATACTTTTGAAAGAAGAGGAACTGGGATTCTTTTATCTCATCAGCTCGTACTTTTCCGCGAACATTCATTTCTAGATGCCGTGTAATGATGTCGGGATTGAAATTAATCTTCGCTCCAATTTCACGAATGCGATGCGCCAGATCCTGACCTTCATGATAGCGAAAGGCCTCGTCATAGCCACCAACTTTTTTTAGTAGTTCAATTGGCACTGCAAAACTTCCTTCCGCTATCCAATCAACTTTTCGCTCTACAGGCTGCTGCAGGCTAGGCTGCAACCAATGGTAATCCCACCCGTATCGTTGCAATCGCTGCCACGATGACATATCGCCCAGGCCCACGCCCGCCACCAATTCCTCGAACCGAGCGTCGTTGACTGGATGCATTTCGTGACCATAATTCCATTGCATCTCCTTGCCTTCTTTGGTGTAAATCATTCCACCAATCATTTGATTTTCGTCCTGACTAAACAACTTTTTAATGCGCTCTGCATTGCCCGTACTGACGATCTCCATGTCGGCATCAATAAACCAGACGATCCCTTCGTCAACTAGCTTTAAAATACGATTGCGATTACCGCCCGAGCCTAAATTTTCAGATCCGAAATAAAAGGTTACCGAAGGAAACTCCGCTTCGAGTTTTGTAGGCGGAAGCTTAGAGCTATCATCAAGAACAACGATCTGATCAAAGGCATCTTCACGAAGTTGTTCGATCAACTTCCAGAGCGTATCAAGCGAATTATAATGAGGTATCGCAACAGTTACTTTCATGCCAACATCTCCTTTAGCGTTTTTTCATCGATTATTTCCGTTCCATAGGCCCGCGCTTTTTTTAGCTTGCTTTCACCAACCTTGCCACCAGCAACAAGATAATTTGTATCCTTGGCAACAGCTGTCTGAAATCCCCCGCCCAGTTCACGAATTTTATCCGCAGCGATGTCACGCGACATCGACTCGAGTGTCCCAGTAATGACGAAATTCTTTCCAACAAGCTTGCCCGTTTTCTTTTTGAACACAGGCTTCACACCCATCTTCTCGAATTTGCGGAGGAGATTGATATTCTCCTCGTCCCCAAACCATGCAGCAATACTCCTTGCTACCACTTCACCAATACCTTCCACCTCAACCAAATCATCAACTGTCGCATGCTCGAGAGCATCAAGTGATTCAAATGCGTTCACCAAATCAATCGCCGTCTGCGCACCAACATGACGAATACCTAGGCCAAACAGGAATTTTTCTAATGGTGGTGTCTTCTTGTCTGCAATCGCATCGATTAATTTCGCCGCTGAAATCTCAGCAAACCGGTCAAGTTGCAGGAGTTGATCTTTCGTTAAGGCGTAAAGATCTGCAAAATCCCTCACATATCCCGCATCTACAAGCGCTGTGACATTTTTCTCACCCAGTGTGTCAATATCAAGCGCGCCCTTGCTGGCAAAATGTTCGATACTTCGCTTTAACTGCAGTGGTCCACTTTGGCCCTTCACACGATAGACAACATCGGCACCTTGGCGTTCAAATTCCAGTTCCGGATATTGATCCTTCAGTGCCCGTTCATACTCAAATCGCTTCGCATTTTTCGGGCGAAGTTCAGTAACGACACTCTCGACCTGAGGAATAATATCTCCAGCCTTAAAAATCACGACTGTATCACCAATCCGTACATCTTTTCTGGCAATTTCATCAGCATTATGGAGGCTGGCATGCTGAACTGTCGTTCCTGCAACCACCACGGGATCAAACACTGCGACAGGCGTCGCTGCACCGGTCCGCCCGATACTTATAACAATATCTCGTACGATTGTCGTTGCCTGCTCGGCTGCATATTTATACGCAACCGCCGCCCGGGGTTGTTTGCCTACAATACCAAGCTCGGCAAAAAGCGCACGATCATTGATCTTTACAACCAACCCATCCGTGTTAAATGGAAGGTCATTTCGTTTTTTATCCCATTCATCGACGAACGCCATCACCTGCTTTAGGTCCGTAAAGACCGAGGCCTGCGTATTGCGATTCAGACCGAGCGCCGTAATCGCCTCGTAGGCAAACATATTTGTCGGAACTTCGGTGGGGTCGTGTCGCAAAAGGTCGTATGCCCTAAAATGCAGAGGGCGCGCCGCGACGAGCTTTGGATCCAGCTGTCGAATCGTTCCCGCCGCCAAGTTTCGAGGATTCGCAAATTCTGGCTCACCCGCCTGGCGACGCTTTTCATTGAGCGTATTAAAATCCTTTTTCAGCATCACAATTTCACCACGAATTTCAGTACGACCAACGAGAAATTGGTCAAATCCCTCAACGCTGCGAAGACGGAGTGGCACATTCGCAATCGTACGAACATTTGTCGTCACGTCTTCCCCAATAAAACTATCCCCGCGCGTAATCGCCTGAACAAATAACCCGTCTTGGTATACTAAAGCGCATGCCAGACCGTCCATCTTGATGTCGGCAAAGAATTCGTGTTTTTGGCCCGGCAGAAGTTTGTCCATACGCTTCACCCACGCCTCAACTTCCTCACGATCAAACACATCGTTCAAACTGAGCATGCGGCTGCTATGCTGAACTTTTTTAAAACCCCCAACTACTTCATTGCCAACTCGCTGAGTCAAACTATCTGGTGTGACGAGGTCTGGATATTCGGCTTCGATCCTTTTCAATTCACCAAATAAACTATCATAAATCGCATCAGTAACCGACGGCTGATCAAGAACGTGATATTCATAACTGTAGCGTGCCAAAATATCACGCAGTTCGTTCGCACGTTTTTTGGCATCTTTTTTAGGCGGGACTTGCATCATCGTCGACTACCTTTCGATAAAGTAAATACAGATAGCTAGAGGACCATACGATCGTGACAGATGCCATTGCCAGAAGAGCAACAGGAACGACCGGCAGCCATTCAATAGCCGGCAGCATTCCTTTTATCCACGTATCCAAAAGAATGAGTGGAACCATAATGGCCACCCAAATAATTGCAATCATCGCCAGTAGCCATACGATGCGGAGAAGTAAACGAATACGCCTTCCCACCACGAGATCACCTGCCGTTATGATCGCTCGCCATGGATACATCCCAGGGAGCGTCACCACTACCAAGGCGAAAAGTGTACTTGAAATCCAATAAAGCGATAGTAGTCCGAGCATCCCGGCCGCTGCCCAAAAGATCATCGCCTCAGCGCCCTCCTTTAAAAAACCCGTAGACGATGCCGCGCCATACGCGATAATCGCAAGCACGACCGGCAAAAGCTGTAGTAGCAAAACGATTGCAACAAAAAACGTAGAAAGAAGTGGCGCTCCCGCGTTATACAGCCCATCGCGAAGACGCGGACGCTGCCCAGCCAATGTTGCCCTCAGTAGCCAAACCGCCGTTAGCCAAACCATCACTCCCAGCAGTGTCATGTAAATTCCCTGCGCCTCAGTCAGATTAGTCGTAAGTGTACCTGTCGCAATACTTGCAAGCACGAGGCCTGCACTTTCCAGGTTACTAAAATCGCCACTCACCAGCTCATCACCGATATCGCGGATCGTATTACTTAGCTGCACATAGTTCGCCTGCGAAGCAAGTCCAACAAGAAGGATCGAAAGCACTGCGTAAAAAGCAACCAAACTTAGGAAGAGCTTTTTGCGCTCCAGGAGTGTTCTGCGCACTTCATTAGTGAAGGACCAGTAACCAGGCAATTGCAATGGTCTCTTGTAGTCAAGTCTTCGGGTCATCCGAAAGCTACGATGCGGACGGCGCATCAAGAGAGACTGACTGCGATTCTTCACCACCATCCACCAACTTGCTGGCCATTTGCGACGGGGGCCCGCTCCAGTCACCTTTGTATTTTTCTTCTTTGTTTTTGTTGCCATGTCAGTGATTAAAACTTACCTGCATTATTTCGAAGACGAGCAATACGATCCTCAAGCGGTGGGTGAGTACTGAAAAGTTTGCTAAACGCACTCGGCTTTAATGGATTGCTAAAGAACAGGTGTGCTGTTGCGGTGTGCTGGTGCCGGAGGGGCTGAGAGTGATGCTGCAATTTCTCGAGCGCACTCGCCAAGCCCTCGGGGTCACGCGTAGTCATCGCCCCGGACGCATCCGCTAGGTATTCGCGCTGACGACTAATCGCCATCTGGATAAGCATCGCGATAATCGGCGCCAAGATAATCAGAATGATGCCAACTACCAATACTACAGGATTCACGTTACTCTCGCGCCGATCACCGCCAAAGAAGAACATGTGAAACGCCAAGTCGGAAAGTACGCCAATAGCACTCACCAAACCAAAAGCGATCATGCTCACTCGAATATCGTAATTTTTAACATGGCTCATTTCATGGGCCATCACCGCTTCAAGCTCTCGATCATCCATGACCTGCAAAATACCTGTAGTTGCCGCCACCACCGCATGTTTCGGGTCGCGACCGGTCGCAAAAGCATTGGGCGCAGGATCATCAATAAGGTAAACTTTCGGCGTTGGCATTCCCTCGGTGATTGCCAGGTTTTCCACGATGCGAAATAGCCGGGGATTGTCTCGTTTTTCAATTTCCTGCGCACCAGTCATCGCTACGGCCAGTTTTGCCGCGAGGAAATACTGAATCAAGGCATAGATCAGCGCACCACCAGTTATCCATAATGCGATGGGGCTATTGCCCCCTCCATAGACATAACTAATCGCCCACCCAACGGCTCCGACGAGCCCAATGAACACGGCCATAATAATGACCGTGTTTCGCTTGTTAGCAGCAATGGCTTTGTACATAAAGAAACCTAGAACTTAACTTCAACCGGCTTCTGGGCAGTCGCCATATCCTCGACTTCGAAAAACTCTCGCTGTTTGAAGCCAAGCATCCCGGCAAAAATATTGTTTGGGAAAATCTGAATCTTGGTGTTGAGGTCGCGCACCCCACCATTGTAAAAGCGGCGAGCAGCCTGGATCTTGTCCTCGGTATCAACCAGCTCTTGCTGAAGTTGAAGGAAGTTTTCATTCGCACGAAGTTGCGGGTAGTTTTCCGCAACAGCGAAGAGACTTTTAAGCGCATCCTCAAATTGGTTCTCAGCGGCCGCAGTTTCCTTGACGCCTTTAGCATTGAGAGCATTCGCACGAGCCTCAGTAACCTTTTCAAAGACACCCGATTCGTGGGCAGCGTAGCCCTTAACACTATTAACGAGGTTTGGGATAAGGTCCAGGCGTCGTTTAAGCTGAATAGTGATGTCACTCCAGGCTTCGTCAACACGGAGTTTTAGCTTTACAAGTCCGTTGTAGGTAATCCAGAGAAAAAGTCCCAATACGACGACAATTCCCAAGATAATCCAAAATGCTGTCATTTCTGATAGTCCCCTTAATGTAGTTCTAGTAAATTACCCCCTCATTATACCATTTCAGTGGTAAAAACTCGAGATATCAGTCACAAAAAATAGAAAAACGTCTCATAATGAGGACGCTTATCTAAAATATAAATTCTGGTGCGCAAGGCGGGACTTGAACCCGCACGACTGTTAAGGTCAAGGGATTTTAAGTCCCTCGTGTCTACCAATTCCACCACTCGCGCAAATTTTACCTATTATGGAGGCACGTACGAGAGTCGAACTCGTCTAAAAGGTTTTGCAGACCTCCGCGTAACCGCTCCGCCAACGCGCCATCGGCGTTATTATAGCAAATTCCCGACTCTTCTGATAGTTGCAAATCAGCAGTACTATATGATAAAAACATGACGGCCTCACAAGAGGCAGCTCGCTTTACGGAGGGTAGCAATGTTGCCATACGCACAATCCCGCAAGGTAGTAGAAATCGGCAGTACCTCCAAAGAGGTGGCAAAAAACGCCGAGAGCGTGGAAGCTGCCCGCAGGATGGCCGTGCAGTACCAGGTCAACCTCATGAATGCACCCCGGGACAAGGAGGAGCAGACGGGACCGGTCCGCCTGCTCGCGGTCACGAATGGAGAGGTCACCGATCCAAACTGGGTCGATGAGCAGCTGAAGCAGTTCAGGGGTATCTCCGCTTTCTTCACCCTCAGGCAGGGGAATTTCGGAGAAACGCTGAGCTACTTCGGTATTCCCGCCTACGTGGCAAAACCGCGTCAGACGGTCGATCCTGACGAGATCAATCTGCTGTACGCGGACCGCGCCGAGCAGGCCTGGCCCATCGTCAAGGAAATGGCGCCGGGCGAACGGCTCCAGGTCGGTATCAACGTCATTGACCTACTGATCTTTGCACTCCGAAAGGGGGCTCGTCGGCAGCTAGAGCCGTTCATCGAGGTAGCCAGGCGTGAGATGGGACGGATCTGGGAGCTCACTGGCGGGAAGGTGTTCTTCCTGCTCGAAACCCCCACCCTCACCATCCTCGCCAACACCACCCGCAACAGGCCCAAGCTCATGCAGTGGTACCTAAAGGCGTTCAAGCTGCTCATCGCCGCTATTCCTTCGGGAGCGGGGTGGGGATTCCACTTCTGCTACGGACGGCTCGGCGGCAAGGCGCTTGGCGATCATGGCCTGCTGCGGCTTCTGGGTGCACCGAGGCTCATGTACCACCTAGGAGAAACCGTGAAGATGAGCAACTTCATGCTCCACGGTCTGGAAGAAGAAGGGTTCGTGCCAGAAATGGTGCAGTACCCCTTCATCTTTGGGGCGAACTACCCGATCTTCGACCCCAGGTACTACACACCCCTCGGGAAGTTGTACCTGCCGCAGGAGACGGAGATCTACGCGGGCGCGATCAGCCCTCTGCTCACACCCACTCAGCAAGCTCGCCTCATCCACACCCTGGACGAGGCACTTGAGATGAGGCGGCGGGCCCAGCAAGGGGTGTACCTCGCGGGTACCTGCGGGTGGGGCAGCAGTTCGCTGGAAGACATGCTGAAGGCTCACCACCTGATGCGACACGTCGCCTACGCATAGCGAGCGATGGGGTGGTCGCACCTGGCCGCCCCATCTCTCCAACACAGCTCCGAAGGTACACTAGAACAGGTGGGCAAAGGATACTAGTGACGAGTATAATACGCATAATGAACAAAGAGACGCCACCCGTAACATGGACCACACTTTCATTTCAATACAAAGGTAAGCCTATCAACTTTGAGGTATGGAAAACAGGATCCGACCGTCCTACAGCTGTTCTCTTTCTAGGAGCAGCCCAAGCAGGGAAACTCGCCGAACGGGTAGCGAGACATTGTCCCCCTTCTACGATCGTTGTTCAGGGTTTGCCTCATTGGCTTGTTGATGATGAAGATATTTCCATATTTGCCATTAAATATACCCAGGAAGCTTTCCGATCAATAATTTCTCACTACAAACTGCGAGAAGTGAATATCCTTGTCGAATCCCAGGCAGCTCCTAGTGTAATGAAGCTTTTTACCGTTGACGAGTTTAAAGATCATCTTGGAGATCTCGCCCTCATACAGCCCCTAGGTCTTAATTACTCGACCTTTAGTAGCACACCCGATCCCTTCTCGCTATTCCTTAATCGAACTGCCCACAACGCAAAATATCAGTGGCAACAATTACTTGATCGGATGTTCTACAGTAATGCCCGGCAGCTCTCTAAATATCTTGACCTGCGTGACCCAATGTTCCGCACTCACTACACAACCGGCCTCCGACAAGACATATCCGTCGAACTAAAAACATTGCATGATGCAAAAGAGAGGCACATTACTATTATTTGCGGAGCAAACGATAAGCTCTTTCCGCCGGAAGAGATCGCTCAAACACTAGAGCGACATAGAATCAACATGGTAGTACAACAAATTCCAGGCATTCCGCACTCGCCTCTTGCGACACGACATGGATTAAGGTTATTAAGAGCGGCCTTCAACCAATTACACTAATTGAACAAAGGAGCTGCAGAAATCTCTCTTTGCTTGGTAGGAAAAATATATATTATACTTCCAATATGCTAGAGAAAAAATTACTTGATACCTATCTAAAGACGCTGAAGCACGGCGGGGTAAAGATTATCTACTGGGATGGTGAGATAAAAACGTACGGTCCCGGCCAACCCTACAACACCTATCACTATAAAAGTCCGAAAGTCGTGCGACGCATGCTTCGCAGTCCCTCGCTTGGATTTGGCGAAAGCTACGCTGAAGGCTTGGTTGATGTAGATGGGCCACTGACTGATGTAGTGCGCATCCTTATCGAAAATCCTTCAAAAATGAAACCAATGGTGCGAATGATGACCAGTCCCAAATTGCACCGCAATATAAAGTCTCGACAGAAAAGTTATATTGCCCACCATTACGATATTGGCAATGATTTTTATCGACGCTGGCTCGATAAGCAAATGCTCTATTCGTGTGCCTATTTTAAGTCACCCAAAGATAGCCTGGAAAAAGCTCAGCAGCAAAAGATTGACTATATCCTGAAAAAGTTACGCCTGGAAAAAGGCCAAAGTATGGTCGACATCGGATCAGGATGGGGGACGTTGCTCATTACTGCCGCCAAAAGATATGGCATTACGGGCGTAGGGATCAGCCTCAGCAAAGAGCAAGTAAAATTTGCCAATGTCGCAGCCAAAAAAGCCGGAGTGCACAAACAAATTAAATTTGAGCTACTCAACTATCAGGACCTGGCAAAACGGCGCATTGCCTACGATCGAGTCGTGTCGGTAGGCATGATGGAACATGTTGGCAGAGGAAACTTTCCCACCTATTTCGCCGCTGTTGACGCCTTATTAAAACGGGGTGGCATCAGTCTGGCACACACCATCAGCCAACAAACTGAACTTCCTGTAGACCCCTGGATTGATAAATATATCTTTCCGGGCGGCTACCTACCCTCTGTCCGCGAGATTACTACCCTCTTACCAAAATACAACTTTCGTCTCATCGATTACGAGAATCTGCGTCCGCACTACGCCCTGACTCTCCACGAATGGCGCAAACGTTTTAACAAAAATCAAAAGTGGGTTGAGGAAAAATTCGATAAAAAGTTCTATCGCATGTGGGATGCCTGGCTGGCGTGCTCAGAGGGTAGCTTTAAATATGGCAGCATTGATCTTTCGCATTTTGTATTCACCAAAGGCGTGGTGAATGATTTGCCATTAACACGGGAGGATTGGTATAAAAGGTAGACATGACTCGCATGAACTTACGAGAAAAACTTGTCCCGGCCACCACTGCCCTCATCGTTATAGACTTGCAAAATGATTTTTGTAGCCCCACAGGACTTATGGCCTCGTTAGGCAAAAACATTTCGGGCATGGATGCGATGATTGAGCAAACCAAGCATCTTATAGCAACCTGCGAACAGGTAGAAATTCCTATATTCTATACTCAGCAAATATACGACAGATCAAAGTTGACCGACTTACAAAAAGAACAATACGACCTAGACGGTAAAATGATTATATGCGATATAAAAGGGGACGGTTACAAATTCTATAACCTCACTCCTCCGTCTGAACAAGTATTCGTCAAATATTCATACAATGTCTTTTCTAATCCGCTTTTAGGTCAAGAGCTTGTAGAAAAAGGCATTAAAACGCTTATCATCGCAGGCGTATCAACACAAATCTGTGTCGAAACGGCTATACGAAATGCCTTTGATATTGGCTACAAGATTGTCATGCCTCGAGACCTTGTTGCTACTACCTCTCATGACCCACACATACAAGAGCGAACGCTTCGCCTGGTCGAGAAAACATACGGGGTTGTTGTCGATTCTTCCGAAATAATAGATATATTAAACAAAAGAAATGACCCTTAAGGATCATTTCTCACATAATTTCACATGGTGCGC
>CBIFWO010000010.1:0-28292 GCA_966186595.1 uncultured bacterium | reverse complement strand
GGTTGGAATCGAACCAACTACCAAGTGGTTATGAGCCGCCTGCTCTAACCGATGAGCTACGCCCCCAGCTTCCCAGATTATAGCGTATTCCAATCTGTTAGGCTATAATTGCTATAGAAAAATGAAAAAAATAAACATTCGTAGACTTTATTATCATATTCAGCATCGCTATCTTACGATGAATAATATCGTCGTTGCGGTGGCACTTCTAATTGGAGCGAGCTGGGCGTGGGGATCAATTGAAATGATGCAACGTAACTACGGCCTTCAGAAGGAGCTGGATGCCCGCTCGCGTGAGCAAAAGCTTCTCGAGCTTGAAACGGCTAATCTTTTGCTTCAGCAACGATTCTATAAAAGCAGTGAATACCAAGAGCTGGCAGTGAGGGAGCGGGTGGGACTGGCAAACCCGGGCGAGAAAGCATTAATTCTCCCGCCAAATTCGCAGTCGGCAAAGGATGCCGATGTGGTTGTAAAGGGTGAGAAGCCCCAGTCGGGCGAGCCAGCAACGAATATGGAGCAGTGGATGAACTTCCTGTTCGGCGGCAACAAAAAAAGAGACTGAGCCTCTACGGTAATTACGTCGAACAACAAAAAAGACCTTCCAGAACTTGAAAAGCCTTTCATGGTTGCGGGGAGAGGATTTGAACCTCTGACCTCGTGGTTATGAGCCACGCGAGCTGACCAGACTGCTCCACCCCGCGGTACAACCACTATATTAACAGATTGAGCGATCTAAAACAATACCTATCCGATGCGAGACGCCGCGACGCGGACGGCCTCGCTCCAGCTAAGGAAGGCATGAGGCGTGTTGGCGACATCCTGTGCAGTGAGGCGGTATTTTACTGCCAGTACCAGTTCATGGATCATTTCGGCGGCATTTGGTGCAACAATAGTAGCCCCTAAAATCACTCCTTTTTTATCGGTAATGATTTTCACAAAACCATCCCGAAAGTCGGAAGTATTACTGCGTGCAATGATGTTAAGCGACGAAATCCCTTTATTAATCGGAAGGTCTCGTCTAAGGCAATCGTCTTCGGATAGCCCGACGCGAGCGATTCCGGGAAAAGTGAAGGTGAGGTGGGGAGTGGCGGTATAATCGGGCGTGATTTTTTCCTTGGGATGGAGGATGTTATGAGCTATTATACGGCTTTCAAGAAGGGCGGTGTGCGTTTGTTTGCTGTGCCCCAGTACATCGCCAGCAGCAAAGATATGAGGCGCACTGGTCTGTAAATAGTTATTTACTTGAATTCCTTTTGGCGTATAGTCAACACTCGCATTTTCCAGCCCGAGGTCAACGCATGGAACACGACCAGTGGCGACAAGCACCTCATCAACATGGATTGATTTTTCGACGCCACCCCTGCTGTAGGTGACCCGTTTGCCGATGCCATCTTTTACGACCGAGACAAGTCGGGTTTCGGTGAGGCATGTTATCCCCTTTTGTTCGCGAAGTAGTCGACCCATTAGTTCACCGACTTCCTCATCTTGAGAGGGAAGAATGCGGCTGGCAATTTCCCCAATTGTTACTTTGGTGCCAAAAATCGCCATGAGCTGTGCGAGCTCGACGCCAATGGTTCCACCTCCAATTACAAAGAGACTGCGGGGCGGTCGAGTGGCCTGTAGAATGGCACGTGGCGTTTGATAGCCGGCTTTATCGAGGCCGGGAATGTTGGGGATCTCGATGTGCGATCCGGTGGCGATAAGAAAGTGCGCGGCTGAGAGATGACGTCGATTGACGCTAATTTCGTGGGGACTGAGGAAGTGCGCAGTACCCTGAAAAGCGCTAATACCTTCGTTTTCATAGTATCGTCTGTTACCGCCAGCACCCGTGCGCTTTACGGCTAAGTCTTTCCAGCCAAGGAGTGAAGGGTAGTTGTAGCCCATCGTTGACGAACGTACACCAAAGCGGGAAGCGCGCTTAGCCTCGTCGTAGATTGTCGCAGCATGAAGGAGGGCCTTGGTTGGAATGTCACCCCAATTAGGGGATTCGCCGCCAAATGTTTCGGCCTCTACTACCGCTACCCTCTTCCCTGCCCGCGCGGCGATGGTAGCTGCAGCACTGCCGCCAGCGCCGGTACCGATAACGATCAGATCATAGTCGAATAGAGGTTTCTTTGCCATTTTCGGGTCTCCTTACATGACCAGCCGGTGGTGTTTATATAAATATGCTGCTTCAGGGTGAAACATTTGTAGGGTCTCGGTGGCTTTTCGGCGCAGGTCGTGACTGGTGACTTCGGGTTTGGTACTGAGCCAAATGATCAGAGCGTCACAAACTTTTCCAGCTATTATCTCGGCTTCTCCGTCAGGAGTGCGGACGCTCAAGCAGGCGGCACGGATACTTTCGTAGAGTTTATCTTTGTTGAAGCGCTCACTGGGCCTTTCGCCTCCACGCTTGACAATATCGACGGCGAGGGACATTAAAACCCCCCTGACGCAAATGCGGTTTGGGACAGAACCTGGTCGACATATACATAAAAACCGAGGATGATCAGCCCGCTACCCGCGGTAAACTGCAAAAATCGCTTGTTGTCCTCGCGCCATTTTTGGATCCTGCTCAGTTTGTGGCCACTCCCGACAAGTATGTAGACGATGAGTAGAGACAAGAGGGAAATCAAAGTGTAGATGCCCACGCCTGCCAGTTGCCATAGAGGTGGAAGCTGGATGAGAACAAGCGCACTGATGACAATGGGCGCGAGGATGAATACTAGCTCACCAATCACGCTGCTTAGGCCTAGGCCGAACGCTTCGGCACTGAGTTTGGTTGCTTTGGTTCGGTTACTAAGGTAGCGGGCGATTCCCCGTGGCAGCCACAGGCTAGTTCCTTTTTCGCGACGATAATAAAATGCCCATACTGCGATACCCAGGCCGATAAGGAGTCCGCATCCAACAGCCCACATGACAGGTGGGACGTGCCCCCCGAATGTGTGTTGAAATACAAAGCTGGTGAACGAAATAAGAAGCAGTGTCATGAGGCCGGCACCGGTTAAAAAGCTGCAGGTGAGGCGGAGCAGCTTGGAATGAGCCGTTTTGTTGCCGATGGCATGGCCACTGAGAAGTGTCAGCATACTCACGCTTAGCTGAAAGCTTGCGTGGATGAGGGCGGCGAAGGCGACAATAGCGAGACTAATAGTCATGTTTATTTTCTTTTTACCTCTTATGACTATTTATAGCATAAGCGGACTGTTTCGGTCAAAATGTCATAACGCATAAGTATATGCGAACCCGCTCAAGTAACAAGAAATCATCCCATTTTGCTATTGCTTTTTTATAATTTTTATGCTTAAATAAATACATAAAGCAATAAAAACAAAAAGGATGCAAAATGGATCATTCAGCTGATGTCGAGCCAGTCACAATGAGCGATATCCTAGAGCTTGCCACCTGGAACCGACCAAGGACAAGCGAGGAATTACAATCGTTTATTCAGACACACCACGCTGCCCTTCCCGATGATATTGAAATCGAATAGGGCATAGGCAAGAAATGGGGAAGTAAGATCACGGAAATACCGTGGTCTCTTTCGTATTCTGCACTCCCCTCCCCTTCTCTTGTGGTAAAATAAAATCATTGTTTAAGATGTAAGGAAATACATGGCTAAAAAAGAATATGTCATCGAGGCGAAAGGCCTCAAGAAGTCCTATGGCTCAAATAATGTGCTTAAGGGCGTCGATCTCAAGGTGGAACGAGGAACGATGCTGGCGCTGCTAGGGCCAAACGGTGCGGGTAAAACAACAACGGTGCGAATTCTTAGTACCCTTCTCTCGTTTGACGGCGGTTCTGTTTCAGTCGAAGGCTACGATGTCGTCAAAGAGGCCGACAAAGTTCGAAGTGTGATCGGTCTGACTGGTCAGTCTGCTGCGGTGGACGAGCTGCTCACCGGACGTGAAAACCTGGTCATGATGGGTCGTCTGTATCGACTGACAAAAAGAAGTGCGATTGCCCGTGCGAATGAATTACTAAAGGAATTCGATTTGGAAAAAGCAGCCGACCGTCCAGCTAAGACCTATTCGGGTGGTATGCGCCGTCGCCTCGACCTGGCCGTGAGTCTAATTGCTGCTCCCCCAATCATTTTCCTTGATGAACCAACGACTGGTCTTGACCCACGATCACGACTAGCTATGTGGGCAATTATTAAAAAATTGATGGACAATGGGACGACAATTCTCCTTACGACTCAATACCTTGAGGAGGCCGATCAGTTGGCCGATAATATCGTTGTCATTGATGGCGGTAAAGTGATCGCAGAGGGAAGTGCTGTTGAACTAAAGAGCAAGGTAGGCAAGGATCGCCTCGAACTCACTTTTGCAGGCGAAGGCCAATATGCAAAAGCGGTAAAAGCCCTTGGAAAAGATGTGGCCGACAAAAAAGATAAAGAATTTTCACTTACGACCGTGATCAAGAATACAAATGCAGATGTGAAGAAAGTTCTGGACACGCTTGCAAAGGATAAAATCGAATTTACGGCAATGACAATTCACAAGCCAACGCTTGATGATGTGTTCCTTTCGCTCACTGGTAAAGGGGCAAAGAAACCTGCAGAAAAGAAAGGGAAGAAATAATGGCTGTTCAACTAGAATTTGAAAAGAAACCGAAGGCTTTCTTGTGGGTGATGGATTCGCTTCTGATGATCAAGCGAAGCAGTACGCACATTATCCGGAACACAGATCAGCTGCTGGGAACGTTTTTCCAACCGATCATGTTCCTCGTATTGTTTGCTGCTGTGTTTGGTGGAGCGATTTCACAGGCATTGCCGCCGGGGGTGAGCTATCTGAACTTTTTGATGGCGGGTATCATTGTCCAGACGGTGGCGTTTGGATCCACAACCACGGCTATAGCAGTTGCCAATGATATGCAGAAGGGGATCATCGACAGGTTCCGCTCGCTTCCGATGGCAAATTTGGCCGTTCTAAATGGTCATGTCGTTTCTGACCTTTTCCGTAACGGCATTTCAACTGCGGTGATGATCCTGGCGGGGTTGGTTATTGGCTTCAGATCAAATGCTGATTTTCTGGACTGGATTGTAATTACTGGATTAGTGCTTCTCTTTACCCTTGCCTTTTCATGGCTCTCCGCGATTGCCGGGGTGATGGCGAAAAGTATCGAGGGTGTGCAGTGGCTTTCATTCATTGTTGTCTTCCCTCTCACCTTTGCCAGTAGTGCGTTCGTTCCAACGGAGGGGATGAATTCGGTGCTTAAGGCTTTTGCAGAGAACCAGCCAATCACTCACATTATCGAAGCGATCCGTGCCTTGATGCTCGGCACTCCTGTTGGTGATCACCTTTGGATTGCGATTACTTGGTGTGTGGGTATCATGGTTGTTTCCATGTTTGTTGCCTCATGGCTTTTCCGTCGCAAGACGAGTCATTAAGAAGTAGCCAGGGAACAAACCCCGGTCAATGCGTGTTGACCGGGGTTTGCAAAACACGTACGAACTAGCGAGGAGACGTACCTGATCCATCCTGGCCCGGGTTGCCAGTCTGCCTCTCCCACTTGCCATCCCGCTGCTGAGGGACCTGCGGCTCCGGTGCGGGAGCGTTGGCGGGATCGAACCAACTGTCGCTCATGACTCTCCGTCCGTAGGAATTCTGCAAGCTTGTACTATATCACAAAATAACCAGATAACTCTGTGATCTGTGAAATAAACTTCCCTGCCTCTTCGTATAATGGATATGATGGATGAAAATAAATGCATTTCCCAGATTTTAGCGGGGGATGTGGATCAGTATAGAATGCTCGTTGAACGGTATCAAACGGGCCTGATAATTCACTGTGAAAATATCGTAAAAGATCGGCAGGATGGGGAAGATATTGCACAGGAAGCGTTTGTTAAGGCGTATAAAAACTTAAGATCATTTGCGGGGGATAAGGCCAGATTTTCGACATGGCTATATCGCATAGCAACCAATCTATGCATTGATCACCTACGCAAAAACAAGAAAAGATTTACTGTTGAAAATGTAGAAAACTACATGGAATCTGTGCAGCCGGTGGGGCTGGAGCAAGATGAAATTATAGCGATACGTCGAGCTGTAGAAGAGCTCGAGCCGCCTCAATATGCCGAAATTATTAGGGCCTATTTCTGGGAAGGCAAAAGCTATAAGGAAATTGCCCGCCATTATAATACGTCGACGGGCACGGTGGGCACCTGGATAAGCCGAGCGAAGTCTCAGCTGAAGGAGAAGCTAGCATGAAAGATATTATTTTTGATACACGCATTATCGCCGCCCGGCCCGAATGCGCGCAGAATACCGATTTTACTGATAGGGTGATGGCCGTTGTGTCGTCCGATGAAATATTTTCTGCCGTGATTCGTAAAACGAGTGTCACTAAAAAGGAGACACTACTTATGAAAATACGTCATTTACCAAAAATAGCAGTGATTGCGCTGGCAATTGGAGCATTGCTGCTCGTAGCGGGAACAACCTATGCCGTGGTGCGGACCGTGTCGAATCTCACCCAGGTAAAGGTGAATCAATCAGGTACCAATGAATTTGGCAGGGAGCAGTTGACGGTTGAATTTGACAGTTGTGATGCGCAGAAAAAAGAAGGCACGACCTATGAGCTAAAACGCGGTAGTAATTTATCTGCCGAAGATGGC
Organism: uncultured bacterium; assembly: GCA_966186595.1. GTDB lineage: Bacteria > Patescibacteriota > Saccharimonadia > Saccharimonadales > Saccharimonadaceae > JALRBM01. The sequence continues at coordinate 21,694 of CBIFWO010000010.1, read as the reverse complement.
AAGAAAGTACTGCAGGCCAAGTGTGATATAGATGTGGTGACAGCTTGGATTCGGAAGGATCCCCGGTCGGTAGAGAAAATGGGCGGTACTGATAGAGCGTTGTTTCGAATGGTTGGCTCGCTCAATACTGCCGATAAAGTAAGGAGTGTTCAGAATAATAAGCTTGTTTTGGAGAGACGGGAAAAAGCCTTACCGGATAATGTAAGAGTGGTTGAAAATAATAAAGTGGTACCCCTCGAGTCGATAAAACCTGGCGATACGGTCCTCTACTTTATTCCAGCTCAGTACGAGGGTCTGGGCGAATCTGAAGAGATCGACGGAATGATTATCTTCAAACTGCCCCTTCCAGTAGAGTATTACAGCACCGAGTATCGCTCCTATGTCCACGCCCGTTCCGCTTGTGATGGTAACCCTGAGCGGACTTGTTTGCAAAGCAATGGTATTAATCACACCATACTAACTGTTGCTCATGGTGGTGCGCTTCCCGTGATGAATGACTCCCGGGCACCTCGAACTGTTCAGGGGAAAGTCGTGAGTTATGGCGCTGGTTCGATAAAGTTAGATGTAGGCAAGGGGGTAGTCTATACTATTCAAACACCAAACAATGTTATCGACCGATACAATCAGACAACGGTCTATGGTTTGGCAAGTTTTGATGGGATTTATGCTAAGACAGATCCTGAAGATCTAAAGATAAAGGTCGGTGATAGTCTTGATATTAACTATCTCGAACCCGCAGGTGAGTTCTCGTCGAATATCTCATGGGATAGGATTACGACAATTGGGTTGATGGTCGAGCGAACGGTGAAAGACCTCAATGTACTCCAGAAGTACTAGAGCCTAGTAGAAAGAGGACTCGCGCTATTGCGAGTCCTCTTGAACCTTCTTCCCTGTGATCCGGTCCTAGATCACTTCCAAACTTCTCCGAGCTTGTCTGCCTTGATGTGCTTGCTTCGATATCCTCACGATTGCTAATAGATAAGGAAACCTCTTGTATTATTTCAGACTAAGCTTCGGCATCACCTTGTGGGCGGGCGAGTGTAGCTAATTTTGCGATCCCCCATCCAATGAGGGCGTAGACGATAATGGCCACTACCGTGCTGATCTCGAAGGTAAAGTGCCCGTAGCTAGGCTGATAATTAAAGATACCAAAGAATGGTGCCGCAAAGACGCTACTTAGTGTGTACACAAAGCGTACAAATGCAGCCGTGTCATTGGCACCTAGCATTAATAAGAAAAGACGTAGCAGGAGTAAGGCAATTATAAAGCCTGTGATATACCAGATTACCCGTCGCACAATTACTGCGCCAGGTGTGCTGGTGCGCCTACTCACCGTTTCACGTTGTACATCGGTATTACCGACACGTTCATTTGTCTCTCGTACCTCGGTTGTTTGCTTATCTTCTTGCATAACGTCCCTCCTTTAAGAGCTATTACTATTGTACACCCAAGTATGGGATCCTATTTGTAGCACAAGACAGCCCCTTTTAGCGAATATACGTATACAATATGTATATATGCGAAATAGGAATACTGGCATAGAGACGGCACGCGCAGAACAGGTAGATGTGTTAAGCAGCGTGGAAATTGGCGGCGCACCAATCTTAATCGTCGGATCGCTTGGTCATGCTGCTGTTAGGGGGGTTGAATTACCTCCGGCAATTAAAAAAGGTGGAAGTATACGTGATATTGATATATATCTACCTTCACAATCCAACAAGTTTTCGATAGAGAGTACGTTATGTAATCTGGGTATGGATACTCCCGCCCCGCTAGACGCTGGTGCAAACAATCTCTTGCGCCGTGAGGCTAACGGAGTATATGCCACGAGGGGAGATGTATCGGTGGAGCTGCGGGGTGCTGCCTTGTTGGACGAAATAACGGAATACCCCATCGATGGAATGGAAGATATGCGATTACGCTCTCTCAGTCCTCTTGGTATGCTTGCCTTGCATAATCTCGAACCTACGAAGCGCATTTTTCTACATAGGGATGCTGATAAAAAATTTACGGCTTGGTTTGAAGAGCAAGACCTGGTCTTACCCAAAGAACTTAATGAGTCGATTGCTGAGTTTCATAGAGCATACCACGAAAAATATCCACATGCTGCAATATTGCGCCATCTTTCAAAAGCATATATACATCTTGTACCAGAATCCGTAAGGAGGGTGACACGTCCTTTGACGCATCCTTTTATGAGGAAGTATGCAGGAAGACGTACCCCCGTCACTGAGGGTCGAGATTCTGAGCAGTAGCTGTGTTTTACCACGAAAAAACGACCACTGATGTGATCGTTTTTTCGTGGTAGAATGGGTTCACTCGAAATGGAACACAATTCTGTCTGAACTGGTCGCTATGAATCGAATAGTTGAGAAGTCTAGAGAATATGACCTGTTGAGTATTAAGCAGCGGTGATTGAACAAGTGACGTGCGATGTCACGAGAAGTAATCGTGCAAGTCGCTTATGCTATACTGAAGGCGGTTATGATTGTAATTTACAGTCGTATGCGTAAGTATAGGGGATACTATTATGAAGGCGCTAGATGTAGCAAGTTATCTAATCGAGCTTGCAAGTAAAACACCAGAGAATGACTTAACAAATCTGAAACTTCAGAAGCTCCTTTACTATGTTCAGGGAAAATATATTGCCCAGCACGGCAGTCCCTTGTTTGACGATAAGGTTGAGGCATGGAAATATGGACCCGTAGTTGCCGATGTCTATCATACGTTCAAAGTATGTGGGCAATTTCCCATTACCAATTTTGATGTTGAGTATGAGTCGTCAAATCTTAGTGAATCCGTTAAGAATCACATTGAAGAAATATGGCAAAATATCGGTGAAAAATATAGTGGCTTTTATCTCGTTAAAACCACACACCAAGATGGAACTCCCTGGGCTAAGCACTTTAAGGAAGATGGTCGGAATATTGAGATTCCCCAGCCAGACTTAAAGGAATATTTTACAGCAAACGATTTATAATAATATGGCTCACGGATTCTTCCCTAGCTTTTCTTCTTATCGACATGATGAGTGTCCGCTAGGTGAAATATTTGAAGATGAAAGTCATATACGCAGAGTCAAAACGCTTCTATCGGAAATAATTGAATGTGTAAGCCCTCAAGAGATTAAGCAAAAGATAGGTGGGCATGAGATAAAGCCAATTCGACCTAGCAGTGCAGAAGACAAGAGGGTTATTAAAATTGTTAGTGACCCTAGTACCACTCTATTAAAGATAGATTATGGTAATAATCCATTTAGAGTTTATCTCGGCTTATCCAATAGCGACAGAACCGCAAAGATTTATATGATTGATACTAAGCACAGGTATTATAACTAGATGTGGAGTATAGGATTTGCACGACAAACTATACGAGATTGATGATAAAAGTCTAGCAGGGTGGAAGGCTGCATTTGCTAAGGACGGAATCACTTATAGGACGGACGAGGAATACTATGAGGCGATTCGTAATTTCACGGGCTTCATTGATACTCTGATCGAAATTGACAGAAGCACCAAGCAATCGAATAGAAGCAGCGATGAGGGAATGTATTTAATTGACAAGAACGGGGATAAGATTATTCTCTGACCGGATCATTTTTTGGGGTTGCTAAAAAGTTACTATAATTGCACCATATACGAGTTCTCCCTGGTATAGTTGAAATATGATAGTCGACTTCCATTGCCACACCCGTAATTTCAAAAGTGGTGATGGTGAGAAAAGAAATGTTAGCGACGAGCTTTTTGCCAGTAAGGTTATTGGTGCTGGTGTTGAGGTTGTCGCTATCACTAATCACAATGCGTTTGATAAGGTGCAATACAATCGCTTGAAGGCTAAAGTAGCTGATTCATGTAATGTCTGGCCTGGTGTTGAGCTCGATATAGAATACGGCACTTCTAAACGCTACCATTTGATTGTTATTTGCAATCCAAAAAATATTGAGCTGTTTGATCAGAAACTGACCGACCTTATCAATGGCGTTACCCCTGATAACTTTCTCGGCAAAATAGATGATGTCGTGAGTACTTTCGACCCCCTCGATTGCATATTCATGCCCCATTTCCATAAGACTCCTGCCATACCCCCTGAAGAGTTTGACGTGTTAGGCTCTTTGCTTTCAAATAAGGCTCGTTTAATCGCTGAAGCAACGAATGTTCGTTCAATGGGTATCTTTACCAGTCACGGCATCAATTGTATAGCAGGTAGCGATATTAAAGATTGGGACTTATATCCCAATATGGAGCTGCCGGAGCTCCGGCTTGAAATAGAGAATTTTGAGCATCTCTGTAAATTACTCGATCGTGATGCGAATTTGGTCAAGACATTGCTCGATAAAAATAATTCTTCCATATATGACGTATACCCTTCAAAAGGCAATCGTGATATTAAAGAGCCTCTCAAGCTATACAACGAGGTCAACGTCATTTTCGGAGATAAAGGAACTGGCAAGACAGAGGTCATTAAAAGTTTAATCGAAACATTTAAGGCTCGAAATATTCCCTATGCCGAGTATATTAGCTCCGAAACGGCAGAAGCTCTTGAAGATATGCTTGAGACTGATGACATGCCTAGAGAGGCGGCGAGCCTGGGGATTGATGACTGCGAGGTACACTTCAAGAAGGTTAAAGACTGGGGAGACAAGATGCCGACCCCAATTTCTGAATACCTCGACTACCACCGGACGTATAAAGCAAAGGCCAACCAGAAGCGAATCGGTTGGAGTAAGATGAGCGAGCTTCCCGACGACGAGAGAAAACAGATTGATAAAGTCGGTGACGATCTAAACAATGCGGTAACCATTCTAGAAACGCTCGATGAGATTAAAGTTGACGAGTACTTAGATGAAGCCCAAGCCTCTTCTCTTGAGGAGCTTGTTGACCTATTACATAAGGCAGTATCTCAAAAGTATCGAAAAGAGACTATTGATTATGAGTCTATGCAACTTGTCAATTTTACAATTGAGAGGTATCAATACTACGTTGCAGCTAAAACTGGCAGTGCAAAGAAGCCTTCAGCTACCGGTTTTACGAAGTTCGCCTTAAATAGATTGCAACTTAAAAATGCGATGACGTCGATAGTCAAGAATTTGCAGCCAAAAGAGAAGGTTTCTTATGAGGTGCTGGGCCATACTGGTGGAAAAGGTCGAGTCGATATTGAGAGTAGGTATCGTATGCTGAATAATAATGAATCTACAAAATCTGGCTATGAGGAGTTTGCTGGAAATATAACAAATCTCCGCAAGGTTAGGGAGTCTATACAAAAAGTTAGTCGAGTTACCCTTAAGCACAATCTTGATAGTGATCTTGTCGAGTTGAAGAACTTGCTTGATGAGCATGACGTGACCTCAACTGGTGATTTTATCGGTATTCATCGTCAAACTGTCGACAAGGAGCACCAGCCCTACAAGCCATCGAATGGTGAGCGTTCAATTATATTCATACAAAAAGCGCTAAACAATGCAGATGCTCGGGTCTATTTACTTGACGAGCCTGAACTTAGTATGGCAAATTCTTACATTGATGAGATTATTCGACCAAAGATTACGGAACTAGGAAAGCAGAAAAAGATGGTTGTACTAGCTACGCACAATGCAAATCTGGCTGTGCGTACTTTGCCCTATACCACGATCTATCGTGCGTACGGTGTCGATGGATATACGACATATGTTGGCAATCCATTCACTAATCAGCTTGTAAATACTATCGACGATAAAGACGTGAAAGACTGGAAAGAAGTCAGCATGAGGATATTAGAGGGCGGGAAAGATGCATTTTATGACAGAGGAGGAATTTATGAATCAGGAAGATAAGAGCCGCACTCTACAGGCCAGATTATTTATTGAAGACGAGACTGACTACCTCGAGTTTAATATTGATGGCAAGGTTCACAAGCTAGACCTTAATGATGAGGATAGTCAGGAGCAGATTAAAAAAATGTTCTGTGATCTTGTTGAACTCTTGGAATCAACGGGTTTGAAGCTAGAGCTTGAAGTGGCGGAAGGATATGATAATACACTCATGGTTGAAGTGAGCAAAAGCTACATTAGTGATCTGAATGGTGAGCTAGAAAACGTCAGGGCGAGTATCCTGGACGATTAGAGCTAGTTTTGGAACCAACTTGCGGGAATCCGAAACAAATCTAGCAGAAGTAGCCGCTAACCGAGATTTGGATTAGGCTACTATTGACAGCTCATTATGCTTCTTTTCTAATCGCTAACAACGGTGGTATACTTGAGGCAGAAATGGAAAACGTGCTCAAAATAGTCAGTAAAAACGTCAGGACTTATCGTGAATCGAAAGGGTTGACGCAACAAGAACTTGCTGAACTATCCGGGCTACACAGAAATTACATTGTCAGTGTCGAAAAGGGCGATAGAAACTTAACGGTCGTTACGCTCACGAAGATAGCAAACGCATTGAACATAGAAATACAGAGGTTATTTGATGAAGAAGTCCAACAAGAACTTTAGTGACGTTATCAACGAGAGGTTTGATATATACGAGTACCGCCATGCAGGTACACTTTTGAGATACGATTTCCCAGATGAGTATTCTCAACTCGTCGAGCTCTTGGAAAACTTTCAAATCACTTACGACGACATCTTGACTCCGGGTGGCAGGAAATCACCAATTGCACAAAAGTTTGACGATAATCTGTACGCTAACGGCTGGGAAGAAAAGAAGTGGGATATTTCAGTATCTATTGACGGCAAGGGCTTCCCTTCACCGACTCACAAAGTCGACTACTACCGTAATAAAGTTGCTGTTGAACTTGAGTGGAATAACAAAGACCCATTCTACGATCGTGACCTGAATAACTTCAGGCTTCTTCATCAGCTCGATGTTATATCAGTAGGTATTATTGTTACACGAGCAGATGAGCTTCAAGAACTATTCAAAGAACTGAAAAAGGGTGACAGCTACGGAGCCTCAACAACCCGTGCAGGAAAACTAATTCCAAAAATCGTTGGTGGTGGAGCAGCCGAAACACCTTTACTTGTATTCGCTATCAAAAAAGCAGCGTGTATCCCAAGCCTTGTTGAGCTAGCCGACTCTACAGAGCAGTAGAGCTTCTTTGACGTCTCTGTGTTTATCCTTGAGGCGACCCATCGTTGAGTGTTTATGGTCAACTTCAAGTGCTTCAATAGTATAGCCATTACTCCTTGCAATCTCATCAAGCTTCTCAAGGCTGATCATGCCAGTGTTTGAGTAAGAAACGAGAAGCGGCAACTTATTCTTGTACGCAGCCTTGAACATATCCTGAAATGCCGATGGTGCTTTGGTTTTAATACAAAACGGTGATTGATGACGATCTTTTCTGTACCTGCCCTTATGTTCAACTTCAGGATAATCATATCGACACAAGTCTTCAATCGCATGGTAAAAACGAGAGTAATGCACAAAAGAGTACGGCGGATCAGCGTAGATAAGGCCTGTATTTTTTGCGACGCTGCTGTCGTTCAATAACTCCAGGTAATCTTTTGAGAACGATCTGCTCTTGTCATGGTATTTATTTTTTTCAGAAGTTAGTAGTATCTCTTCCGCTTTTCTCAAAAATAAATCTAGTACAGACTTTCTTCTATAAATAAACACGTCTTTAATTGAGCTTTGCGTTGATAAATCTCTGAATTGTGCAAAGTGGCCAGTACCTGCACTCGCATAGCTGTATGCATGGATTAGAGCGGCAATTAGTGGACTCTTTAACTTTTTATAATCGCTCGCTAAATTATCGATCGCATATCGTATACTGTCGATCGAAGCGGCTTGATCAAGACTAAAGTACATCTCTGAAAAGATTGTCGTTGTCTGAATATATGGGAAGGTCTTCGTGTCATTCTGGCGTAATAGATATTGAGAATATAGCTCTTTAAGCTCTTCGTCTTTCGACTCTCCGGTCAAAGCGTTAGTGGCAATCTGTTCGGCAAACTCCACATATTCAATACGCTTAGAATCAGTCCATGTTTTTGTAAGTAGAAAGTCTTCGCTCTTTTTACTTACTTTAGGAAGAATAGCTTTGATCGCTTGGTAATTCTTCTTGTAGTTACTCTCAATAAGTTTAAGAATTTCGTCTTTGTTCAAGGGCTTTGTTTTTACGGCAAGGCAACCTTGTGCAATGACGGCAGAGTACTGTTGAATATCATTCGAATAGATAGGGGCCATGTCTCTCAACGCCATACCAACACCACAGGTGCCAGCAAATAAATCAAGGACAGCCTTATCACCCAAATCTTGCTTGCTGATTATCTTCCTAATTTCATCAAGCAACTCTCTCTTTGAGCCCATATATTTCATAATGTGGGTGTAATTATCAGTTTTCTTATGCACACTATAATATTACATTATGAAACTTGATAGCACAATAAGCATAAGGGAATAAAAAATAGCGTCTATAGTAGACGCTATTTAGAATATGTAGGAAATATTAAAACTTCGCCTTAGCTTTCCCCGACACCTTACCATTCTCATATGTCACAGAAATCATACCGTTGTCCGGCGGCATACCGTAGTTACACGCTTCAACTTTGAGATTGATGTCTGCTGATTCTGTTTCGGCACAATTATCCGACTTACGGTCGATAGCTGATTCAACTTCGGCCTTTGTCATACCGTTTTGAATCTTATTGTATTGTTCCTCGTAATCCCACTTGGCGGACTTTTGTTCATTCTTCGCTGGTTGTGACGTTTTGTCGGTCGATACATCGTTAGTCGGGTTTTTCGACTGCGAGCTTACAGCGACCGCTACGATAGCTCCTAGGATGATTATGACGATGATACCACCTACCCATTTGCCGCTTGATTTGTTGTCTTGTGTTTTCACTTTGGAGCCCTCCTATCGACTCGCATATTTGATGTAGTGTTGAGGCAAACTAAAAAGCCCGCCGCCAGCGATAGCCGAAGCTACCCGATACCGTTTCCAGTACCGACCATTAGGAATAGTGCTCTGACGACGAGCTTTATATTCCTAATGGTTTTTAGCGATCATACCTTCTCTTACGAGTGGCTTTAGACCTAGGTGCATTTGCACTTACTTGTATTATATATGCTTCCTCCAAAAACTGTGAGTTACTGCGTGAATATTAGAAGTAGAGTGTTTTTATTACATTGTAAAACCGACAAAAAGAGGCTTATAATTATAAGTAGTCGTTTTGAATAAAGAACAGTCTTTTTTAACAAACTTATAGTGACAGCGAGGACTCTTAGACAGAGTTAAGCGACCCAACTTTCTTCGCTATTAAGCAGCCAAAAAATTGCCCCAAGAGGTGTCTTTTTTGTGTCTTGCGGAATAGCGGAGAAAAGTGGTGTCACGAAAAGGCCACAATGCTCTCGAAAAAGAGCAAAAAATTATTAGTGTAAAAGAAGCTAGAAAATTACTCGGCAAAAAATACTCGTCTGCTTCTGATGAAACGATAGAAGAAATGATCCAGGTGCTTAGTCTCATCGCCAGAGCAGCTGTCACGCCGGAGTTCAGTTCCATATAAGATAGTAACCATCTGTTAGTAGGTATATAATTAGTTCCATGAAGAAGGGACTAATATACGTTCGTGTTTCCTCAAAAGAGCAAGTACAAGGTACGAGCCTAACGGAGCAAGTACGGGAGTGCCAGGCATTTGCACGAAAGAAAGACGTACTTGTTACAGAAGACTGTATTTTTCGTGAAGAGGGTGAATCAGCAAAAGTTGTTGACCGAACTGAACTTCAAAGGCTTATAAAGTTTGCAACCAACAAAAAGAATGAGGTTGATATTCTTTACATTTGGAAGATTGACCGTTTAGCACGAAACTTAAGTGATTATTATGCTATTAAAGTCCTACTTGCACAAAGCAATGTAAAAATTATATCCGTTACGGAGCCAATTGATGATGACCCTGTAGGGAGATTCCTTGAGGCAATACTTGCGGCCGCCGCTCAATTCGATAACGAAATTCGTGCCATTCGAACAACGGGAGGTATGAGGGCTAGAGTTGAGCAGGGCGCTTGGCCGCATGATGTTCCAGTCGGGTACATTAAACGTGATAAGCGAATACAGATTGACCCAGAGTTTGGCCCGATTGTAAGAGAGCTTCTAATTACTTTTTCGGAAGGTGGCTACAACTACTCTGACCTGGCTATACTCGCCTTCAAAAAGGGAATAAAAACAAAATCAGGTAAGAAGAAAACTACCGACCAGATGAAGCGTATGATGACCAATTACATTTACGCTGGATTCACCGTAAGTAAACTTTCCCCCAAGCCTGTTAAGGGAAAACATGACGCACTCGTTCCGCTTGAGGTTATCAATAAAAATATCGCTATTGTTAATGGTACGGTAAACAACTATACAGTACATGGCGATGACCTGTTTCCGCTTAGAGGAACCCTTCTTTGTGTAACGTGTAAAAAGCCAATGACAGCCGGTGCTCCAACGGGTGCTAGCGGTAACCGATTTCCACGATATGGTTGCAATCGCTCTACATGTACCAAGAAAGCTACGGGTAAGCCTACAGCGAGTAAGAGCGTTGATATTGTACACGAGGACTTTCGTGAACTTCTACGCTCCCTGGAGCCTTTAGATGAAGGTGTAGGGAGGCTCTTCAAGCAGGTTGTTTTGCGTGTATGGAATGAGTCATTTGCAAATACTACAGAATCAATAAAAAATGTGCGGTTTAAGATTGAAAAAGCCGAAGAGTTTAAGATTAGTATCACGACCAAGTTTATTCAGGATAAGATTACCGAGGCCGAAAAAGACCTTCAAATGAAGAGTGTTGACAAAGAGTTGTTCGAATTAAATCGTGAGCTTGAAACACTTAGTGAATATAAGAATCAAAATGAAACTCTCGTTGATACGGCAATGGAGTTTATATCTGACCCTGAAAAGTTTTGGAACAGGTCTGCCACCCCTGTTAAGAAATTAATCCAACAGTTTCTATTCCCACACGGTATCTTCTATGACTTTGAAACAGGGTATGGAACTCACGAAAACCTTGATTCTCATCTGTTAATACATAAAATCGCCGGAAAATCCGGCGAAAATATCAATTTGGTAGCAGCGACTGGGATTGAACCAGTGACCTTAGGCTTATGAGTCCTACGCTCTAACCGACTGAGCTACGCTGCCATACTGTGAACTAGAGAGATTGTAGCAGGTTTTATTTTATTTTTCCAGAGGTTGGAGGAGATAATACTTGCTTTTTTAATAGATTTATGTTATATTATTAAATGGTAGAAAACTTCGACAGGAAAGGACGGCAGCGATGTCGTTTCAGAGCTTTGCTCAGTTGCTCGAAGCTGCGGCGCAGAACGGCGGGAACGTCTTCATCGTCGCGGACTCCGTGAACCTTCACCTCCACGTCAACGGCGCGCCGAAGTCGGTCGCGGTGGACGTTCTCCCCAAGGAGAAGGAGGCGTTGGAGCCGGAAGGCCACCCGGAGATCGAGGAGCCGCTCGACGACGCCATGCGGCGCAAGCTCGCAGACGTCACGGCGGACGCCAAGGTCATCGACGAGGGCCCGAACGCCACGGAGAAGATCGTGGCGGCGGCGGTCTACGCCATCAAGGGCGACCTGACCCGGGAGAAGCTGTTCGAGTTCGCCGAGGTGAAGGGATTCACCAAGGCCAACGCGGCGAAGCTCTGGGCCATGCTGGGTCGTGAAGAGTTCCGCGAGTTCTTCGCGGAGCGCGGCCTGCCCCTGAAGCAGCGCAAGAACGGCTCCTACTCCATGACCAGCATCCGCAAGGCGGCTGGCGCGGAGGGCCTGGAGGCCGGTTGCGTCTACAACTACGGGCCGCAGATGAACGACCTGTTCGTCGCCGTCGCCGCGGAGTGACCTGATCGAAGTTCTACTGCCTTCCCTGCTCCGCCACCGCTGGCGGGGCAGGGTGTAGAACCTGTGTGCTTGATGCATTCAAGCCTAGAGGCTCTATAGAAATCAATACTCCCTCTCCTGTGAGGGAGTTCTTTTGTATTGACTAAATATAAAGCTAATGTTATAATTATATAGTAGCAAATCGCACCTGAAGAGATTGGGAAAGAGTATGGCTCTCGTCAACTTCGAACACCGGTCTGAGATCGAGGAACTGATCGCCGAGATCATCGGCCTCAACCCCACGTTGGGACCGGTTCGGATGAGCACCGCACTGCAGGAGGTTCGCAACGTTCTTCGGAACGAGCGCGACTGGCTGAACCTCGACGCGCTGCGTGTCTTCGTCGCCTCGACCAGCCGTCACATTCCTGAGGGGGACATCAAGGGTCTCTGGGAGTGGCTGGCGGCGAGTTACGCCGTTGTCACCAGGAACCGTCAGACGCAGCAGCGCGTCCGTCCGGGTGATCACAGTGTCGCGCTGGAGGACTGCCTGATGGAGCGCGAAGGCCTCTGCATTCTTGTCGAGGGTTTCAAGGAGGGCGTGATCGGCGCGGAAGAGCCCGGCAACGCTGTCCAGAAGGCTCTCCTTCAGGACTGGGTTTCCTCCTTCTAGCTACCCGTGATGTGGGACCATTCCGGTCGCCGCTCGCTGCATCAGACACGTTAGACGCTGGTGCAGCCACCTTTGGATTTGAACTCATTCAAGTCTAGAGGTGGTATACTATAAGTATTCACGTGATACTCACTGACCCCGGTTAAGCGTCCCTCACGTCAGAATCATTCATCGTCTTCGGATAGCACGTAGTGAAACGGACATGCTAGACGGGCGAACAATTTGAAAACGTTTCTCTTATAAAGTAAAGAGGTTTTTAGATAATGGATGATGAACTTTTCTTGAACGAGCGAATTGAGGTAATTGCAACCTTTGGGCCGGGTCTTAACCCTTGCTACCCGGTGAAGTTCCGTCGCAGCAGTGGGCGGGAAGTGGAGGTAACGGAAATCGGCCTACGTCACCCGGCGAATGACAGGGGTACTCGCACGCTGCATATATTTGACGTGACGGATGGAGGGGCAGATTATCGGCTCGAATTTGATGCAGACCGGCTTACCTGGTACTTAACGCGCGAGGCGGATCATTATGAGCGGACAGCTTAATACGGCGCGGCCGCTGGTGATGCATATCGATTTGAATTCTTGTTTTGCTACGGTGGAACAGCAGTCACGCCCGATGCTCCGTGATCGCCCAGTGGTGGTAGTAAATCGGCGTACTGAGCACACGATGATCGTGACCGCCAGTTACGAGGCAAAAGCGCTCGGAGTGACGATGGGTATGCGGGTGAAGGAAGCGAAACGCCTAGTGCCTGAGCTGGTTGCCTTAGAGAGTGACCCGGCAAAATACCGCTACGTTTATCATAAAATGCTCGACATCATGAAGAGCTACTCGGCCCATATCACCATGAAAAGCATTGACGAGGGAATTATTGACTTCAACCAAACCACCGCCGAGATAACACGACGTGATTTAAAAGATATCGGTATGGAGATAAAGCAGCGCCTAAGAAACGAAATAGGATCATATATGCGCTGCAATGTCGGGATTGCAACGAATCGTTTCCTGGCAAAAACTGCCGCTGGACTTAATAAGCCAGATGGTCTTGTCGAGATTACCCATGATAATTTGCGTGAGGTGATGGGTCGACTCAAGCTGACTGATTTAACCGGGATCGCCTGCCGTAACCAGGAGCGTCTGAATGGTGTGGGAATCTACACGCCGCTGGAATTTTTAGACACTGATGAGATAACGCTCAGGAAAATTGTATTCAAGAGCGTGGTAGGTGAGTGGTGGTACAAGCGTCTACGAGGTTGGGAAGTGGATGATGTGTCGACAGATATGAAAACAGTAGGGCGGCAATATGTTTTGGAACGTAAAGATCTTTCTCAGAAAGAGATTTTGCAGCGCCTGCATCATCTGTGTGAGGCGGTGGGTGGTCGAATGCGTTCACGAGGCAAGGTGGCGAGGGGTGTGTTTGTGTATGCCAAGACCTACGATGCGAGGCGGGAATATTGGAAGAAAAGTTCATGGCACGCTAGGCGCATGGCTCCCCTGCCCTTTTATACCGACCAGGCTATCTATGCGCAGGCGGCGATGTTGTTTGCCGGAGCACCAAAAGATCCCATTGAAATCGGAGTTACTTGCTATGAACTCAGCGACGGCATGGGTGACCAGCTTAGCCTGTTTGGTGACCAGATGGCCCGCGAGCAGCAAATAACAGATGCAGTAGATGAGATTAACCGGCGCTTTGGCGATAGAGTGATCCATTCGGCCGATACATTGGGTACGGGTGAATTCGTTAAACAAAAGATTCCGTTTGGGAGCACACGCTATCTATAGTCTGTAGCCCGCATTTCCAGCGGGCTACAGTTTATTTGTCGGCCAAACAAATAGTTATGGTCTAAAGATCGCCACTAAAATAGTATGGCGAATTGTAACTGCCATACGTGCTTGAAACGATACCGTATGGTTGTGTGCCAACGCTAAACCAGCGGTAGATAGCTGCTCCACCTGCGACGGGATAATCATAGTGTGTCCCTGTGTAGGTGCCAGCGTTAGGGTAAGGTGCGAGTTCGGCAGAAACCTGTGTCGCATATGCGGTGCCGGTGTTCTGAATCTTTAATTGGACCCAGCCACCAGTGTTGTATGTGCGAGTGACTGTTACCTGACACGTGTGAGTGCTGGTTTTGTACTCATCGTATTGGTAGGTGCTGCCATTCCATACGTAGAGGTAGGCAGTGTATGCTCCATTCACTCCGTAAAATGCTGGAAATGCAGTGCTGTTCGCAGCAACCGTGGTGTACATGTCACGGTAGTGACCTTGGTTGTAAAGTAGTACGCGAACTGATTTTGCAGCGGCAGTACTATTTTTGATTGGAGTATAGGCGAGGTTCCTCGAGCAGTAGTTAAGAGGATTCTGGAAGTCGGCGTTAGCAACGGTGCCAGCAAGCGGGGTGACTACTTGGGGAGTGCCTTGGGCGTTTACTTGTATCTCGTCGGTCGAGCCTAGTTTTTCAGTAGCCTTAGCGTCCTGGCTGCCTGGTTCAATTGGTGGTTTGGCCTGTGGACCCGATGCAAAACTGGTGCTTGGTGGCGTGAGTGCCTTTTTATCTGATGCTGGAGACACGGCGTACGCACCGCTGACCGAACTGGCAAGCAATACGACACTCAAAGCTGCCCCACTGAGGAGGGTTTTGAACTTTGTCAAATGTTTCATGAGTTGCTCCTTAAAATTGAATAAGCGCAACATGTTGCATGCCCATGGTATCAAAGCAAAAAGCATGATGGATAGTCTTGTTTTTTAGACAATGTCGATCGTAATAAGTTATTATAAAACCATTCATTTTAGGTGGAGTAACAGATAAGATTTGCCATTGTTAAATAATGAGAAATGATTGAAGCATGAAATATTTAGTAGCAGTCAGTGGCGGAATTGATTCGGTAGTGCTGCTGGATATGTTGGTAAAATCTGGCAAATATGAACTAATTGTGGCGCATTTTGACCATGGTATCCGCGAAGATTCGGCTGCAGATGCAAGGTTCGTGGCGGGTCTGGCAAAACAATATGGCCTTCCCTTCACTACCCGACGCGAGGAATTGGGAAAAGAGGCGAGTGAGGAACTGGCAAGAGGTCGTCGTTATTTTTTTCTAAGGGAAGAGGCGCAAAAGCACGACGCAGTAATTGTCACGGCTCATCACGAAGATGATATTATCGAATCAATTGCTATCAATCTAACACGGGGTACGGGTTGGCGGGGCCTGGCAGTTTTTGGTGCGGAGGACATTCGTCGACCGCTCCTCCATTTTTCAAAGGCGGAGATTCGACTGTATGCGCATGAAAATCGTCTGGAATGGGTAGAGGATAGTACGAATCAGACCGATGTCTATCTAAGAAATCGGCTGCGTCGTCAGATCGGGCGCCTACTATCTGAGAAAGAAAGGGGCAGATTGGTGAAGCTCTGGAAGGAGCAGTCTGGCGTGAAGCGGCATATTGACGAAGAGGCGGGGAGGCTAAGCGAGTCAGCACTAGGCTCGCGCTATTTCCTCACAATGATCGAGCTGGATGTGGGGATTGAGTTGCTCCGCTATATGATTAATGCGAGGACTAATCATATGTTGACGCTGCCACAAACCGAGCGTGCCCTCCTTGCAGTCAAGACAGCTCGGGCTGGTGCGACTTTTCAGGCCGGAAGTGGGGTGACCCTTCGTTTTACGGCGACCAAATTTATTGCCTAGACTTTCCCAAAGGTGCTATTATTTATAGGAGTGGGATTTTTCTTATTTTTATAGTTAGTTAGAATGCGACCGGAAGGATACTAATTTTTTATGGCGACAAAACAACAACCTCCAAAGAGGAAATTAAATAACATTATTCGTCTCAGTTTGTTCTGGGCTGTATTGATTTTTATTGTTCTGACAATTGTTGCGATTTCTTCGCCGCAGAGCAACCTCAAGGAGGTGGCGATTTCTGATGTAATTCGCCGTGCCAATGCTGGCGAAATTTCTAAAATTGAAATCCAGGGCAATGATGTCAAGGTGACGCCAAAGGGCCAGGATAAGGCAACTGAGAAGTCCGTCAAAGAGGCCGAGAGTAGCATCTACGAACAGGGACTGCAACAAAACCGCACCGAGGTGAATATTACGGCGCCGTCGGAAGTAGGGAACACATTGTGGAATCTAGCAATCATCATTGTTCCCGTCATCCTCATCGCAGCTTTCTTTATGTTCATGATGCGACAAGCCCAGGGGCAGAACAATCAGGCGCTTGGTTTTGGCAAGTCCAAGGCAAAGTTGTACGGAATCGACAAGGAGAAGGTGGATTTTGCAGATATTGCCGGAAATGATTCAGCCAAGCAAGATCTACAGGAAGTCGTCGACTTTTTGAAGCACCCAAAGAAATATGAACAGCTGGGGGCAAAGATTCCAAAAGGTGTTCTGCTGGTCGGAAATCCAGGTACTGGTAAAACGCTTCTTGCGAGGGCAGTAGCAGGGGAGGCGAATGTGCCATTCTTCTCTATCTCTGGTTCAGAATTTGTCGAGATGTTCGTCGGTGTTGGTGCGAGTCGTGTGCGCGACCTGTTCGCTAAGGCAAAGAAAAACGCGCCTGCTATTATTTTTATCGACGAAATTGACGCCGTTGGCCGCAAGCGCGGCAGTGGTATGGGCGGCGGTCATGATGAACGTGAGCAGACGCTGAACCAAATCTTGGTTGAAATGGATGGATTCGAGACGGGAACAAATGTAATTGTCCTGGCAGCGACCAACCGGGCTGATGTGCTTGATCCTGCCTTGCTCCGCCCTGGTCGTTTCGATCGTCGCACGAATATTATGCTTCCAGAGCGAAAGGACCGCGAGGCAATCCTAAAGGTCCATTTCAAGAAAAAACCAACCGATGAAAGTGTCAACTTGGACGCGCTTGCTGCAAAAACCGCTGGCTCGTCGGGTGCTGATCTGGCCAATATCGCAAACGAGGCGGCAATCATCGCTGCTCGCCGCAATGCAAAGAAGATTACAAATGATGATCTGACAGAAGCCTTTGAGAAGGTCGCCATCGGTCCGGAGCGTAAAGCAAAGGTTATGAACGACAAGGAGAAGGAGCTCACTGCCTATCACGAAGCTGGCCATGCTATCGTTGGTCATGTCCTTCCTGATAGCGACCCTGTTCATAAGGTGACGATTATCCCTCGTGGTGGCACAGGCGGTGTGACATGGTTCTTGCCACCCGAAGACAAGAGCTACACGAACGTCTATGAGTTCAAGGATATTCTTGCGCGCGCCATGGGCGGTCGTATCGCCGAGAAGATCATCTATGGCAATGATGGCATCACCACTGGTGCGGGGTCCGATCTGCGTAAGGCGACCGAAATTGCCCGCGACATGATTATCGAGCAAGGCATGGGGTCGAAACTACGCGACCAGGTCTTCCACGAAGACAACGGCGGCATGATGTTCGATCGTATGACGCATGAGCGACCATATAGTGACGAAACTGCCAAGGAAATTGATAAGGAAGTTGAGATACTCATCAAAGAAGCGGCCAAGCGTGCTGAAGCAGTTATTAAGGCGAATATGGCGAGCCTCAAAAAACTCTCACAGGCACTTCTGGAAGAGGAGACGATTGGCGAGGACCAGGTTCTCAAGCTTCTTCACGATACTGTTCTTCCCGCGGAGGCTAAACTTCATTAGCAATTAGGATGCATCTATGGGCCGAGTACGAAGCGCCGTTGCAAGAGCAAACCAGAGACTGACGATTCAGCTTGCGGCTGTATTGCTTGCAGGCTCGACGCTTATCTCTAGCGCACTCGGCCTATTCCGTGACCGTCTGTTAAACGGCTATTACTACGATACATACCCCGTAGGAATTGATGCCTACACCGTTGCCTTTACCATTCCCGATTTCATGTTCTTTTTGCTTGTATCGGGGGCGCTAAGTGTTACTTTCATCCCTGTATTTAATCAGCGCCTGGCAAGTGGAAACAAAAAATCGGCGTGGGAATTATCATCGAGCATGATTAATTTTATGGCGCTCGTGACGTTGGTGGCGAGTGTGCTGATCATTATATTTGCCGAGCCGTTGGTTCGGTATATTGTTGGGCCTGGACTTGACGAGTCGGGGCGAGCGCTGGCGGTCAGTATGATGCGGGTAATTGCTGTCAATCCGTTTCTTTTTGCGGTGGCGACGGTCATCGCTAGCATGCAGCAGGCGATTGGTCGGTTTACTTTTTATGCGTTGGCGCCGACGATTTACAATATTGGCATTATCATCGGAATTCTTTTCTTTACGGATGGGATTAATATTTTTGGTTGGCAAGTATTCGAAGGTGGAATTATGGGTGTGGCGCTAGGCGTTGTGCTTGGTTCGATTTTGCAGTTGGTGGTGAGCTCGCTGGGTCTCATGGGACTTGGCTTTGACTACCAGTTTAAAATGTATTGGAAGAATAAGGGGTTCCGACAAGTGCTTCGCCTCCTCCCTGCCCGCTCGCTCGATCAAGGTGCGGATTATTTAAACGGAATTGTTGAAATGAACATAGCCTCGCGTATGGCGGCGGGAACAGTGCGAGCCTACCAGCAGGCGACGACCTTGCATATGGTGCCGATCAATCTGATCGGTGTGGCAATTAGTACGGCGGCATTTCCAAAGATGACAGAGAGATTGAGTCAGGGAAGGCCGGATCTCTTCAAGCAAGAGCTGCAATCAGTGCTACGGGTGATTATATGGTTAGCGCTACCGGTAGCGACTATCGCCTTTTTTACGCGAGGATATTTGGTAAACTTTATCAAGAACGGGGGTGATCCGCTGATGGCAGGTCTGCTTGGTGCGTTGGTGGTGGCAATCCTTTTTCGTTCTATCTACCACATTGCTGCGCGCAGTTTTTATGCTCAACAGGATACGAAGACGCCGCTTTATATTTCTATCTTCGCGATTGGTCTTAATATTATCTTGGCAATCTGGTTGGCTCTGACGCTGGACATGGGCGCGTATGGGTTGGCGTGGGCACAATCGATCGTGGCGTTTGTTGAGGTAATGATCCTTTTCTTTGTTATGTCGCGTCGGATCGAGGGCCTGTTTGATCGCGTATTTATGAGTGCGGTGATGAGGATGGCAAGTGCTACTGGACTAATGGCAGTGGTTGCGTATGTAAGCGTGCAACTATTTCAACTTGGTGCTGACGATCAGAGTTTTCTTGCAACCTTTCCAAAATTTGCCACAATTGTGGTCGTCGCATTAACGTCGTACATTTGGTTTAGTAGGCTCTTTAAACTTGGTGAGGTGGAACCTGTTTTGAAAAAGCTGCGATCGTTGCTCTTTGGTCGATTCCGCTCAAATTAGGGGGACCGAAGCCGGACCGGAGAGCGGGCAGCCTCCGGTCCAGCGGGTACTTCAGTCGCCTTGGTCTTTGTTGGTTCCAGACTCCGGATTATCGGAGCTGGCCAACCTTGTCCGGACAGGCTGGATCAGAGCATTCTAGCCCGATCTGCCTGCCATAGAAGGCGGTATTCACCCAGCTGCACATGGCTCTCCTATCCTTGCCGTACCAATAACAAAAATAATATATTCTTGCACTTTAGTCAAAGCAACCTAGATTATTACAGGGGAAAAATGATATAGTATACCTTGATATGACACAAGGCACTATCCGTAATTTCTGCATTATTGCCCATATCGATCATGGCAAGTCAACACTGGCTGATCGTATGATGGAGCTGACCGGTACTGTGCAAAAGCGCGATATGAAATCGCAGCTGCTTGATAGCATGGATTTGGAGCGGGAAAAGGGGATAACTATCAAGTTAGCTCCTGTTCGTATGGAATATAGGGATCACAAATTGAACCTGATCGACACCCCGGGGCATGTGGATTTTAGTTATGAAGTGAGCCGAAGCTTGGAGGCCTGTGAGGGTGCGATTTTAGTGGTTGATGCCAGCCAGGGGATTCAGGCACAGACGCTGGCCAATGTTTATTTAGCGTTGGCCGCCGATTTAACAATCATTCCAGTCTTAAACAAGATTGATCTTCCGGCAGCAGATGTGCCGAGGGTTTCGGCGGAAATCATTAATCTGTTAGGATGTGATGAATCAGACATCTTGAAGATTTCGGCGAAAACGGGCGAAGGTGTTGTCGAGGTGCTGGACGCGGTCATTGGTCAAATTCCAGCCCCTAGTGGTGAGCCCGACCGACCGACCCGTGCCCTGATCTTTGATAGTTACTACGACGACTATCGCGGCGTGATTTTGTATGTCCGCGTGGTTGATGGCACGATTCCAAAAGGAAGGGAGATTAAAATGCTGGCGACGGGCGCGAAGGGCCTGGCATTGGAAGTTGGTGCGCTGACACCAAAAATGACCCCGTTTGACGAGCTGAAAACCGGCGATATTGGCTATATTGTTACGAACCTCAAATCGACGCGCGAGGCTAAAGTAGGAGATACCGTCTCACTCGTCTCCGCTTTCGCCACCCATGATAACGCTCCTTCTGAAAAAATTGTACCCCTTCCCGGCTACCAAAACGTTAAACCATTTGTTTATGCTGGCTTCTTCCCTGTCTCGAACGAAGATTACAATGATTTGAAAGAAGCAGTTGAAAAACTCTCTCTGAGTGACTCTGCCCTTCAGTTTGAGCCCGAGAATTCACCAGTACTTGGCTTTGGGGTGCGAATTGGTTTCCTGGGGCTCCTCCACCTCGATATCGTGCGCGAACGGCTCGAGAGGGAATACGACCTCGACCTCGTGGTGACAAACCCGTCAACTGATTATCAGGTGCTGCTAAATAGCGGAGAAGATCTCGACATCAAATCAGCGAGCGATCTCCCGGATGTTACAAGGGTAAAAGAAATCCGTGAACCCTGGATCAACGGCGAAATTGTCGTGCCTAAAGAATACATTGGCGCAGTGATCCAACTTATCATTGCTAAGCGTGGCCAGCAAAAGAACCTCAGTTATATAGACGAGCGTGCGCTTATTAGCTTTGAGGCACCTCTCGCCAATTTGCTCACTGACTTTTACGATCAGCTCAAATCAGTGACGAGTGGGTATGGCAGTTTTAACTACGACCTGGATTCGTACCGTACAGAGGATCTCGTGCGAGTGGACTTTTATGTATCGGGCGAAATGGTTGATGCTCTGAGCGTGATGGCACACCGTAGCGAATCGCAGCGCATTGGTCGTGAGGTTGTCGAGAAATTAAAGGAAGTAATTCCACGGCAGAATTTCCAGGTGAGCCTTCAGGCGGCGATCGGGGGCAAATTTATCGCACGTGCCGATATTTCGGCGTACCGCAAGGATGTAACTGGCTATCTCTATGG
>CBIFWO010000009.1:0-30931 GCA_966186595.1 uncultured bacterium | reverse complement strand
GAATCTTGAGATGCGCGGTACTGATAGCGAACCGCCCCACCAGAGTCATCCGAGGAGGCATTCCAAGTAAAGTCAAACTCGGGAGTAGCACGAAATGCTTCGTGTGGCTGGCCACCAGTTGGTACACTCGGAGCTGTTACATCATTCGTCGCACCTTGTGTCGAAGCCCCAACAGCCCAGGTCGAACCCCCATCCCAAGTGCGTGCCGTCGTCTGACCTGCACCAGGGTACAAAATTGCTCCAGAGGTATTGTAGTCAATCGTATCGATAACAGCATCTGAGCTGTTAAGAAGTCGAATGGTATCTTGATTCACACTGAGATAATTACTAAAATCAACCACCATAAAACCATGTGCCGCAATCGACCCAGTCAATGCCTTATGATTCGTCGCCGTGCTATCCCGTAGATTCCAACCCGTAACATCGATGGATTGATCTGTCGTATTGTATAGCTCTACCCAATCGTCCGAACCATTCGCACTAAATTCATTCACAACCACCTGGCCCGAACTTTCGAGCGCGTGAGCTATCTTTTCCAAGTGAAGCCCGACGGGCAACGCAAAACTAAAAACCACCACAGCACTCAAAATAACCTTGAGCTTTCGTGATGGTACTCCCGTTAGCCGTAATGCCATTCCTCTCTACGCCTCCCTACACCCTCGCAGTAGTGTTTTGTTAGCTACTTTGATTGTAGCATATTTGGCGTGCGGTCAACTAGGCCTTAGAACGAGCTTGGATTTCGTCGATACGTTTATGATCCAGGCCATAAAAATGAGCGATCTCATGCCAAAGCGTCCGCTTAATTTGCTCAAAAAACTGCTCATGAGTCTGAGAAACTTGCATAAGGGGATATTTGAATAGCGTAATCTTATCCGGGAGAACAAATGAATATCCGGCGCCGCGCTGCGTCAATGGAATACCTTCGTAAAGCCCGAGGAGCAGATGATTGTGATCTAGTTTCATCTTTATTTTCTGTTCCTCGGTCGGCTCATTCGCCTGCACAATGGCAACATTATCTAGCCCTTTAATATATTCCTGCGGAAGCTGGTCCATGGCACGAGTTATTAAACCGTCAAACTTTTCGTCAGATATTTCAATCATCTTACTTTCAGTATACTATACAAAGTATAGTTATTCTTCCGTAAATTTAAACCAGTCAGGATCTTGCTCGAGGTCAGAAGTAATTTCCTGCCAGGAGTCGGAAAGTCGCTGCGCATCGATTCCCTCATCAAGAGAAGATATCGCCTCAGGCTCCAATCGCTCTGCTGCAATCTCTTCGAGGAGTCCGTTGTCTTCCGGATCTACCTTGGTAAATTGAACGCGATTTGAATGGAATAAATGGAATAACATGTTTGTTTTTTGATTATTTTACTGCTACGAATTTAACATAAGTAGTTTAAATTGTCAAGTTTTAGGCTTTTTGCAGCGAGATCTTCAGCTGGGCGGTCTCAACCTTTACCGTAGCATCAAAATCATATGCATTCTCGGTCAGATCATTCGCCAACGTTTCGGCCAAAATAGTATCGACATGTTGCGCAATTGCTTGCTTAAGCTCATCATCATCCGTATTTAGACTTAGGGCAATCCGATCATCAACGTTCAGACCTGCCTGCTTGCGGGCGCTCTGAACATGGCGAATTACCTCGCGCATGAGTCCTTCGCGCTTTAGGTCTGAGGTAATCTCTAGATCAAGCTCGACACGGTCCTCACCCGTCTTCACAAATGTGACCTCCTTAAGATTGAGCTCCTCCATAAGGATGTCTGAGTAAATGACATCGGCATCATTCTGTGGCGCAGTCCAGGTCTCTGTGGCGCCGTGGATTGTAGCTCTCCTAAGCGGCTGGCGTACTTTTATCCCCGCGACAGCTCGCTGAGCAAGCGCATCATTAATCACCCCACGCACAAAACTCATGCGATCAATAACCAGTTCATTGACACGACCTGCCTTTGGCCAATCCAGCAGATGCACGCTCTCTCCACCCGTCAATTTTTGATACAGCTCCTCGGCAAGGAATGGCGTAAATGGTGCTATCACCTGTGCAAGATGGACAAGGACATAGTGTAGTGTACGATACGCATCATTCTTATCCCGATCATCGCCACTCTTCCAAAAACGACGACGCGAACGGCGCACATACCAGTTACTGGCGTCTTCGATAAATGGCAGAATCGGCTTTACAGCGCTCGGAATATCGTACACTTCCATATGCTTTTCAATTTCAGCATTTAACTGGTGCACACGACTGACAATCCACTGATCAAGTGGGTTTTGCAGAGCTTCAGCGGGATCGCCGAGATCTCCGTTCCATTCCCAGCCGTCGACTTCAGCGTACATCGTAAAGAAATCGTACATGTTCCAGATCATACTCAGTTTACGCGCCACATCACTCACGTCTTTGTCGATCAGCGCAAAATCTTCGCCATTAAGCACCGGGGAACTCAGCAAAAGGAAACGAAGACTGTCAGCTGAATACTGGTCCATCAATTCATTCGGATCGGTAAAGTTACCATAGCTTTTACTCATCTTGCGACCATCATTTCCCGCCAGAGTCCCGGTCGTAATGACGTTTTTAAATGCATTGCGGCCAAAAAGCCCCACATTCACAGCGTGCACATAATAAAACCATGCACGAACCTGGCCAACGTATTCGACGATGAAATCACCCGGAAAATTCTGCTCGAATTTCTCTTTGTTCTCGAATGGGTAGTGGAACTGCGCGAATGGCATGCTACCACTCTCAAACCAACAATCGATAACTTTGTCGATTCGTTTGTAGTGCACGCCATCCAGATCGAATTCGATATCGTCGACCCAAGGGCGATGGTAGTCTTCGAGCTCTATACCACTAAGTTCTTTAAGCTCAGCATAGCTTCCCACGACTTTGATATGCTCTTTACCATCCTCATCCACACCCTTCCATACTGGCATCGCCGTTGCCCAAAAACGGTCGCGACTAAGGTTCCAATCCGGTGCCTGCTGCACTGTCTTTTCAAATCGACCGTGCTTAATATGCGCAGGAAACCAATTAATGTGCTCCGTGTTTTGCTCGAGCATCTCCATCCGCTGGCCCTCAATATCCATAAACCAGCTAGGATGCGCGCGGTACATCAGACGGTTGCCATTTCGCAGGTTATGCGGATATTCGTGTTGGATGTAGTCGATTTTCCAAACGACGCCGCGCTCCTTCAGAGTCTTGGCGATGATCTTGTTATTTTCCCAGACATCTAGACCCTCCCATTCGCCTTCGGTGTATTTACCATATTCATCGAGAACATGTATGACAGGAATACCCTCTTTTTGCGCTAGCTCAAAGTCTTCTTCACCGTAGGCGGGGGCGAGGTGGACGATACCCGTACCGTTATCTGCGCTCACATAACCAGCGTGCCACACTACATGAGCATTTTCTCCACGATCTACTCCAAGAAGTGGCTCGTATGTTTCACCAACCAGCTCTTCACCCTTTAACTCACGATTTACTCGGTAGTTTAGAGGTTGATGCTTTTCATCAGTAAATACTTTCTCGGCAAGATCTTTGGCAACGATTAGATACTCACCGTCCACCTCAACTTCGACGTAATCAAAATCTTTATTAACTGCAAGTGCGGTATTTCCAGGAAGTGTCCACGGCGTGGTTGTCCAAGCAAGGAGATAAGTTGGTTTTTTCTCACCAGTCATTGCCTCATGATCATCAATTGGATCATCCCACAGTTTAAATTTCACATACACACTCGGATCAGTCACGACCTGATACGCACCTGCATCCATCGTCACCTCTGCCTTGGAGAGCGGTGTTGCCCACTTGGTGTCGTACATCAAAACGCGTTCGCCTTCATAGATCTTGCCCATTTCGTATAGCGTCTTGAACGCCCACCAGACACTTTCCATGTAATCTTTGTCCATGGTTTTGTAGGCGCCCTTAAAATCAACCCAACGGCCAATGCGGTCAATTGTTCCTTCCCACAAATCGCCGGTTTGGATCATGCTTTCGCGGGCCGTCGTAATGTATTCCGCCAAGCTGATTTTTGTTCCAATATCGTGACGATCAGTAATTCCTAACTTCTTTTCAACGAAATTTTCGGCAGGCAGGCCATGTGTGTCCCAGCCCCACACACGCTCGACTCGTTTGCCTTTCATCGTGTGGTAGCGTGGAACGGCATCTTTTACAATCGAGCTAAGCAGCGTCCCGTGGTGTGGTACGCCAGTAATAAACGGCGGGCCGTCGTAGAACACATACGAGTTATCATTTGGCCGCTGGTCGATCGATTTTTCAAAAGTTTTATTCTTTTTCCAATATTCAACCAGTGCTTTTTCGTATTCTAGTGCACGGCGACGAGTGTTTGCTTTGAACTTCATGCTTCTGCCTCCTCAATCTTGTACTGTTTTCTGTCAAATGGCGGGCTGCAGGCGATAATAATGGTCATCTCGCCCTCCCATGCAAATCTCTCACCCGGCCTTACGAGAACAACATCTCCCCTTTCAAGCAGCTGGGGCGCAGTTCCTTTAATAAATAAGGAGCCCGTACCGCTCTCGACCCATGCCATCTCATGAATTACCTCATTACGGGCCCAGCCTGTTTCGGGATAACGACCATGAATGGAAATATACGCTAGATCAACCGGTGCGCTCGCCTCGGCGAAACCAACCCCCTTGCAGGTGCTGCTATTTTCAAATTCTTCGCCAGTTACTTTCATATTTCTTTCTCCAATTATTCCAAAAGCTTATCTCAGCTTTTCTTCGATTTTTCTAACTCAAGTTTTACTTTTTCGTAGAACTCACTCGATCTTAGGTTGTCCCACCAGAGAGATAATGGTTCGGGCAGCGAATCAAAATCAACCCACCGCTGTTCAATATATTTATCCGGCTCTAGTATTTCGCCCTCACCAGATTTCCAATCACCAATCATCCAGATTGTCACATAGTGCTTTTCATCATCATAAAATCGGTCATTGGTTAGAGCGCCGAAACGAACATTGGTAACTTCGCAGTTCGTCTCTTCTTTTACCTCACGAACCGCCGTTTCCTCTGGCGTTTCATGAAATTCAAGGTGACCTCCGGGAAGCGCCCATGTGTCAGAAGCATGCGAACCGCGGCGTCGGCCCACCAAAAACTTACCGTCTCTAAAGATAAACACACCGATACCTACGCGTGGATGTCGAACTGCTTCACTCATTCATGGACTCCTTTTTTAAAACAAAAAATCCCTTCTTAGACACTGGAATCCGCATAATTACGGACGGTACCATCCAGTTTCTAAAAAGAGATTCTTCTTAGCACTTGTTTGCCACTTGTGACGCTAGTGGTGACGCCGGGCTCTACTGGGTTTCCACTGTTCTTCCCGGAACATTCGCGGGTGATAGCCGCTCACTCCTACGCATAGGAGACGTTTCTTACATACTACTATATTTATTCTCCTGGTTCAATATGGCCTGCTAAGGTAGGCTAAACAAACAAGCTCTCCCCGAACTTTGCAACAACCAGCGCAATCATGAGAACAATCCAGCTAGCTGTTATCAGTTTGGCATAGTCCTTCTCAAGGAAACGTTGTACTGATTTATTGACGGTTTTACTAAAATGAAAAGTATTCTCGCGCAGATTATAGTGAGTAATAGTTGCAAGCAAGATTGTCGTTGCGAAGGTTACAATTAAACACCAAGGACACAACACTTCAATAACATAGACACTCTGGAAAAATAGCCAATAAGCAAAGATTGCCCCGAGAAGATAGCAGGTATTAGCTACTACCAAGAATGAGCGCGGAAACTTCACCCCAGCAATACCCGCAACCGCAACCGTGATCACCACGGGATACGCCATCAGCCCGATGTACATATTCGGAAAGCCAAATAGCGATGACTGCCATGTTTGCATCACGGTCGAACAATTCAGTACGAGATTGAAAGAACATGACAAGACAGCTTCGGGATTTTGTAGGAGATGGATTTTTTCAATCGCCAAGACAAAACTAGCGGCCAAACCGATAGCACCGAAGGCCAACATCGTCCCAAAAATCCACTTATTCGAATGCTCCCCCCTCTTTTTCTTACCAAAAAAACTAAACATAATAACTAACCTCACTAATGGTTGGGAGCGGACGACCCCGCCATAAATTTTGCAATATTCCCCGATCATCCAGCGCGATAATCGTCGGATACTCTACGATGTCGTACGCCCGGCAGAAATCCGCTCCTTCGCGAGTGTCGGGATCTATCGTCTCTAGCTCATGACCAGTTGTACGATGGAAATCCTGGAGGTAGTCGTTTATTTCCCTCCCATGGTCGCTTGCATCTTTGAAAACGACGACAACCCGCATATTATTTCTTGCGTCGACGCTGTTTTAAGATTTCCTCAAACTCGTCGAGCGTCTTGAATTCATGATACACACTCGCAAATCGCACATACGCAACTTCATTCTTTTCAGCGAGTTTGTCGAGGACCAAGTCACCAATCTGACGTGACGAGACTTTTCCTTCGCCAAGTTCATAAAGCGCGTTTTCGACAGTGTTTATGATTTCTTCGATTTCTACCTCTGAGGAGAAAAACTTTCCGACAGACCTCTTTACCGCACTCGCAAGCTTGTCACGATCAAATAGCTCCTCCGAGCCATCCTTCTTCGTCACCGTAAGGCTCGGACGCTCAATACGTTCATAAGTCGTGAACCGATGTTTCCCATCGAGCGACTCGCGGCGGCGGCGAATCGTCATACCATCCGCCGATTCACGTGACTCAATGACACGGCTATCACCGATTTTATATTGCGTGCTCATTCCAAGGACTACCTCTACGACTCTTCCTTTTCCTTGTTTTTCTTGCGTCGACGTAGGAAGGCAGGTGTATCCGACTCATCGTCGTCTTCAGTTGGTGTATTCCAGATATCATGAGTGGTATCATCGGCAAACGTTGCCGCAGCGTCGGTCTGATCGAGATCCATATTGACGGCTTCGATCGCTTCTTCTGTGACTTGTGGCGCTGGTGAAGCAGGCGATAGTTGTGCAGCCTGTTCGTGGAAATAGGCACTGTCAAAACCGGTTGCAATCACCGTAATAATCAACTCGTCCTCAAGTTCAGGCTTGAGCGTTGCACCAAAGATAATGTTGGCATCTGGCGAAACAGCACTGGTGATGATTTCAGCGGCTTCCTGAATCTCACTCATGCTCATATCGTAACCACCGGTGACATTAAACAGTACACCCTTGGCACCATCGATTGAAACTTCGATGAGCGGTGATTCAATTGCCTGTTGAGCAGCCTGTGCGGCACGGTCGTCACCACTGGCACGGCCAATTCCCATTAGCGCCGATCCGGCATTGCTCATGACTGCCTTAACATCGGCAAAGTCGAGGTTGATCAGACCGTGCTCGGTAATAAGCTCGGAAATACCCTGAACACCTTGACGTAGCACATCGTCGGCGATTTTGAACGTCTCAAGCAGTGGCGTGCGACGATCGATCGTTTGTAGCAAACGATCGTTTGGAATCGTGATCAATGTATCAACAGATTTGCCAAGCTTGGCAACAGCCCAGTCAGCATTTTGACGGCGCTTCTCGCCCTCAAAACTAAAGGGCTTCGTCGCAACACCAACAACTAAAATACCTAGCTCACGCGCCACCTCTGCAACAATATAGCCGGCACCACTTCCCGTTCCACCGCCCGCTCCAATGGTGACAAATACCATATCCGCACCCTGAAGTGCCTCTTTGATTTCTTCTCGCGACTCGTTTGCCGCCGCCTCACCAACTGTTGGATCAGCACCAGCACCCAGGCCCTTTGTTGTATTGTGCCCCAGGTGGATTTTTACATCAGCCTTACTGTTATGCAGGGCCTGCGCATCCGTATTCATCGCGATGAATTGGACACCGGCAAGGCCTGCATCCTTCATACGATTAACGGCAGAGTTACCGGCACCCCCGATTCCCACTACTTTAATACTGGCAAATGTTTGTATGTCGCTTGGTTTCACTTCAGGCATGGAACGAATTACTCCCTGATATTCTATTCTTTTCTAGTATATCATTTCTTGTCTAATATCAAATCTGGGCTATTTAAAACGACCGAGGAACTTTGAGATCAGCCCTCCTGCGTTTTTTAAAACGGCCCCACCCTGTTTGTGACCAGATTGATGGGCCGATTGTTCAGTACCACTAGCATCAATCAACATCAAGCCAACTGCTGTTGCAAACTGAGGCTCCTCAATATTCTCGGCAACACCACCATATCCTGATGACTTGCCCACCTTTGCCGCCACACCCAGACGCTCCTTGGCATAGTCGGCGATTCCTCTGATACGTGCCGTACCCCCGGTAAGTACGACACCGCTCGGCAGCTGCCCCGCTCGGCCAGCTTTCTTGAGTTCCTTCTGAACCGCCTCAAAAATCTCATCCAGGCGAGCTTCGATGATTTCGTCTACCTCGCTGGCGCTAAATGAATGCGTTTCTTTGTCATGTTTAATACTGATTGCATCCTTTTGAGAGCGCGCCGCAGCTGTCGCATGAGCGATTTTCACCTCTTCGGCGATCTCTGGGTCAGTTTTGAGCCCAATCGCCAGATCATTCGTGATATTCACCCCACCAAGTGGTATCGTTGCCACATATTGCAGATCGCCCTCTTCAAATACCGCAATGCTCGTTGTCGCACCCCCTAGATCAATTACTGCAACCCCATTTTCCATCTGCTGTTCGTTGAGGACGGCGCGCGCCGCCCCCAGTACCGCCGGTGTAATCGCCCTCGGGTCAACCTTTGCCATTTCAGCTGCCTTTTGCAGGTTCGCTAGATGCGGGGCGAGTGCCGAGACAACATTGGCATTGATTTCCAGCCGAGTCCCTGTCATTCCAAGAGGATCTTTAATATTATCCTGTCCGTCCAGTCGGTAGCTATGAGGCACGACCTCCAGAATCTCACGATTCGCCGGAACCTTGCCAATTGTCGCTACTTCCTCAATGCGATGAAGGTCTTCTGCGTTGATTTCATGGTCCAGCGCACCCACTGCAATCATACCGTCAGCCTTGGTACTCATAATGTGAGACCCGTTAATGCTGACTGTTGCGCCGTTCACCTGGTAGCCACTCATGCGCTCAGCCTCGCCAAGTGCATTATCAATTGCCTGTGCGGGCCCCGTTAGATTAGCCACCACCCCTTTTCGCATGCCGCTATTAGGGGCCTGACCCACACCGACAATCGTTGGCGCCCCCGTTGTTGCGTCGATGTGGCCGACAACACATCGAACAGTAGTCGTACCAATATCAATGCCGACCGCATATCGAGAAGTATCTTGCATACGATAAAGTATACCGCTTATGGAGTACTTTGCCTAGTACTCCAATGTCTTCGCAGACCAAAATTTTGCTTTTTTAACAATTACGTGTTGACATACATACTTATGTTGTGTATATTCTAACGACGGAACACACGTATCTAGCCCCGCTGTGGGGCGAAGAGCGTGCGTATTGGAAGTGGAGTTCAACCCCATGTCCACCAGCACCGACATGCAGGACTTCGAGATCGCCTACGTGGACGACCGCGTGGGGCGTACCGGCTACCTGACCGCGTACGTCAGTGGCACGACCACGGTGGACGAGCTCGTCGCGATCGCGGAGCTCCTCGAGAAGCAGTCCGGCGTGACCGCGGTCACCCCCGCCCTCGAGGGCAAGACGGCCGTGCTCCGCATCACCCCGTCGTACGACTTCACCGACAAGATGAAGGCCGAGCTGCTCGAACTGCTGGCGCCGAAGTTCACGCGCAAGGTGTCCGCCGCGGCGGAGATCCAGCGCAACGACGACGGTGTCCACATCGGGACCCGGATCAACCTGAAGGTCGAGGCGGGTACCAACCTGGCCGGCTTCAACGCGGACCGAGAGCTCGACAACAAGGACGGTGTCCTGCGGGTGCGCGTCATCGGAAGCAACCGCGCGACGCTGGTCTTCCTGATGGAGCACCCGGTCGCCGACGATGACGAGGGCAAGATCACCGCGATCGTCGAGAAGATGACCGGGAAGATCGGCGCCATGCTGGTCAAGCCCGTCACCGTGCACGAGTACGACGAGTACGCGTCGCTCGACCCGGCGAAGGACTTCAAGCCGGCGGCGTGATCCACCACCCCAGCTAGACCGACCGACGGTCCCGCTGACCTAAGGCCCGTAGCCGGGCATCCTACGAATTAATCTTCGTGGTAGATGCCTGGCTACGGGCATCTATCATATTTAGGGAAAATAGCTATTATTTTTTGTAAGCACAGCCACAAACTCCGGTAGCGCACCAATGTACGCCTCGGGGTGCGTCTGCATATCCCGTCGCAGATCATTAACGTTCCACCATGCAATTTGTTCGACTTCACTCTCTTGCAGAGTGAAGTTTTGAATTGGCCAATCAAGCGTTAGATAATACCACTGCACAAAGTAGTTATTAGGCGGGCCGGCCACATATAGCTTCGGCCCCAGGGCAAATTTCTCACCCTTTATTGCCAGCTCCTCCTCGGCCTCGCGGTAAACAGTTTGCTCGTAAGAATCTTCGCCGTCAACAGTCCCACCAACTGCCTCCGCCCACTTGCCCGGATCAGTTCGTTTCGTTAGCTTCCGCTGCGCTAGCAGCACTTCTCCACGACCATTGGTAATCCAAAGCGACGCCGAGCGGACAATATCGTTTTCAACATCAAGCTCCTCGCGAAGCTTATAACCAATCACTTCATCATGCCCATTGACGACAGGAATTTTGATCGACATCCCAGGACTCCTAAAGTTGTGTTAGTATCTCGGCACCATTTTCAGTCACCAGCACCGTATGTTCAAAATGCGCCGCCAAACTGCCGTCAGTAGTACTAATTGTCCAGCCATCGGCCTCTGTTTTGATGCGCTCTTTGCCAAGCGTCGCCATCGGTTCGATTGCGATCGTGTCTCCAGGGCTCAGCAGAATACCACTTCCTTTGATACCATAATTTGGAATCTCAGGGGGCATGTGCATTTCCTGGCCAATGCCATGACCAACCAATTCACGAATGACGCCAAGTTTTCCCTCATCCAGCACCTTTTCTACCGCCGCGCCAATATCACCCGTGTAGACAGGCCCCTTAATTGCATCAATACCAGCATAAAGGCTTCGCTCGGTAAACGTCAGCAGATGCTTCTTTGCCCCACTCGCCTTCTCGCCTACGATCATTGTAAACGCACTGTCGGTTTTCATGCCTTTATATGTAATGACGAGGTCAAAACTAACGACATCACCTTTTTCTAATACATATTTGGTAGGAATACTGTGAACAATTTCATCATTCGTGCTAATGCAAATTGCATTTGGGAAATTTACTTCGGGAGTTTTGTAAGTTGCAATCGCGCCCAGCGCTTTGATCTCTTGCTCCACCCAAGCATCCAATTCAAGCTCGCTGACGCCAGAAACTACCTGCTTCTTGAGGCCGTCAAAAATCGTCGCCAAAATTTTGCCGCCTTCGCGCATTGCCTCGATCTGCTGGGGAGTTTTTTTCGGTTGGGCCATATTTACACCAAATTATGAGCTTCGAGCTCCTCCATAATGCGATCGTGTACCTGTCCAACTGTCCCATTGCCATCGATGTGCGCAATACTGACCCCTTGTTCGGTAAGATAGGTAAGAATCGGATAGATCTCGGTTCGATAAATTTTTAGGCGCTCGTCAACGGCATCTGGTGTATCGTCAACTCGCCCACGGACTTCAATTCGTTTTAAAAGCTCGCTGCGAGGCACTTCGAGCACCACGACAAGTGCAATCGAACGTTCATGCTCGGGTTGCGTCTCGATCAGATGCTCTGCCTGCGAAAGCTGCCGCGGAAATCCATCCAGAATGACACGATCGATATTCTTCGCTCGCTTTAAAGCATCGACCATTAAGTGACTTACCTGCTCAGGGTTAACCAATTTTCCTGTCTGCATTTGCTTGATAATTTCAATATCATGCGTGTCACGAAGCAGCTGGCCCGCGCTGATCCAGCGCCAACCATTCCGAGCCGCAAGCAGTTGCCCCTGCACACTTTTTCCAGCACCGGCAGGACCGAAAAATATGATCATTTCTTCTCCTTTTTGTTTAGATTAAAGCTTCTTTGACAAGCTTTGCAATCATCGCACCATCAGCGGTATTGCCGACATCTTTTTTCACTGCGCCAATCACCTGACCCATCATTTTTGCGTCAGTTGCGCCAAGCTCGGCTACTTTCGCGTCAACGATTGTCTTTAGCTCGGCTTCGCTTAACTGTTTTGGAAGATAGTTGCGAAGAATATCAGCTTCGCGGCGCTCGGTGTCGGCAGAATCCTCACGGTTATTCTGATCGTAAAGTGCCGCGCTTTCCATACGCTTCTTGACCTCACGGGCCAAAACTTGTTCGATTTCCTCATCCCCTAGACCTTCCTCGCGCTTACCCTTCGCCACTTCTTCGTTCAGGATAGCAGCCTTGAGACCACGAAGCACCTCGGCAGCAAAACGATCGCCGCCCAAAAGAGCGGCTTTTAGATCGTCATTAATGCGCGTTTTAAGCGCCATAGATTAGCGAATTCCTAGACGGGCTTTAGCTAATTTGTCTGCCTTGCGCTCTTTGCGAATAATCGCTTTCGCACGTCGGTCTTTCTTGCTCATCGGCTTTGAGAAGCGCATTGCTCCCTTTGCCGCAGCTAGAACACCACTCTGCAGGACTTTGCGGTTAAAGCGACGAATAATGTTCTCGTTCGCCTCTCGTTCGTCTTTACGTGAAACTTGTACCATATCGCTAGTCATTGTAACAGAGACGAGTCTCACTTGCAATGCCTTATCGATTTTCTAAGTGAAGCAGCCTACCTTCAATAGACTTTCGTCCCTGCCACTCATTCAGCATGGGCTGGAACCATACCGCTACCCTCTCACCCGGTTCAACGAAAAAGTGCGCAGGTGCACTAAATGCAAGAAATTGCATTTTTGCTCCGTTATCATCCCGAAGCTCCAGTTTGAGATGTTGCGCATCGGCCCCCATGCGACGCTGATTGATTACCAGAGCATTTTCTAACTTTAGAACTGGCTCTGGATTGCCGTTTCCAAAAGGTTCTAATTGCGCAATTTCCGTCAAAAACTGTTCGGTGATATTCCCAAGCATACTTACTTCCACATCTGCTTTGGGCAAAAGCAATGCTTCTTGGTTGAATAAATTTTGTGTTCGATAAAACTCGTTAACCCTTTGTCGAAAAGAAGGAATGTTCTGCGTTAGGAGGGTTACGCCAGCGGCTAACTTATGTCCACCGCCCTTTATAATAATGTCATCCGCTGACCGAATGGCATCAGCTGCGCTGAAATCGCCAAAGCTCCGTGCCGATCCCTTTGACTCCTCACCCATCTCCTGTAGTACATACGTCGGCTTTTTATATTTTTCTAGAAGCTTTGCGGCCACAATTCCTATAATTCCATGGTTCCAATCCGGATGACTCACGACTAGCACTGGATCATTTTTTAGTTCCTCGGCCTGCAGAATTGCCACTTTAAAAATCTTGTCCTGGTCACTGCGCCGGGCAACATTCAAGGAGTCGAGGAGCTGCGCCTTTTCAAGTGCCTGCACCCCATCGCTCGCTCGCAGCATCTCTAGCGCGTGCTTCGCCGTCTCCAGTCGGCCAGCCGCATTCATGCGAGGACCTAATCCAAAACCAAGTGCGCGGGCATTTACCTTTTCCGCCTCAACTGCCGCAACGGCCATTAATGCCTTTAATCCTGGTCGGCGTGTCTTCGCCAGAACCTTCAGTCCCCAGTAGACATTCGTTCGATTCTCATCCACCAATGTCACAACATCGCACACCGTTCCTAGGGCGACTAGATCAAGTAGCCACTTCTCCTGCCCTGGGGGCAGACCATCGAGCTTAGTCTGGAGCGCCTGCACGAGCTTGAATGCGACGCCAACACCAGCCAAATCAATAAAGGGGTAGTCGTGATCCCTTCGCTTAGGATTAATCGTTGCAACAGCCGGTGGCGGCGTATCAGCCACATTGTGATGGTCGGTGACTATCACATCAACTCCCAGCTCATTTGCGCGCTCAATCTCCTTATGGCTCAGACTTCCACAATCCACCGTCACAATCAGATCAGCCCCATCGCCGGCAATCTTTTCAATCGCATCAATCGTGAGTCCATATCCTTCAACAAACCGATTAGGGATAAAGGCCTCCACATGCTCAAAACCAAAGGATTCAAATGCATCAAGAAGTAGTGTCGTTGCAGTTAGACCATCGATATCGTAGTCGCCATAGATTGTAATCTTCTCCTGCCCTTGCCTTGCAAGCACTAATCGCTGAACAGCATTGTCCATGTCAGGCAATAAAAACGGATCGTATCTCGCCTCATAGTCTGGCGACAAAAAAGTGTCCCTAACTTTCCCTGTGAGGCCCCTCGCAACAAGAATTTCGTCGAATAAGGTCATTACACATCAGCCGACGAGCGTTTTGGTCGGCTCGCCTGCTGCTGGGATTTGATCACGATACTCTGGAGTTCCTTGAAAATTGGAAACTGTTTATTCGTTGAGTAAATCTTCGTATTACCTTGCTTCTCACTCGTGAGAAAACCGACTTTCTCGAGGCGCTTCAGCTCACGTTGAATATTTCCTGGATCTTCCTTAATCAATTTTGCAAGTCCACGTACGTGCGTATGAAAATCTGGATATTTTGCGTACACAACGACAATTTTCCGCCGCACTCTTGAAGTAATAAAAACGTCTAGCATATATTCCCTTACTTAACTTCCTGTCACTTCCGTTGCTTTTTATTCTACACTTTTTGACGATGCTTTTCAATTGCATTAGCGCCAATTCAGGACAATTTGATTGATTTTGGCAATCGTTTCCTCATGAGAAGGGATGTCATTTTGTTCGTAATAATGATTCGTTCCCATGTAGTTCTCTTTTACATCCAACACGTGCAGCTCGTCGGCAATCATATGGAGCTTGTCGACTGCGGGTACACTCGCTACCGGTGTTGCGACAACCAATTTCTTGATCCGAACTGGCTTTAAAAAGTCCATTGCTACATCAAGGAGAGCTCCGTCATCCAATCCATCCGCTACCAAAATTACTACATGATCACGTAACATATCATTATCGATGATACCTCCATCACCTAGTAAGCGGTTAATTCGTTGGAAGGCACGCCTTTTCTCTTCCTCTAGGTAGCCATGAAACTCTCCAACGTATTCTTCTATCTCTCCAGAGGAAAATGCACTGTTATAGGTAAAGCCTCCATTCTGCGACACCCCCCCAAATTGTACATCCTCGCCTGGCACGGGAATGCCTTCGATAAGCAGCATGGTGAGGATACAGTGAAGACCAGCCGCAATCTGCTCACCCACCTGAACAGCGCCATCACTCAGTGCGACGACCGCACAGTTATCATAGCGATACTTATCCAAAAGTTGCGCAGCTAACATTTGCCCTGCCTGGGCACGACTTTCAAAATACATAAGGTTATTTTAACAGTATAGTGCAACCATGACGAGCCAAAAGAGTAATTTCGCCACATTTCCAATATGAAACATACTACTACAAAGTATAATAATGACATGCACTACTACGAGGTGGCGCCCAATCAGGTTATCCGAGCAAATAGCGCCTCGTTCACTTATGGGTCCGAGGTGCAATTATTAATTGGGCAACTTGTTACCATCGAGGTCGGAAAGAAGACCGTCGTAGGTATTGTTATCCGACAGGTTAGACAGCCAGATTTTGCCACAAAACCCATAACAGCACTCATCGAGCAAAGACCCTTACCCAAGCAGATCTTGGAGCTTTCTTTCTGGTTGAGTGATTACTATTCAACCCATCTAGGAATAGTTCTACAGACTGTTCTCCCTCGAGGTATTCGAAAGACACGCCGCGTTCGGAATAACTCCACAAAAGAACCGGTTCGTAATCGAACAAAAAATGTATTCACGAAAGAACAATCTGATGCAGTCCATACCCTAGAGACCATGAGCCCGGGCTCCGCTCTTCTTCACGGTGTCACTGGCTCTGGAAAAACCGCTGTTTATATCGAAATGGCTAAAAAGACGCTCGAGTCTGGTCGCTCGGTTATAATACTCGTCCCTGAAATCTCTCTAACCTCGCAGGTGGTAGACGAATTCTCCCTCCACTTTAGCAATATCATCCCTACTCACTCCCGCCAGACCGAAGCTGAGCGTCATCTTGCATGGAAAGAAGCACTAGATAGCGCAGAACCTCGTGTGATAATAGGTCCACGGTCCGCACTTTTTCTCCCAGTTCACAACCTTGGATTAGTAGTGATTGATGAGGCCCACGAACCTAGCTTTAAGCAAGAACAATCTCCTCGATATTCTGCCTTGAGGGCGGCCAGCGTACTGGCCAAATCCCACCAGGCAAAGGTGATTTTAGGAAGTGCCACTCCTCTCGTAACCGACTACTATCTTGCAGAGCAATCCGATCGACCCATTATCCACATGCGAAACCGCGCACAAAAGGGAGCTACCCGCCCAAATATCCAGCTAGTTGATATGACAAAGCATAATCAATTCACAAAACACCGGCTCTTCTCGAATACATTTTTAGATCAGGTTATAGATACGCTCGAATCAAAGCATCAGGCGCTCGTCTTTCATAACCGTCGGGGTAGCGCAAGCACAACCCTCTGCGAAAACTGCGGATGGATGGCAACATGTTCTCGCTGTTTTATCCCGCTCACTCTTCACGCAGACCATCACGAGCTGCGCTGTCACATATGTAATCAGACAAATCGCGTACCTACCAGTTGTCCGGTCTGTCACCACACAGATGTTATACACAAAGGCATAGGAACGAAGCTCATCGAATCAGAACTGAGGAAACTCTTTCCAGACAAGGTAATTGCCCGCTTTGACGGTGATACCCACGCTAAAGAAACCGTCGATCAAAGATACAAGGAGCTTTACCAAGGTGACGTCGACATAATAGTGGGGACACAGGTTATTGCCAAGGGCCTTGATCTCCCCAAACTGAGAACTGTCGGCATTATCCAAGCTGATGCCGGACTAAGCCTACCAGACTTTGGAGCCAGCGAGCGTACCTTTCAGCTTCTCGCCCAAGTTATTGGACGCGTGGGTCGCTCTCACCATCCAACTAGCGTCATCATCCAGAGTTATCAGCCCTCTCACCCCGCCATTACCGATGGAATCGCCCAAGATTACGAATCATTCTACGAAAAAACTCTCGCCGAGAGACAACGCGGGCTCTTCCCTCCGTATACTTATCTCCTCAAGCTTTCCTGTATTTACAAAACCGAGGCTGCAGCTATAAAAAATGCTCAAAAATTAGCAGATGCTTTACGACAGAGGAAAATCAAAGATCTGCAAATTCTTGGTCCAACACCAGCATTTTACGAACGTCAGCACGACACCTACAGATGGCAGCTTATCCTAAAATCACCGCGCCGCTCAATCCTTCTCGATACTCTGAAGCTTCTTCCTCCGACTCACTGGCAATTCGAGCTAGATCCTATTAGTCTCCTCTAAAAAACTGCTATACTTAAGGGGATGAAAAGCGACGACATTATTACCCTCCCCCATTCTCATCTGCGGGAGAAATCCATTAAAGTGCACGTAATTACGGATGAGACTCGAAAATTAGTAGATGACATGACCAGTGCCTCCTTAGACTGGGAGGATAGTCGACCTCACGAAATTAGCGCCGCTCTAGCCGCCGTCCAGATCGATAATCTCCAACGCGTGGTTATCATTCGCAGTAACTTCGAGGACAAGGCTGAACGCACCTTTACCACACTCATCAATCCCGAAATTATAAAACTTGAGGGTGAACTTATCAGTGATTATGAAGGTTGCCTGAGCGTAAAAAATATCTATGGCATGGTTCCCCGTCACTCGAAAGTGCGCATAAAAGCGATGGATATTCATGGCAATGAGATTCGATTCAAGGCCGAAGGCTTTCTTGCTCGCGTTATCCAGCACGAGATCGACCATACAAATGGTATCGTTTTTGTCGATCATATCAAAGATAAAGCCGACGCATTTTATACACTCGACGAGAAAGGCGAGCTACAACCCCTGGACTATGAAAAACACATCCGAAACAATCGTATTCTTTGGCAATGAACGGCTCGTTAGCGGCCTAAAGAAAACAGATGCCCCAGTCCTCTCCGGCCTTCTTGAGCGTGGATATAATGTAAAGGCCATCATCTCTCACCATAGCGATAGCAAATCACGCAATAATCGGGATCTAGAGGTCGCAGCGATTGGTCAGCGTCACAATATTCCAGTTTTTCTCCCTCATCGTCCTACGGATATTTTTGAGGAGCTAAAATCGATGAATGCCGCAATAGCAATCCTAGTTGCCTATGGACGCATTATTCCCCAGCGTGTCATTGACTTGTTTCCAAAGGGCATTATTAATATTCATCCCTCTTTACTTCCAAAATATAGAGGACCTACCCCCATCGAATCGGCCCTGCTGGCAGGTGACAAGGAAACAGGAGTCTCTATCATGCAGCTGACTGCAGGAATGGATTCAGGGCCTGTGTATAGTCAAGCCAAACTGTCCTTATCCGGGACCGAAACGAAATTTGATATTTACAACTCACTATCGCATCTGGGCGCAGACCTTCTCTTTACCCTTTTCCCATCCATCATGGACGGAACACTCGCACCAATTCCTCAGGATGAATCCCAAGCAACTTACTGCCAGCTGCTCGATAAATCAGACGCCTGGATCAACCCATCCTTCATATCCGCCACCGCGGCTGAACGCCAAATCCGCGCATACTTGGGTTTCCCAAAAAGCAAAATCACGATTGACGGAAACGACATTATCGTTACAAAAGCCCATGTCTCTACCACACAAAAAACACCGCTTGACCTACTATGCCAAGACGGTGCTTATTTGTCGATTGACGAGCTTATCGCTCCTAGTGGTCGTCAGATGACGGGCCAAGGTTTTATCAACGGATACCTACGCAGCTAAAATAGCGTCGCGATTACCGAGAATTTCTTTCTTTAGCTCCTCTATCACCTGTGCCACCACAGTCTGATAGTCTGGGCGATTAAGGGCAAGCCATTTTAGTGATGCATACTCTGCGAGCAATGTCGCATCATCCAGGCTGGCAGGTGCATTCTCCTTAAGCTGCTTGTAACTCTCGTCGTTTTGATAATCGGGGGTATTTTTGCTCACCCATTCTTGGACCTTATCCGCCTTCCGATCAACAAACGATTCGAATTCCGCTAACTGTGCATCACTGAGACCATCCGATAGACGCGTACCTACTCGTAGCTCTAGCTGGCTGTAAATGTGCTCCTTGAACGCTTGCTTTTGATCGTCGGGAAGTTGATCTAAGCCAAGGTCCTGCAGAAACTTATCATCAATCTGGAACATTCTACCTTCTCCTATTTGCTAACTTACTGCTTTTCTAATAGTATAACGTACTATTATCGGTATTGTCGAAGAACATCAATGACGTGTTGCGTGTTGCTGTTTCCGTCAACTTCTATCCACTTAGTGGTACCGTTACCATGCCATTCAACAGCATGTCCGGCAGCCTGAGCCTTATTAGCGAGGGTTTCAAGGAAGCCCATTGCATTATCAGCGCCCTTAGCTTCGGCAGCCCAGTTCCATGGATAATCAAATCCGGTAGAGGCTGGGAGTGTATCCACTGCGGGTACTTGAGGTGGCACGTCTGGGATAAAGTCAGGATTAGCAACAGCATGAGCTTCGATTGCTTCCGTAGGACGCATCCAGTCAGGAAGCCAGTTACCCATCCCCTTAAACGGATTTTCAAGTCCCCTAGTTGCTAGCCAAGCACCGACACCAATCATCGCGGCAGCGCCTAAAGCAATAGCAATCTTGCGGCCTCGGCTCATTCGTTCACGGCGCTCAGGAACTGGAGCCAGCACCTCAGTTTCGTCGTCATCCTCTAATGGAGGTGTAACGAGCTCATTATCATTCTCGGTCTTTTTCTTGCTAGGATCCTCGTCATCATCAAGTGGAGGAGTGTTAAGCTCGTTGTCGTCATCATCCTCGAGTGGAGGAGTAATGAGCTCGTTGTCGTCATCGTAAGTGTCGGTCGGATCTTTACCCTCGTCTCCGCGAGTATTCTCAAATGCGTCATCAAAAGCACCTTGGATCTGCTCAGCCGTACTTTCGTCATCAGTCTCAGCAGTTGGAGCAATCGCATCTTCCTCGGTCTTCTTAGATCCACGCTCCCGCGCTTCAAACAGAGCCGACATACCTGCCTCATGGCGCGCTTCATCACTACGATCGATCATATAGTAGGCAAACTCATGATTATAATCGTCTGAAGCCTCGTATTTTGCCAGTAGTTCATCAAGGCGATTGTGAACATCTTCATGCCGCCTTAGGTCGTCCTCGTCGGCCTCACCTTCATCAATAAGCTTTTCTA
The DNA here is from genome assembly GCA_966186595.1 of uncultured bacterium. GTDB lineage: Bacteria > Patescibacteriota > Saccharimonadia > Saccharimonadales > Saccharimonadaceae > JALRBM01. The sequence goes on along the minus strand of CBIFWO010000009.1, from coordinate 10,579 downwards.
ACTCTGCATACTCACGAGATAGCCTGTCCATTTGACGCAGCTTGGCGTTACCCTTTGCGTTCAACTTCGTTTCAAAGGCCTCTTCAATAACCCGAGCTTCTTCGGCCCGGCGATGTTCAGAATCAACATCACTTATTTCATAAGGATCATCATTAGGGTTCGCCTTCTCAGCTTCAGTACGCTCAGCTAACCTGTCCTGCGCTTCCGAAAGAGGAACGAGGTCTTCAAGTACTTGGCGATGCTCATCACCAAACTGTTCAACCTTATCCCTATCAGCCTTACCTTCATTTAGGATTTCCTGAGCTTTTTCCCAGTGAGTCCTCATCCATTCACGAGCTACCTGCTCTTCATGAACTCGTTTGTCCTCTTCAAAAGCATTGAGTGCTTCTGTAGCAGGGTTAAATTTAGGGCCTTTTTCTGACATCTTGGTTCTCCTTTTTAAGAACGCTACTAGGTTGTTTTTGGCAATGTTTGTTTTATTGCTTTAAGTGAATGTTATCATAGTTTTGATTTAAAGTCAAGTATAAGCATTGGCATATTCACTACACAATAAAATACCGACTTATAAAAGCCGGCACTTTATTGCATATCTAGTCTAAGAAAGGGTCCGCTTGACGAGCTCCCTCGTAAAGAATTCGATTTTATCCCCTTCTTCGAGAAGAAGTTTCTTGCTTGTCTTTAGAGAAAGACCGCACATTTCACCCTCAAAGACCTCTTTGGCCTCTTGCTTTTGTCGTTGAACACTCATGACTTCCGCCTCTGCCAGCTGCTCATCACCACGTTTGATGCGAGCAAGGACATTTGGCATCACTTTACCGCTCACCACTTCGCCACCAACAATCAGCTCTTCCTTGAGCGTACGGAAGATCCCCTTGATCGTTAGCTTTCCGATCTCGGTCTCTACTACCTCTGGGGCGAGCTTTTCTTCCATAGTGCTGCGGGCATCATCGAGAAGTTCGTAAATTACTTTGTAAAGTCGCACCTGTACCTTATCACGCATCGCCAGGCGTTTTACTGCCGGGGGCAACTCAACATTAAAACCATAGATAATGGTTTCGCCATCAGCAGCCAAACGAATGTCATTCTCAGATATATTACCAACGCCACTTCCCACAATGCGAAGTATTACCTCATTACCCGTATCTAGCAATCGTAGACTATCCATCACAGAAGTAAGCGAACCTTGTACATCTGCCTTCACAATCACTTTGATCTCTTGGGTATCGTGCTGCTGGTTCATCATCTTAAGAAGATCCGCCCCAGTAACATTGGTGCTTGCGGCGTTCTTCTCACGTTCGATGCGGGCCAGCTCGGTCTGTCGTCGCGCGTCTTTTTCATTTTTGACGATCGTAAAGACATCACCAAATTGGGGCAGTTCTTTAAATCCGGTCACAGTAACTGGGGTGGAAGGCCCAGCACTACGAAGCGTCCTTCCCGCAAAATCCAGCATGGTGCGCACTTTTCCATAGGCTGTTCCGGCAACAAGGAAGTGACCGGGCTTTAATACACCCTGCTCTACCAAAAGTCCCACCACTGAACCACGTCCCGTTTCCATGTGAGATTCAATCACCAGACCCTCAGCAGGAACATCAATATCAGCCCTTAGTTCCTCCATATCAGCCACGAGAAGTACTATATCGAGCAGTTTGTCGATGTTTTGCTTGGTTTTGGCGCTTACCTCAACCATGACCGTATCACCGCCCCATTCTTCAGGGTTGAGATTGTATTCGGTGGCAAGTTGCGTCTTTACAAGCTGCGGATTAGCCGTATCCTTGTCGATCTTGTTGATTGCCACGACGATTTTTGCGTTAGCATTCTGCGCAAAGCGGATTGCCTCCACAGTTTGAGGCTTGACGCCATCATCGGCAGCCACAACAATAATTACAACGTCAGTCAGTGTCGCGCCGTGCTGGCGAAGTGCAGCGAAAGCCTCGTGTCCAGGGGTATCCAAGAGCGTAATTGAACGATCATTGCGAATGGTCTGATAGGCACTAATATGCTGAGTAATTCCCCCGGCTTCACCTTCGGTAGTTTTAGTGCCGAGGATCGCATCAAGAAGGCTCGTCTTGCCGTGATCAACATGCCCCATCACCGCCACAATTGGTGGTCGCTCTACAGCCCTATCAGAAAGCTGATGTGTTTTTCGTTCTTGGGCGTGAGCGGTCTCTTTCTTCTGCAATTCAACATCAAGACCAAGCTCCTCGACAATAATTGTCGCGGTTTCAAAATCAATTCGTTGATTGATGGTTGCAACGATTCCGTTTTTAAACAACTCACCAATCAGGGTCGTGACGGGCAGCTTGAGCGTCTCAGCCAGCTCACCTACAGTAATCGAGTCAGCAACGACAAGTACTTTTTCCTGGCTCATGAAAGCTCCTTTCTGCCCGTTACATGGACGTGTTTATTCTCGTTATTTATTTGTCAGCAAGTGACAGTGAAATCTTGCGGTTTTCTTTTTCAACATCGAGGATCTTGAAAGCCTTGCGCTCATTGAGCGTAAATACCTTCTCGGGATCAATGTCATTGCCATCGCCTAGCTCGCTAATGTGGACGAGTGCTTCGACGGCCGGACTAATCTGGACAAATGCGCCAAATGGCGTAATGCGAGTTACTGTACCTTCAACTTTGTCACCCGATTTGAACTTCTCAACCTCATCAAGCCATGGATCCTTAGTCAGTTGCTTAATGCTAAGACTGAGGCGGTCTTTGTCGATCGAGATGATCTTAGCCTCGATTGTCTGGCCAACCTTGACGTACTCAGATGGATTGTTAACACGCTCCCAGCTGATTTCACTGATGTGTACGAGACCTTCGATGCCCTCGACGTTCACAAAAACTCCAAAGTCAACGACACCAGTCACGACACCCTTTACAGTGTCACCTACCTTGAGCTGCGCAAAGCGATCAGCAAGACCATCCTTGATAGCCTCTTTCTCGCTAAAGATCAGCTTGTTTGCCTTGCGGTCGCTATCAAGAATACGTACCTTCATCACCTGGCCAACAAGTGCATTGAGGCGCTGCAGAATTTCATCCTTGTCGCTACTACCGACACGTGGATAGTGCTCAGCTGAAAGCTGTGATACAGGCAAAAAGCCGCGAACACCTTCAAATTCAACCAAAAGCCCACCACGGTTAGCATCGTAAGGTGTAACTTCAATGATTTCGCCGCTTTCGAGCTTGGCTGCAACCTCTTCCCAACCGCGATCCTTCGCAGCTTTACGAAGAGAAAGTAAAGAATAGCCATTATCAAGTTCAGCGTCCACAACACTCGCCGTGACTTCGTCGCCCTCCTTAAGGCTTCGCGAGAAACCAACTTCGCGGCGTGGCACGAGTCCAACCCCTTGGGCGCCGAGGTCGATCAAAACCTCATGCTTGCGGAGGCTTAACACCTTACCGGTAATTACCTCACCTGCTGTTAGCTGCTTGATGCTGTCGCTACTTGCTGCGAGCAGATCATCCATTGTTACTGTGGCTTTTGTGGCCATAAGTTTTGTCTAATGAGGCCATGCCGCTTGGCATGAAGTGCCCCATTATAACTCCTTCCTTAAATTTGATATTTCTTAGAAGCATACGTAAAGAGAGTGCTCCCAGATTACCTCTATTGTACCTCAGATGGCACAACAAGTCAAAGAGAGAGATGAGCTTGGCGGGAGCGGATATAGCTGACAAAAAGACCGCTCACTAGACCAAGGACGAGAAGTGGACCAAGCGATTCCGTTGGACCTGTCACCGGCAGTTCGTGCGCCACCCCAGCCTGCGGGGTTGACTGTGGCGCCTGCGACTCTGGTTTTTTGCCCGGCTCGGCGGGCGGCGGGGCCTGTTTTTCATCCTTCTTCGATGGCTCTTGAGGCTTGGTAACTGGGGAAGCAGATCGTCCCTCTTGCCTACTGACTAGATAAACCCCGCCTAGCAAAAGTGTTCCTAATACGATCGCCACAACAACAAAACCGAGCACCGAACCACCCTCTTTTGTTCGTCTCATACGCTCCCTCTCTTTCACTTTTAGCTATTATACCCATGTTTAAGAGGGATTTGCAACTTAGGGCCGATGTGGCTGGGTTAAATTCCAATAATCACGGAGGCGTAGCGCAGCTACTGCACGCATGGATACGACATTTTTCTGGTCTTGGGTCATTTCCGCGAACGTTTTTCCTTGCCCTTTTGGAATGAAAATCGGATCATACCCAAACCCATTTTTACCTTGAATTGAATGGGCAATAGTACCGGGGAGCTCACCAACAAACACCCGAGCACCATTACTGTCACAGTAGCCTAAGGCCGTCTTTACTGTGGCGTCCCGCTTATCCCAACTATGGAGCATTTTCAAAATACCTTCATTCCCCACATTATCCAGAAACCAGGCAATCAAGGCACCTGGCAGCTGCCCCCAGGCATGAATATAAAGACCCGTATCATCCACGAACACTGGCCGCTTGAGATGTGCATAGGCCGTCTCTGCCTTTAGAATGGCCACCTCTTCTACGTCTGTTGATTGAATTTCAGGAAGTGGCAGCTTTTCGGTTCGCACTTCAAAACCAAGCAGCTGTGAAAACTCCTTAGCTTTTCCAGGATTGCTGGTGATTAAAGTAAGATCTTTCATAAACCTCAGTATAAACCAACCATGCTACACTAGAAACATGCTAGTGGCAGTCGATACAGGAGGAACGAAGACGCTCGTGACGTCGTTTGGACGTGACGGTAAAATGGGCGAAGTTATTAAGTTCCCCACTCCAAAGGATGAGAAGGAGTATGCCAGAATACTTCGCAAAACTATCGATGCACATTACGACGAACATCCCGTTGAGGCAATCGTCGTTGGCCTTCCTGGAATTATCAAGGATGGGGTGGCAGTATGGTGCAATAACCTGGGTTGGAAAAACTTTCATGCCCAGAGGGCCCTCTCTGGCGTACTAGGCAATACGCCCATATTCATCGAGAACGATGCCAACCTGGCGGGTCTCGCCGAGACAAGAGCGCTCGATCCCATGCCACAATCGGTACTTTATGTGACGATTAGCACAGGGATTGGGACGGGCATTATCACCAATGGTCATATCGATTCGGGCTTGCGATACAGCGAGGGTGGACGGGCCTTGGTGGAATTTGACGGAGTCGTACGTGAGTGGGAGTCCTTCGCCTCCGGAAAAGCAATCTTCGAAACATATCGCAAATACGCACGCGACATTACTTCGGAACGTACATGGCACCAAATCGCGGATAGAATTAGCCGTGGATTCCTGGCCACAATTCCCCTCTTACAACCTGATGTTATTGTTCTCGGTGGGAGTATTGGTACGCATTTCGACAAATACGGCACGCAGCTAAAAGCCATCCTCCGCGAAAAGCTTCCACCTCATATCCCCGCCCCCAGAATCATACGTGCCAAGCACCCCGAATATGCAGTTGCCTATGGATGTTACTACTATGCAATCGACCACCTTGCTCGCCGCTAAACTCTCGAAAGATTTTCCTGATCTTCGATTCGTTGCAGATGATCACTTTAGATGGTCACCTGATAGTAAAGTTATTTACTTTGACCCACACGACAAACCAGATCACCTTCTCCACGAGTTATCTCATGCACTCTTGGGGCATACTGATTACATACGAGATATCCAACTCATAGAAATGGAGTGCGATGCGTGGGAACATGCTAAACAATCATCTGCCCACTATGGCATTACCCTTGACGATAATGAAATCCAGGACGCCCTCGATACCTATCGTGACTGGCTCCACGCCAGAAGTATTTGTCCCACTTGTTCGGCAACTGGCATGCAAACGAAAAAATATCAATATAAATGCCTCGTTTGCCAAGGGAACTGGAAGGTTAACGACGCCCGGGTCTGTACGCTGCGACGATATAAACTTTCCCGTAAACTAAATATCCAGCTTTGAAACCGGATATTTAGTTTGTTTGTTCGCTAAAGGCTAAGCAGCTTGGTCGAGAACGACCTGATCGTCAGCCTGGCTCTTTGCCATAATAGGTGTTACCGTGGCAACAGCCTTGCGGCGGCGTGAAATACGACCACCTTTTGCGCCTGCAATACGAGCGAGCTCGGGGTTGGCAGCAAAGCCACCAGTTGTTCCGTTACGACCACCTTTTGCGCCAATCTTAGCGTAAAATTGTGGGTCTTTTGCTAGGTTTTTCATGGCAGCCTTGCGGCCACCTGCTTTTGTTCCTGCCATTTTAAAACTCCTTTGGAACCTCACGTTCCACTTTTACCTCACACGTGATATGTGTATGGGATAGATATTAACATTTCTTATGCTTTTTGTCAATATTTACACAAGCGGTTTTTATGTTTTCTAATACATTGCATTTATGCAGGAGGTGCTATATGATTGATATGCACCTGTTTGAATCCTAAATTTAGATTCAAAAATAATACGGCCTTATCTGCGAGAAGGGCCGTATTATTTTTGTAATAGTTTTAGTGAAAGGTGAACTGATAACTTTTCTGCAGAGCATCCTCCAGGCTTTGATACACACCGGCCGTGTCTTCTGCTGTCGCTTTGAACGTTCCATAGGCCCGCATGAGTCCCTCGGTTGCCGATTCAAAACGTGCCTTATCCTTTACATCATGTGCCTCCAAAAGCCCCGTCCAGGCGGTTGCTACAGCTGCGAGTCGCTCTTTTACGACCTCATGAACCGGCTTAAACGCATTACCAACCGTTGCCTCACCCGTTTTCTCTCTTACTTGCTGCCAGGTATCACTGACTTGCTGCCATTTGGTTTCGTCCAGGTTTGCTGTCTCATCGAGAGGCCGGAGTAGAGCAGCTATAAGCGACTCATCTCTTAAATATGCAACGATTCTCTCTAGATCGCTCTGAAGCTGCGCTAGTGATGATGCGACAGCATCACACTTATCTTTTAGCTTTTTTGCTGCTTCAAAAGAGGTCTGCCACGCTAGTAATACCCCTGGCTGACAATCCTTCTTATATTGTTCGACGTCGGTTTTAGTTTTCTCAAGCGCTGTCAACTTGGCGGAACGCATCTTACCGTCTTTTACCTCTAACTTGAGCGCCTGATCCAGCCGAGCATGAATATTGCTCAGCGACTGACCAGTGCGCTGCTCATATGCCTGCCACCCCAGAAAGCTCCAAGCACCGTACAGGCCTCCAAACAATAAGACAGAAAACACTACTACAGAAACGATCGCTAGCCTCTTATGGCTCTGCAAAAATGGCTTCAACCCAGAAGTAAGATGCCTCATCGTTTAATTCCTAGCTGCGTAGACCACAATTCGCTTGCAAGCGGCCAAGGATTAAATGTGCACCCCTGTAGGCTAATGGACTGTTGTTGCATCACGGCCGCTGGATTGCCCGCCCCAGAGCAGCTCTCATGGTCATGACCCAGCCAATGCCCCGTTTCATGGTTGACCACCATGTGCCGATAATCTCTCAAAGTTCCACCCCCGTTATTCCAGGACGGCGTGGCCGTAAGCCATCGGTCCTGGTTAATAATGACGTAACGACCCGCTCGACAACTATATTCAACCCCACATCCCGACGAAAAAGTTGGCAGTTGACTAGCCTCACTAAGGACCAGGGTAAACATACCACCACTTGCGACTTCTGCAAACGACACCCCCATACGGGCCCATCCCCGGCCATCGTTGAGCGTCGCGTTAGCCTGTGCCTTAAACTCCGCCACATCTGCCGTGATGACACCTCTGGTCATAACGTCATATGTCACAACTTTTACTTGCGATTTCTTAGCCGCCGCTTCCGCGGCCTTTTGCTGGACCAGCCACCCTGGATCCTTAATCGCAGGCAGCTTCACCGCCTCTAAAGCCAGCGGAAGGGTCCGTAATGTTTTGACCTCCGAGACTTGAGTCGTCAGCTGCGTGGAAGCTAGGCTCGGAACTCCAGTCACAAGCGCTAAACTTGTCGCCGTATATACCACTGAACACATCAAACACATATTGCTTATTGTACAGGAGAACTTAGCCGTTCACCATCGCCCACATTGCTCGTTGGTTACGTTCAAATTGATGATAGCTGTGGCTGCCAAGCTCGACAAGCACACTAGCGATACCTAAGTTTTCCGCATACCAATCATCAGCTGTTCCACTAATGCCATATTCGAATGTATCGCCCGCCTGTCCTGTTGTATTACGATACCCACTCAGTTGTGAGTAAGTGCTCGCGAAACCTACCGACCCACCCGCCTGGTTGGCGGCTACCACACCCCCGATACTGTGATACGAAAGGATTACCAGGGGCTGTAATCGCCGCGCCAATGCCGCGATTGCGTTAGTCTCTGGTTCGGACATTGGTGACGGTCCGCCCCCTCCCGGGAATGGTCGATTATTCACATCTGTAACATCGGTTCGCCAATCGCTGGTGGCGAAATTCCGATTAAGATCAACATTACGTGCATTTGTGCGTGACCCAGATGCTATTCCATCGGGATTAATTGCCGGAACAACAACTATTTGCTTGTCCGTCGGAATTTTACGTGCATTAGCTTCAAGGTCCTGGATCCAGCGGTCCATCAGACTTTTCGTGCTAAATTCACTACCATGTATAGCTCCTGTAAATAGCACTGTCCTCGAGCCCGTTCCGAAATAGTAGGCATTGATCGCCCTTCCTCTGGCTGAATATCCGATCGTCCCTATTGAATGACAGATCGTGCGGCCAGCAAAACTCCATGCCGAGTTACCTGCGATATCATAGTTACTTTGTAAATCATTGGTGAGTTTGATATTGAAGTCTCCACACCTCGGCACATTTGCCAGCGAAATGAATAGTTGATTGTTCTTCTTGCCGGCAAACGTTGCACCTCCGCCAAGTGTCACAAATTTCCCAATATCCTGTTTTTCTGAAAGGGGTTGATCAAAAGAGATAACTGCCGTCGCACCAAGGGGGACACTTACTGTTCCGACGCTCACACCCATTACCCTAGGGCCTCCGGACATCTTAAACGGTATCCGATATGCCTCGTCCAGGCCACTGCCATCTGTCGCGACAACCTTATCGATAGCAAGTTCGAAGTCGGCCGAGCGGGGCAAATCCTCAGTAAAGCTTACTTCCAGAGTCATATCAGTAACCTTCACCGTTGTCGCCACTGCTGTTCGCTTCTCACCCTCTATGCGATAAAGCGTCGGCGAGGCTTGCGCAATCTTTTTATCAAAGGTAACGCTAGCCGTTTTAGGTTTGGCATAGACCGTCTCGCCTACCTTGATTGAACTATCCATCACTTTAGCCGCTGGCAGAGTGGCCATATCTCTCTTAGCGACACTCTCAACTTTTGCGCCGTCAAAGTAACGCTCTAACTCTGCCGGATATGTCTGGCCCTGGATGAGATCCACCTTATCAACGGCGCACGATAGCTTTGACTGGAGTGGTTTGCAGTCAGCTCGTTTGTCACCAATTTTCAGCTTATACGAGAAAACCTTATCTGTTTCACTTAATTCCAGCGTCAAAGGCCTTGAGACCGGTACTGGCTTCCCCAGCGCATCCAAATTTGCCACTGGCGACGCGCCGACTTTAATAGTAAATGTTTTACGTGCGAGCCATCCCCCGAAAGGTGCAGTGCTCACCCTCGATTCACCTGAAAGTGGAGCTTTTTCAGGTGTAAAACACATAGAAAAGGCAGCGACAGTGACGCTTCCTACCGTTATTTTGTCGGCAACTTTTGCCGAGTAGTTGCTCTCCCCTGAGATACTTTGAAGGCCAGGGAAAAGCGTCAATTGTCGCACACAGGTAGGTCCAGCAAAGGAAAAAGTGACTTGCTTATCGATAAAAAATGCTAGGGAATAAAATGTAGCAAGAAAAATAAAAACAGCCGAGGGGATAGTGATTGCTAGAGGTAATTGCTGTATTTTTTTACGCCATCGTTGTAATGTCTGCTTGTTCGGCATACATAACCATTTTACCATGGCCATTGATGTCAAAAGAGAGAAGACTTCCTATTCAGGGGCTAGACGATCTTTGCGCGATATCAGCAAAAAGAAAGAGACCATCCTATTCGGATGGTCTCTTTATAATTCGGCACCGTGCTAGTTTCCCACTTTTGGCAGTATAATCGCCGCTGCTGAGCTTGACTTCTGTGTTCGGAATGGGAACAGGTATTTCCTCAGCGCCATGGGCACCGAAGTAAGGTTTGTCGGCATGCTTCAAACTGATAAAAATCGTCAGTGAGCTACCCGCAAAACCTTACTTCGATGTCCATAAGCACGGTTGATGTAATCTTTTCAAGATTGACATGGTGGTTGATCTCCACCAATTACTAGTTAAGTCTACCTCATCACCCCTGTCAATACAAGTATTAACGCAGGTGACAAGGACATAAAAAGGCAATGGGACTATTAGTATGCTTCGGCTCCATGCGTTGCCGCACTTCCACCTTGCACCTATCAAACTGATCGTCTTTCAGTGTCCTCATAGGGAAATCTTATCTTGAGGTTAGTTTCGCGCTTAATATGCTTTCAGCGCTTATCTAGACCGAACATAGCTACTCGACAATGCAGCAGGTGGCCACAATCGATACACCAGAGGTTCGTCCGCCCCGGTCCTCTCGTACTAGGGGTAGATCCTCTCAAATTTCCTGACGTCCATACCGGATATAAAC